>JASJBO010000209.1 GCA_030066475.1 Myxococcota bacterium
CGGCTCGCTGCGCGCTCCGGCTTCGCCTCCGCTTGCGGGGTGCCCGCGAAGGGGCTGGTTGCCGGGCGAAGACGGTCCGATGGACTTCGCTCGCCTGCGGCTCGCTGCGCGCGCCCTGCGGGCGCTTGCGGATGGACTTCGCTCGCCTGCGGCTCGCTGCGCGCGCCCTGCGGGCGCTTGCGTGGGGCTTCTGCCGCGCGGGCTCCTGGCTTGCCGTGCGCCGCGCGCCTACTTCGCCTTGCCGACGCCCGACATGAAGTCGGCCACGCGGCCGTCGCCCGGGGCGGGGATCTCCACCACGCGCTCCGGCACGTCGTCGTACTCGAGGCGCAGCGCGCGGCACATGATGGCGTGCATCTCGTAGAGCGCCGTGATGTAGGTGAGCTCGAGCGTCTCTTCCTCCGAGAGGTGCTCGCGCAGCGCGGCGAAGGTGGCGTCCTGGACGCGGCCGTTCTGGAGCACCAGCTCGTCGGTGTAGGCCAGCACGGCCCGCTCGGCGTCGGTGAACACGCCGGCCGTCGACCAGGCCGGGAGCGCCTCGATCTGCGCCTCCGTGAGCCCGACGTCGCGCGCCGCCTTGCAGTGCTGCGAGAACACGAACTGGCTCTCGCGCAGGAAGCCGGCCCGCGCCTGCCCCAGCTCGCGCAGCGTGGGATCGAGCTTGCGGTCGGCACTGCGGTAGAAGCCGAAGCCGGCCACCGCGTGGCGGAAGCAGTCGGGCACCAGCGCGAACACGCTCCACCAGTTGCCGGGCGTGCCGGTGGCGGTGCCGGGCTCGGCGACGGGGCAACGCCCGCCGAACAGCATGTCGTAGATCCGCTGCACGTCGGGCGGGGCCTCGGCGCGCGGGACCTGACGGAGACGGGGCATGCGGAATCCTCCCGATCGGTCGGGAGATCTTCGCACGTCTCGTCCTCAGTGGCGCCTGTCGAGCCTGCCCACGTTGATGTACGCGCGCACCCGGCCGCGCCCGCCGAGCGGCATCCCGTGGTTGTCCCAGATCTCGATGCGGTTGCCGGTCCCGGTCTGCACGTTCACGATCACGTCGCTCACCACGCGCAGGTCGCGCGGCGTCTCGACGCCCTCCCAGCCCACGTACCAGTCGTCGCCGGTCAGATCGTCCTCGCTCCAGCGCTTGTTGTGCCAGATGATCTTCCACAGCTCGCCCTTGCGGTCGTAGGCGAACGAGTAGAGCGGCACCAGGGTCTGTCGATCGAGATACAGGTCCTTGCGCTGATAGGGATGGTCGGCGTTCTTCGGGACCATGCGCACCACCAGGGCGTGGCGCAGCTCCCAGCGGTCGTCGGCGTACGAGAGCCCGTAGGGCCCGAAGTCGTGATTCCGCTGGTACGGGTAGGCGCGCACGCGCGTGTTGGTGGGAGCCAGGATCTCGGCCTCCCGCAGGCACGTCCACTCGTACTGGGGGACGATCCCGTCGAAGCTGAACAGGTCGTCGAAGGTGAAGTCGGTGCCGACCACCGCGTCGGTGCGCTGGGCCGTCGACACGCGGCGCACGCGCCGGAAGCTGGGCACGTAGACCCAGGTATCGTCGTTCTGCGCCTCGGCCGGCGGGCGATCCGACGACTTGTAGCGATAGCTCAGCAGCGCGGTGCCGCGCGCGTCGAACGGGGCGGTCACCTCGATGCCGCGCGCGTTCTTGCGGTGCTCGCCGCGGAACAGGTCGCCGCCCCGCTCTCGATAGGCGGGCTCCACCCGGTGCGAGAGCTGGATCGTCTTCGAGGTGCCCTCGAAGAACAGGGGGAGCTGCTCGCCGCGGTCCCAGTAGGAGTAGTAGAAGTGCGTGGCTGCCCCGTCGCCGTGCCACTGGTAGTCGAAGTCCCACATGATCTTCGCGCCGGCGCGGGGGTCGGCGCGGCAGTCGACGTCGTCGATCGGGAAGGGCTGCCCCGCGACGTAGCCTTCGAGGCTGTCGTCGGGGCCGAGCCGGGCCTGGTGGGCGAAGCGGGTGGTGGCGTCGAGATAGGCGGCGGCGGGCGCATAGTCGCGGTGCGCCGGACCGATCTCGAGCGCCATCCCCTCGTAGAAGAAGAAGTCGCGGTGCGACCAGAACTCGGGCGGCAGCCACGGTCGCAGCTCGTCGATGCGATCGTAGGAGATCCGGTCGCCCTCGCGCGGCGGCGCGGGCGCCGCGTCGCCTCCGGCGGCCGTTGCCGGGAGCGACGTGGCGAACATCATGCAGGTCAGGATGCCGAGGCATCGGATCGGGTCGAGACGCATCGGGGCTCCTCCGGTTCTGCCGGGATCGACCCCGTCCGCCGCAGCGCGGATTCTCACGATTCCATCACGATGCGCGCGAATCGAACCCGCTGCGGACGGCGTCGAACGGGTCGTGGTCTACGCGTTCGGTGGCTTCGAGCTCGATGGCAGCCGGTTCGAGCTGCGCCACGAGCAGCGGCGGGTGGCGATCGAGCCGAAGCCGCTCGATCTGCTGCTCCACCTCGTCCGGAACCGCGACCGGGTGGTCGGCCACGAGGAGCTGCGCCGCGCGCTCTGGCCCGACACGACCCTCTGCGACGGTGTGCTCGCGCGCAGCGTCTGGGCGGCGCGCCGCGCGGTGGGCGACGACGGGGCGCGGCAGGCGGTGATCCGCACCTGCCATCGACGCGGCTACCGGTTCGTGGCGCCCCTCGATCGGTAGCGCGACGGGTGCACGGTCACGGGCGCGGGGCGGCGTAGCGCTCGGCGAGCTCTCCGAGCACGGCCAGGCAGTCGCGCGCCGTCTCGGCGATCACCTCGGCCACCGGGCGCACCGCGTCGATGCGGCCGGCCACCTGGCCGCACAGTGCGATGCTCGCCTCCATGTCGCCGCCGAAGTAGAGGTCCATGGCGCGGCCGAACTCGCTCATCACGTTGTGCTCCGCGTACTCGAGCGACTCGCTGTGTCCGGTGCGCAGCGCGCGCAGGCCGGGCCCGTGGCGCCGGTTCAGGAACACCGTGTCGGTCTCGGCGGCCGCCACGATGGCGCTCTTCCAGTTCACGTGGACCGGGGACTCGGCGGCGGAGACCATCCGGGTGCCCATCTGGATCCCTTCGGCGCCGAGGGCCAGGGCCGCGGCCATGGTGCGGCCGTCGAGCATCCCGCCCGCTGCGATGATGGGCACGTCGACCCGGGAGGCGACCAGCGGCAGCAGCACCATGCTGGCCACGTCGCGCGGGTTCTTGAAGCCGCCCCCCTCGCCGCCCTCGACGATCAGGCCGTCGACGCCGGCCTCCACCGCCTTGAGCGCGCCGCGCAGCGTGGGCACCACGTGGAACACGGTGAGGCCCGCGGCCTTGAGGGGCGCCGTGTACTTCGTCGGGCTCCCGGCCGAGGTGGTCACGAAGCGCACGCCCTGCTCGATCACGAAGTCGGCGATCGCGGGATCGCGCACGAAGGCCTGCGCGATGTTGACGCCGAAGGGCTTCTCGGTGAGATCGCGCATCTTGCGGATCTCGTCCTTCACCGCGTCGAGCTCGCCGGACGAGGTCTCGATGATGCCCATGGCACCCGCGTTCGAGACCGCCGACGCCAGCTGCGAGCGCGCGATCCAGCCCATCGGCGCCTGCACGATCGGGATCTCGACCCCGAGCAGCTCGGTGACCCGGTTGCGGAAGGTCACGCGCTCAACGCCCGAAGCTGGGCGGCGGCTCGGTGAGCGGATCGCACGGCACCTCGCGGCCCTCCGAGAGCTCGAAGGGCTCCGGCTCGGTGCCGTCGGCGCTGAAGCCGTCGCACACGCCCTCGCAGAAGTCGTCGATCACGCCGGTCGCCAGCCAGGTGGTGATCTGCTGCACCCCGGCCCCGGTGCGAAAGCTGCGGCCGTGCGGGTCGCAGTTCGAGGCGGCCGTGTCGTTGGCCAGCGGCGGTACGAAGGGCAGGATCTCGGGGTCGTCGAGGTCGTACATGCCGAGGTCGTGGTAGACCATCGCCCCGACGAAGTCCGCGTCGCCCTCGGCGAGCGGCGCCGGCTGGTCGGGGATGCCCAGCAGTCCGTTCACCGCCGAGCCCGCCGGCCCGGACGCGTCGTACAGGTTGGGGATGCCGAGCCCGCGCGCCGTCATCTCGGACGCCTCGTTCGACACCACGCCGTCGAAGCGCGCCACCGTCATCAGCACGTCCTTGGCCTCGCCGCTCCCGGGGAGCGGGTCGCGCACGACGTGGTGCAGGTAGCCGCCCGGCTCGGCGCTGTCCCACAGCTCGGTGCCGAGCGAGAAGAAGATCGCCTGACTCATGGCGTCGCGGTTCAGGAAGTCGAGCACCGCCGCGATCAGCCCGATCGCGGTGGAGCGCTGGATCATCACGGAGAAGTTGCTGGCCGGGACGTCCACCGCCACGCGGCGCAGGTCGGGCGAGACCGCCGCCGTCAGCAGCCCCATGATGCCGCCGAGGCTCACGCCGAAGTAGTCGAGCTCCGCTCCGGTGTCGAACACGCCGACGGCGGGCGGGGTGCCGCCGCCGCCCGGTCCCTCCGCCTCGACCCGGAACGCGGGGTGCGTGTTGAAGGCGCCGCGCTTCATCATGCGCGCCAGCACCAGCGTGTTGACCACGCCCTGCCGCAGTCGGTCGGGCAGCGTGCCGAAGTTGGCGGGGTCGAACAGCACCGCGTTGGTGATGAAGCTGGCGCCGCCGACCGAGAAGTCGTAGCTCGACAGTCCCAGCCAGTCGGTCGCGCCGCCGATGCGCTGGTAGCGGCCGAGCCCCTGCTCCACCAGGACGCCGTCGAGCGCGTTCGCCAGCAGCGAGGCGCCGCCCGCGTTGCCGAACAGGCCGTGGCCGAGCAGGATCGGCGGCAGCGACGTGCCGCCCTCGTCGAGGACGCCACACGGGATGGCGACCTCGAAGTTCGCCTGCATCGTGCCCTGGATCTCGGGGAGCCCGTCGCCGTCCTCGTCGACCAGCCGGCCGCCGACGGTGGGTGCCAGCAGCGGGTCGGAGTCGAGGAACAGGGGGCTCGTGAAGGTGCCGCGCACCAGCCGCCAGACGCGCTCGCCCGGGTCGGCGCAGTCGTTCTGGAGCGACGCGTCGGTGCCCTCGGGCGGGTCGTCCAGCAGCGGGAAAACGGTGAAGGTCTCGCCCCACTGCGCGTCGAGCCAGTCGAGTGCGCGGGCGCGCATCGCGACCAGCTCGCGCGTCAGCTCCTCTTCGCTCTGGACCACGAAGTCGAAGGCGAGCAGCAGCTCGTGCCGCGCGACGCCGGCCTGCTCGAGCAGCGCGAACAGCGCCTCCATGTCCGGGCGCCGCTGCTCGACGGCGTCGATGGTGGTGGGCCGCCGGTCGCGCAGCGCCGCGAAGACCGGCTCGGCCTGGATGGGCGTGCCGTCCGGGCGCACCAGGCTTCGCATCGCCACCACGTAGCGATGGCCGGGCTGGAGCGCCGCGGCGGGGCGCAGGAACAGCAGCTCGCGCTCCGGGAAGGCGCCGCGCGCCGCGCGCGCGTCGGGCTCGACGAAGTGGAGCACCGGCGTGAGCCCGTCGGTCACGTCCAGCAGCAGCGTCGGGCTGTCCGACTCGAGCGAGCGGCCGTCGGTGCTGCGGGTCGCCGCCAGCAGGCGCGGGGCGTTCGAGAGCTCGGGATCGACACCCCCCTCGAAGGCGGTGAGCAGCTGTACCAGCGGGCTGAAGCCGTCCTGCCGGTTGAGGTCGGCCGGCGAGAAGGGCACCGGGAAGCCCGGGATCGTCTCGGGCGTGAGCGCCAGGCGCACCCCCGTGGCACGGCTCGCATCGGGCTCGAGGAAGCGCGACGAGGGGTAGGGCAGCATGCAGTCGACGTCGCTCAGTACCTCGCAGGCGTCCGGGTCGCCGCGCAGCGCGACCAGCCCGAACGCCTGGCGGGCCACCAGCGCGGACGCGAGCCCGCCGAGGTCGAGCTGGATCACGGCGCGCAGCACGTGCTCGCCGGCCGCGAGGCCCTCGATCACGCCCGAGGCGATCCCCGCCTCGATCGCCACGGCGCCCGGGTCGAGCGGGACCCCGTCGACCTCGACCACCAGGGTCTCGATCCGCCCCCGGCGAGGCAGGTCCAGCGACCAGGCGACGGGACCCACCAGGGAGAGCTGCCGCTGGGCGGGCGTGAGGAAGCGGAAGCTGCCGGTGCCGAAGGAGCAGGGCGCGACGGCCAGGCAGGCGAGCGCGGCCAGCGCCAGGATCAGCGTGGAGCGGGGGGCGAGCATGGACCACCTCGTGGGGAGCGGGCTTCGCCGCGGGAGCGCCCTGGGTAACACGCGGCGGCGCCCGCCGTCCAGCGGCTGCCCGCGGGGTCCTTCCCCTCGTCCCGTCGGCGCAGCTCTAGCGGGTGGACTTCGCTCGCCTGCGGCTCGCTGCGCGCGCCCTTCGGGCGCTTGCGGGGGCTTCTGCCGCGCAGACTCCCAGGGTCGAGATCCCCATGCACGAGTCGTCGAAGGCGGTTACCCGCGAGGCTGGCCGCCCTCTCTGCGTCGAAGCTATCGTCCCCGCCAGGAGCGCCGTCGAGATGGCGCCGAGTACCGCCCTGATGCACACGTCGAAGGCCTTGCTGGTCGGTCTGGTCACCTTGGCTCTCGCGGCTCCTGCGACGGCGGCGGTCGTCCCGTTCTCGGGTGGTGTCGGTCTCTCGCTCTTCGGGTTGCCTCCGATCGCAGTGACGGGCACCGGCATCGCGACCATCGGCGGCTCGGGCGGGGGCGCGCACGTCGGCACGCTCTCGATCCCATCGACGCCGTTCGCGACCACGGGCGTGCTCGTGCCGGTGACCGATCCGTTGGCGTTCCCGATCGAGGGCCTGCAGGCGACCCTGCACAACGGCGCGGGGAGCTTCGCGAGCGGCAGCGGAACCGGCACCCTGAACGGTCCGATGGCGCTCCAGGGTGTGGCGCGGTTCTGCCTTCTCGCCTCGTGTGGCGCCTCGCCGGAGGCCAACGTGAGCGTGCCGCTCTCGGTGATCGGTGTGGGCGGCGCGCAGACGGCTTCGGTGCTCGTGAACGCGACCGTCTTCGGCAACCCGTGGACCACGGGTACCCTCTCGCTCGGCACGGTCACGCAGATGGGCTTCGCGCACGGGCCGGCCTCGGGGACCAGCTCGACGGCCAGTGCCTCGGGTGCCCTGCGGTTGGTGACGCCGATCTTCATCTCGACGAACATCTTCCCCGCGTCGTCGCTCCTGACGTTCGCGGTGCTGGACCTGCACGTTCCGGAGCCCGGCACGCTGCTGCTGCTGGGCTCGGGCGCGGTGGGCGTCGTGCTGCTCGGCCGCTCGCGCCGCGGGTAGGCCGCCAGGCGCGGGCGGCTACTCGCCGACCTGGGCCGGGACCTCGGTGAAGGCACTGGCGAGCTGCCGCGTCACGTCGAGCGTCGTGACGGGCCGCTGCCTCCCCTCCGTCGGGGGCTTGCCGCCCTGGCTGCTGCGCAGGCCGAGGTCGACGTCGGGCGACTCGGCGCGCAGCGCAGCCGCCGTGCAGCGCTCGCGCGGCCGGTGCGCGAAGGCGTCGAGCCGGAAGTGGCGCAGGGCGTTCTCGTGCGTGATCGCGTTCACCTCGGCCTCGGGCACGCCCTCGAGGCTGCGGGCCAGGATCTCCGGCGCCTGCGGCCAGGTGGTGTCGGAGTGCGGGTAGTCGCACTCCCAGGTGATCGTCTCCAGCCCCACGGCGTGGCGCTGGCGCACGCCCGCCGGGTCGTCGATGAAGCAGGTGATGAAGTGCTCGCGGAACACCTCGCTGGGCAGCTTCCCGCCGAAGTCCTGGTGGGTCCAGCGGTGGTGGTGCTGGTACACGTAGTCGGCGCGCTCCAGGAAGTAGGGGATCCAGCCGATCCCGCCCTCGGAGAGCGCGAACTTGATCTGCGGGAACTCGCGTGGCACGCGCGACCAGAGCAGATCGGCGGCGCAGCTCACGATGTGGATCGGCTGCACGGTGATCATCACGTCGACCGGCGCCTCCATCGACGTGAACGACATGCCCTGCGCGGAGCCGATGTGGATGCAGACCACCGTGCCCTCGTCGGCGCAGGCGGCCCAGAACGGGTCCCAGTGCGGGTTGTGCAGGCTCGGGTGGCCGAGCTTCTCGGGGTTCTCGGTGAAGCTGACCGCGTGGCAGCCCTTCTTCGCGACCCGCCGCACCTCGTCGGCCATCAGCCGCGGGTCCCAGATCGGCGGCAGCGACAGCGGGATGAAGCGGCCGGGGTGGCTGCCGCACCACTCGTCGATGTGCCAGTCGTTGTAGGCGCGCAGCATCGCGATCGACAGGTCCTTGTCCTGCTGTCGCGCGAACAGGTTGCCGCAGAACGACGGGAAGGACGGGAAGCACATCGACGCGAGCACGCCGTTGGCGTTCATGTCGCGGATGCGCTCCTTCACGTCGTAGCAGCCCGGGCGGAGCTGCTCGAAGGAGGTCGGCTCCATGCCGTACTCCTCGGGCGGGCGGCCCACCACCGCGTTGAGCCCGATGTTCGGGATCGGCGTGCCCTCGAACACCCAGACGTCGCTGCCGTCGTCCTTGCGCACCACCCGCGGCGCGCGGTCGCGATAGCGCTGCGGCACGTGCCGGTCGAACAGGTCGGGCGGCTCGACGACGTGGTCGTCGACGCTCACGAGGATCAGGTCTTCGGGGCGCATGCGGGGCCTCCGGCTCGTCTCCGTCCGGTCTGGTTGGATCTGACGACTCGTCAGATTAGTGCGCCGGCCGGGGGGCTGTCGAGTCGACGCGGCGCACGGCGCGGGGCAGCCTCCGCGCGTGCAGCTCGCCGATCTCGTCGAGACCTCGCAGGCCGTCTCCGCGACGCGCGCGCGCCGCGAGAAGATCGCCCGGCTGGCCGACTGCCTGGCGCGCGTGCCGCCCGGGGAGGCCGAGATCGCGGTGGCCTTCCTGTGCGGCGAGCCGCTTCAGGGCCGCCTGGGGGTGGGCTGGGCCACGCTACGCGACGCCGCCGCAGGCCCGGCCGAGGCGCCGGCGCTCTCGCTCGCGGACGTCGACCGCGCTCTGACGCGGCTGGGTGCGCTGCGCGGGCGCGGCTCGGCGGCTGCCCGCGGCCGGGCGCTGCGCGAGCTGCTGGCCGCCTGCACGGCCCCGGAGGCCGACTTCCTGCGGCGGCTGCTGCTGGGCGAGCTGAGGCAGGGTGCGCTCGAGGGCATCGTGGTGGAGGCGGCGGCGCGCGCAGCCGGCGTGGGTGCGGCGGAGCTGCGCCGCGCCGCGATGCTGTCGGGGCGCCTGCCGCAGGTCGCGGCCGCCGCGCTCGTCCATGGCGCCGCCGGCCTCGGCGCCTTCCGGATCGAGCTGTTCCGCCCCGTGCAGCCGATGCTGGCGCAGACCGCCGGCGACCTCGACGCGTCGCTCGCCCGGCTCGAGCGCGCGGCGCTCGAGTGGAAGCTCGACGGTGCGCGCGTCCAGGTGCATCGGCTCGGCGACGAGGTGCGGGTCTGGAGCCGCCGCGGCAACGAGGTGACGGCGCGCGTACCCGAGCTGGTGGAGGCGGTGGGGGCACTGCCAGTCGAGAGCGCCGTGCTCGACGGCGAGGCGATCGCGCTGCGCGACGACGGCACGCCGCACCCGTTCCAGGTGACCATGCGCCGCTTCGGCCGCCGCCTCGGCGTCGAGGCGGCGCGCCGCGAGCTGCCGCTGCGCGTGTTCCTGTTCGACTGTCTCCACCTCGACGGCGAGGACTGCATCGACCTGCCGGCGGCCGAGCGCTGGGCGCTGCTCGACGCGCGTGTGCCCGAGGCGCTGCGGGTGCCGCGCGCCCGGGTCGAGTCCGCAGACGCAGCGCACGCGTTCCTCGACGCGGCGCTGGCTCGGGGCCACGAGGGCGTGATGGTGAAGGCGCTCGACGCCACCTACGAGGCCGGGCGCCGCGGCGCGGGCTGGCTCAAGGTGAAGCCGGCGCACGGCTTCGACCTGGTGGTGCTGGCCGCCGAGTGGGGCAGCGGCCGGCGCCGCGGCTGGCTCAGCAACCTGCACCTGGGCGCGCGCGATCCCGCCACCGGCGGCTTCGTCATGCTGGGCAAGACGTTCAAGGGCCTCACCGACGAGACGCTGGCCTGGCAGACCGAGCGCCTCGGCGCGCTCGCCGTCGCGCGCGACGGCCCCGTGGTCCACGTCCGGCCGGAGCTGGTGGTGGAGATCGCGTGCGATGGCGTGCAGGCGAGCCCCCACTACCCGGCCGGGCTCGCGCTGCGCTTCGCGCGCGTGGTCCGCTACCGCCCCGACAAGCGCGCCGACCAGGCCGACACGGTCGATGCGGTCCGCGCCCTGCTCCCCGCTGCCGAGTGATCAGGCGCCGAGGTCTGCCGCCGCCTCGCCCCAGGCCCAGTCGAGCCAGGGCAGCAGCGCCTCGAGGTCGGCGCGCTCCACGGTGGCGCCGCCCCACAGGCGCAGGCCGGCGGGCGCGTCGCGATAGCTGCCGATGTCGTAGGCGACGCCCTCATCGGCGAGGCGCGACACCGCCTGCTTCGCGGTGGCGCCGCGCGCTGCCGGGTCGAGCGCCAGGAAGCGCGGGTCGGTGATCGCGAGGCAGATCGACGTGCACGACCGGGTGCGCGGGTCGGTCGCCAGGAACTCGACCCAGTCCGACCGCTCCACCCAGTCCGCTACGCACGCCAGGTTCGCCTCCGAGCGAGCGACCAGGCCGTCGAGACCGCCGATCTCGTCGGCCCAGCGCAGGCCGTCCAGCGCGTCCTCCACGCAGAGCATCGACGGCGTGTTGATCGTCTCGCCCCGGAACGGGCCCTCGGCGAGCTTGCCGCCCTTGGTGAGTCGGAAGATCTTGGGCAGCGGCCAGGGCGGCGTGTGGCTCTCGAGCCGCTCGACCGCGCGCGGCGACAGCAGCAGCATGCCGTGCTGCGCCTCGCCGCCCAGCACCTTCTGCCAGGACCAGGTCACGACGTCGAGCTTCTCCCAGGGGAGCCGCATCGCGAACACCGCCGAGGTCGCGTCGCACAGCGTGAGGCCGCTGCGGTCGTCCGCGATCCAGTCGCCGTCGGGAACCCGCACCCCCGCCGTCGTGCCGTTCCAGGTGAACGCGACGTCGCGCGCGAAGTCGACGGCGCCGAGATCGGGCAGCTCGCCGTAGTCGGCGCGCAGCACCCGCGCGTCATCGAGGCGCAGCTGCTTCTCGACGTCGCTTGCCCAGCCCTCCCCGAAGCTGTCCCAGGCCAGCACGTCCACACCGCGCGCGCCCAGCAGCGACCACATCGCCATCTCGAAGGCGCCGGTGTCGGAGGCCGGCACCAGCGCGAGCCGGTAGTCGTCGGGGAGGCCGAGCAGGCGCCGGCTCTCGCCGAGCACGGTGCGAATCCGCTCGACGCTCGGCCTGGCGCGGTGCGAGCGGCCGAGCAGTGCGGCATCGAGCGCTGCCGCCGACCAGCCGGGCCGCTTGGCGCAGGGACCGGACGAGAACTGCGGCCGGACGGGCCGCCGCTCGGGCTTGGCGGGCACGGGGAGCTCCTCGGTGAGCGCGGGAGCCGGATCGTAGGGGGCGGTCCCCGGTGCCGCAATCGAGCGCGACTCCGCGGAACCGAGCGCCCCGGGACTCACGGCTGACAGGTCGCCTCGTAGTGGCGCCAGGCGGCGGCGAGCCAGTCGCGCGCGCGTTCCTCGAGCTTCGGCAGGTTCCACGGCGCGGTTCCCCCGCTGATCAGGAACAACGTGAGGGGCCGGGTCCCGTGCAACAGCTGCGAGAAGCCCGAGCGCAGCTGGGCGACGAGGGGCCGCGCCACCGGCTCGCCCGCGTACACGAACAGGAAGGCGACCAGCCGCTTCCGGGCGCCGGTCTCGTCGTAGACCATGCGGATCGGCAGCGTGCGGCCGTCGACCTCGATCTCGTCGACGTTCTGGCGTTCGGCTTCGATCTGCGGCTCGACCAGCGAGCTCGGGCGCTCGCTCAGCCAGCGCGCCCGGAAGCTGCGCACGATCTGGAAGGTGGGTCGGCCGTGTCCCTCGACTTCGCCGCTGGTCCACTGGACCCGCGTCGATCGGCTCGAGATCGCGCGCTGCTCGGCGCTCAGGGTCCCCTCGATCCGGAGCGCGTCGCGGAACGCCTCGGGATCGGCGCAATCCTCGTTTCGGTAGCGCCCGATTCCGTGAGTGACCACGGGCACCGATGCCGCCGCGAGCAGCACGATCACGAGCCAGTAGAAGCGCCGGGAGATCGGAATCACGTGAACGCCTTCCGGATCGCGTCGCGATCGGAGATCCAGAACAGGCCGCCGAGGATCAGCCAGAAGGTGAACACCCCCGACGCCTCGTGAAGCGGGCTGTCGAGGATGGGCCTGCCCCAGCGCTCCGTCAGCAGCACCAGGATGGCGACGCGCAGCGTGTTGGAGATCAGCGCCAGTGGGAGCGGGAGCAGAATCAGGATCAGACGCCGCCACCAGGAGCGGCAGTACCAGGTCAGCACCAGCGAGACGGCCGCGGCGGCGTACAGGGTGGCCACGCCGCTGCACGCGTCGGTGACGATGAACGTGTTGTTCGCCATCTCGAGGACCGTCTGCTCGCGCAGCACGGGGACCCCGATCGCCTTGATCAACGGCTCCACGGCGGCCGCCGTGGCGAGCCGCAGGAACAGGTGCGTGCCCACCGCGTTGGGGATCGGGATCATGAAGGCCGCGATCAGCAGCGGCATCGTGAGCGCCCGGGTGCGGCGCGGCCCCAGCAGCAGCAGCGCGAGGCCGGGCAGCGCCACCACCAGCCCGACGGCCGAGAGGTGGCGGGTGCGCACCGCCGAGTCGAACACCACCAGCCCGAGCCCCAGCAGCAGGAAGGGCAGGCCCCAGGCCGACGACTCCTCGCGGTCGGAGCGGTCGCGGCGCAGGATGGCCAGGGTCAGGTAGGCCATCACGAGGGGCACGAAGATGCCGTGGGCGTTGATCCAGATGCTCGAGGTCCACTGCTGGTAGAGCCACACCAGCGTCGGGCCGAACGCCGTCCCGAGCAGCAGGATCAGCGGCAGGAGCCGGAGGTTGTGGGGGGTGAGCAGCTCCGCCTTCGGCGGCGCGCCTTCGGGGCCGTGCTGCGGAGAGGGCGGGGTCCAGCGCCGGTAGACGAACACGCCCACCGCCACGACGCTGCCGGCCAGCACCGACGGCAGCCACTCGTTGGGCGTGAACGGGCTCACCGCCACCAGGGCGCCCAGCAGGCCAGCGAAGCCCAGCTCTCGAAGCGACGCGCGATTCACTCTGGAGCCTTCATCGATCCCCGTCGGGTGCGCTTGACCGAGCGCGTTGCCGGAGGGCCGGACATGGTTGCGCAGAACCTGGAAATCATCCACTATGCCGGGGGTTTACGCGTTCGGCGAGCGTCTTTCGCCACGCCGGGTCGAATCGCAGGCGCCCGGGCCGGGTCCAAGCCGGCGACGACATCGGCGACGGACCGGCAGGTGTGTTGGACGCGGGCGCCCAACGCCAGGTCTATGGGGGGTGGGGGAGAGGTAAGGGAGGCACAAGCATGCCCGGCAGCGGTGAAGAAGCCAGCGTGGCCTACCCCGAGGTCTTCACGCTCCACTGGGAGGGACCCGGAGACCGGGAGCCCGCCCAGGAGATGGCCTTCCCCGGCTCCGATGCCGAGGAGCGCGAGCGTGCCGCGCGCGAGCGCGAACGCGACGAGCAGGAGCAGGCGCGGGCCGCGCAGGGGCGCGCCCTCTGGGAGCGCATCGAGCACGAGGCGTCGCGCCGCGGCGATACCGATCTGTGGCGCCGCAAGCTCGAGGCCTACCGCTTCGTCAAGCTCGACGGTCTCGGCACGGCGGGCGACTACGGCCGCCGCCACGACGTCAACCACGCCACCGTGCGCACCTGGATCGCCGAGGTCGCCAAGCTCGCCTACCAGGTCGGCTATCGACTGCACGAGGATCGCCTGCTGCTGCTCGGCGGCGCGCCTCCCGGCCTGCAGCGCCTGCGGGAGCTGGTGAATCGGGACGCCGCGTCCAGCGCCGCCTGGGACGCGCTGCAGGAGGTCGAGGCGGAGTACCGGGGCGAGGACCCCTGGTTCCACCTGAACGAGGGCCACGTGTTCCGAGCCCGGCGCCTGCTGCGCGACTCGGACGACACCCTCAAGGAGGGCCTCGCGATCGCCGAGGCGCCGCGCGTGCGCTCGCTGCTGTGGAACGCGCGCGGCCAGACCTTGTGGGACTGCCGGCCCGACTCCGACCACCCGCTGCCCGACCACCTCGCGCGCGCCGAGAAGGCATTCCGTCGCGCCGCGATCCTGGACGCCAGCACCTACTTCCCGTTCGTGAATCTCGCTCAGCTGGCCGTGGATGCTGGAGACGCGCGCCGCGCGGCCTACTGGATCACCGAGCTCGGCGCGGCCCGCAAAGGAATGGAAGACACGATGAAGGACGATCTTGCGCGCTATCTGCACCAGGCCGAGTGGACCGGGGCGGTCGAGGAGCGCCGCTTCTGGCGCAACGGACCCGGACGCTGGCTGGCCCAGGCCGCGAAGCGCGGCATCGTCCCGCTGCTGGTTCTGGCACTGGGGATCGCCACGGCCGTGGCCCCGACCGCGGTCGCCGAGCCGATGCCCGATCGCGACCTCGTCGTGGTCTCCAACAAGGGCGCCAAGGCGCGCAGCGGCGCCGGAGGCAACTGACCCCTAGCTGGTGGACTTCGTTCGGCTTCGCCTCACTGCGCGCGCCCTCCGGGCGCTTGCAGGGGGCCTGTGCTGCGCACGCTCCTAGACCTAGACCTAGCTGAGGACTTCGTTCGGCTGCGCCTCACTGCGCGCGCCCTCCGGGCGCTTGCGGGGGGCTTCTGCCGTGCAGACTCCTAGCTGAGGACTTCGTTCGGCTGCGCCTCACTGCGCGCGCCCTCCGGGCGCTTGCAGGGGGCGTCTGCCGCGCACGCTCCTAGCCTAGCCGCCCGTTCGGGTGATCCGGGTGTTGAGCGGCCGCCCCCAGCACCATGTCTCCGGGTGAGAGGAGCCCCCCGAGAGCTGGCGGGCTCCCGAGCTCGGGAGGACGACCATGGGGCGAGGACGGCGCGCTGCGCTGTGGCGGAGCACGAGAGGCGGTGGGACCGGGTCGCAGGGAGAGAGGCGGAGTCGGCGCGGAGTCGCGGTCGCACTCACGGCCCTCGCCCTGCTCTCGGCCTGCTCTGCGACCCGCGCGCCGCGCGAGACCGCGAGCACGGGCGCTGCCGAGTCCGTGCGGAGCAACACGCGGGCAGGACTCTCGCTGTATGCGACCGGCGACTACGCGCTCGCTGCGCGGCGCTTCGAGCAGGCCGCCGACGAGGCGCGCCGCTGCGGCGAGCCGGCGGTCGAGCGCCGCACCCGCAGCGCCGAGTGCACCGCCTGGCTGCGCGCGCGGCGCCTGCCGGAGCTGGCGCGCTGTAGCGAGCGCCTCGAGGCGCTCCAACGGCGCGCCGCCCGCTCGAATCCGGGCGTTGCGACGCTGATCGCGCTGGGCGCGATCGCGGGCGACCGCCCGCTGCCCGGCCTGCGCATGCCGCCGGGCGTCCGACCGGTCGTGAAGGCCGCTGCACGGGAGGGAGTGCGATGAGGTGGGAGCGAGTGTTCTGGGTGCTGGTCGCGTGCTCGCTGGCCTCGAGCGCGGCGGCGGGGCAGGCGCGCGAGCGTGCGATCGAGCAGATCCCGGAGCTGATGGGACGGATCCTCGAGACGCAGCAGGAGATCCGCGACCGCGAGAGCGAGTACGCCCCGCGCATCGAGCAGCACGCCGAGACGATGGTGGAGTCGCGGCGGGCGGTCGAGGCGGCGTCGTCGGAGCAGGAGGCTGCCGAGTCGCTGGTCCGCTACATCGAGGCGTACGCCGCGCGGCTCGACGAGCAGCACGAGGGGCTGGTGGGCATCCAGTCCTCGGTGGTGCGCATGCGGGCGGACGCGCGCGAGCTCGCGCGGGTGGCGCGCGCGACGCGCAACGGGGATCCCGACGCTCCCGCGCCCCAGGCCGAGAGGCGCGCCTTCTATCAGGACCACTTCCAGGGGCTGGCCTCGGCCACCGGGGAGCTGGCCGACCGGCTTGGACGCCAGTCGGAGGCCTCGACCGCGGGGGCCGTCCTGCACGCCAGCTGGGCGTCGCACGAGGCGATCGCGATGCCGATGCGCCAGCTCGGACCCGAGGGCGCGCTGGCCTTCGCGCGCCAGGTGGAGGGGCTCTACGCGCGCGTGCAGGCGCGCTCGAACCAGCTGCGCGCCGAGCGCCGCTCGGTGAGGCGGCTGCTCGACCTGCTGATCGAGCGCCAGCTGGCGCGCAGCCTCGACGGGCTGTTCGACGGCACCGGCGAGCTGAGCCTGGGCGCGCTGGTGGCCGGGGGCAGCGGCTCGGGCGGCGCGGCCGGCTCGGGCGGGTGGGACGACCTGGACAGCCTGGTGAGCCGCACGCTCGGGCTGCCGACCGGTGAGACGGACCTCGGCGCTTCGCGGGTCTCGCTCGACCGGCTCGACTTCTTCGCGCGCGGAGACCACCGCGAGTGGGAGGATGCCCGATGAGGACGCCCAAGCGAATCGCGGTCGGCCTGCTCGCGGTCGCGCTCGCCGCCCCTGTCGCGGGCGCCGACGAGCCCGACTCGTGCCGCGAGTGGACCGCCGAGCATCGCGAGTGGACCGCCGAGGTGGTGCGCCGCTACCTGGGCCCGGCCAGCCAGGAGCAGGTCGACGAGGCCGTCTTCGAGCTGCTGCAGCGCGAGGCGTGGCTCACCTCGTGCGAGCAGACGGTGCGCCGGGCGCGCGTCGCCCAGGTCGGATGGCGACTGGTGGACCGCGAGCCGGACGAGTACGCCGGCGTCGTGATCGAGGCGCTGCTCGAGCGCGCGGGCTTCGATCTCACGCTCACCCGACTGCACGAGTCGACGCCCTCCGTTCCCGCCGCGCCGCCGGTGCGGCCCCGGGCACGCCGTGCTGCGCGTTAGCGTCGTCGGGATCGGGCTCGGCGCCGTGCTCGCCGCGCCGCTGGTCCTGGTGGAGCGCGTCGGAGTCGGCGGGCTGGAGCTGGCTGCTGTCGGCCTCGCGCAGGCGGTGGACCGGGTCGGCTGGGTGCTCGTGCCACAGCTCGTGCTCGCGATCGGGGTGCTGGGGCTCGCGCTCCAGCGCATGGCGTCGCGCGCTGCCGGGCTCGGCGATCCGCCGCCGCCCGCCTGGCTCGAGCCCGCGGTGGAGTCCGCGCTGCTGCTGGGGCTGCTCGGCACGGTGAGCGGGATGGTCAGCGGCTTCGTCGGGCTCACGCCCGACGAGATCGAGCCGGGGCCGCTGGTGCACGCGCTCGGCGTGGCGCTGCGCAGCAGCCTGGTCGGCTTCCTGATCGCGCTGGTGGGCGTCTGGGTCAAGGCGCGCGGCGATGCGCCCGCCGCGGGAGTCCGGACGGCGTGAAGGCCCCGTCCTCGCATCTGGGCTTCGGGCTCTACTTCATCGATGTGCTGGCGTGCTCGCTGTTCTGCATCACGCTGGCGCTGGTGAGCGCCCGTTTCGGGCGCGAGACCGCGGTCGCGGTCGAGCTGCCGCGCGCCGAGTCGGCGGCTCGCGAGGGCGCGTCGCTCGACGCCGAGCCCATCACGGTGCGCACGGGCGAAAGCGGGCCGGAGCTGTACTGGGGCTCGGAGCGCCTCACGCACGAGCAGCTCGCGCAGCGCCTGCGCGCCGCGCCGCCGCCCGCGGTGGTGGTGCGCTCGGAGGCCTCGCCGCTGGCGCGGGTGATCGCCGCCGCGCACGCGGCAGGCGTCTACGACATCCAGCTCGCCTATCGACCCGAGGAGGAAACGCGATGATCCGCTCCACGTTCGCCCTGCTGGGGGCCGCCGCCTGTGTCGTCGCGGCGTCCCTCTGGATCACGCCGCGGCTCGATCCGCGCGCGCTGCTCGAGCTGCCCCGCGCACGCACCG
>JASJBO010000210.1 GCA_030066475.1 Myxococcota bacterium
TCGATGCACATCGCCGGCGGCACCGACGAGATCCAGAAGAACGTCGTCGCCGAACGCGTCCTCGGCCTCCCCCGCGAGCCGCGCACCGACCGCGACGTCCCGTTCGACCAGCTCTGAGCGCGCGGCGCCCGCCCGCTAGAGCGTCGAGCCCTCCGCCGACTGCGCGGCGCGCGGCGCGGCGCGGGACAGCGGCGCGGCGATGGCGTCGGCCAGCTCGCCCAGGGCCGCCTCGTGAGCGGCCACGAGCCCGCGCACGCTTCGGCCGTCGAGCGGCTTGCGGATGGAGCTCTCGCCGCTCCAGACGCCGTCGCCGCCCTGCTCGCGGATCACCCAGCGGGCCCGCAGCAGCAGCTCGTCGCTCGACTGGGCCTCGAAGCGCAGGAAGTCGACGGCGACCCGGAACGCCGCCGGGAAGGGGGCGTCCTCGGCAGCGAGCACGACCCAGGGCGTCCCGATCCGCAGGGAGAGATCGTCGGCCAGGGCGCGCAGCACGTTGGCCTCGAAGCCTCCGGCCCAGCGATGCAGACCGTCGATGACCAGCTCCGAGTCGGCGCCGCGAGACACCAGCTGGGGCCGCCTGAGATAGGGCGGGAAGGTCACCGGGCCCAGCCCCACGGCGAACTCGCCCGCGCCGGCCGGGCGGGCCGAGACGGCGCGGTCGGGGACCGAGCCCAGGGTGAACTGGCGCACGCCGGGGCTGCGTCCCAGGCAGCCGAGAGTGAGGAGCGCGAGGGCGAGTGCCGTCGCCGCGCTGGCGCGTCCCGTCACGAGGTGAGTGGTCTTCATCGTAGGGCCTGCCTTCCGCGGATCACGCTCTCGGGTTGCTGCTCGAGCTGGTCTGCCAGCAGACGCATCGAGTGCGCCGCGTCGCCGAGCTCGCGCAGCGCCCGCGTCAGCTCCTGGCTCGCCTCCGAGTCCGGCGCCAGCAGGGCGTTGGCGGACGCCAGGGTCTGCTCCGCGTTCTCGAGCGTGGCGGTGAGCGCGGGCGTCGCGGAGCGGAGCTCGCGGAGCAGGGCGCTCGCGTCCTCGCCCACGCGGTCGAGCGGGACGTCGTCGAGCTTGGCGACGAAGCTCGCCACGCCCTCCATGATCGCGTCGATCCCGCTGGGCAGCGTCGGGAACTCGGGCGTGGAGCCGCTCCAGTCGATCGCCGCCGGAGGCGCCTTGGGGTGGAAGTCGAGCTCCACGGCCAGCGCCCCGGTCAGGAAGTTCTGCGTCTTGAGCTGGGCCCGCAGCCCCTGGGAGACCATGAAGTTCCAGGACTCCTCGACCGTCGTCGTCTGCACGCCGCGCGACTGGATCCGGTCGGGCTGGACCTCGATCAGCACGGGGATCCGGGGCAGCACGGCCTCTTCGTCGAAGATGAGGCTCACGTCCCGCACCTCGCCGATCTGGATGCCGCGGAACGTGACCGGGGAGCCCGCGCGCAGGCCGCCGGCCGGCTGGTCGAAGTGCAGCAGGAAGGGCTCCCGGACCGTCAGCACCGGCCGGTTCGTGGCCGCCCGGTTCGCGTAGAGCGGGAACACGGTGTCCTCGGCCACCGGCGACGCCGCCGAGGGATCGCCGGGCGTGTCGAAGGCGATCCCGCCGATCAGCATCGCGGTGAGCGAGGGGCTGTCGATCCGGAAGCCCTCGGTCGTCATGGCGGCGTCGAAGCCGCTGGCGTTCCAGAACGTCGTGTTCGCGCGCACCCGCTGGTCGTGCGGAGCGCGCACGAAGATCTGAATCGCCACGTGGTCGCCACTCGGGTCGAGCTCGTAGTCGACGACCTCCCCCACCGAGAGCCAGCGGAAGTAGACGGGCGAGCCGACGTCCAGAGAGCCCATCGAGCTGGCCTGGAGACGGAACACGGTGCCCGGCTCGTCCGAGGTGAAGGCCGGCGGGTCCTCCAGGCCGACGAACTCCCGCTGCGGCTCGCCCTCCTGGGAGGGATCGATGGCGATGTAGGCCCCCGAGAAGATCGTGCCGAGTCCCGAGACCTGCCCCGCGCTCACCCGCGCGCGAACCACCCAGAACCGGGTGTTCTCGGTGAGGTAGTTCTCGGCGCCCGCGACCATGCTCGCGCGCACCTCGACGCGGGAGATGTCCTCCGCGAGCAGGATCGACTCGACGCGCCCCACCTCGACGTCCTTGTACTTGATCTTCGTCTTGCCGGCCTCGAGCCCCGCCGCCGTCTCGAAGGTGATCCCGACCTCGGGTCCCTGCTCCGAGATGGCCTTGTAGGCCAGCCAGGCGCCGATCACGACGGCCACCACCGGGATCAGCCAGACGATGGAGATCCCGCTCCGCTCCTGGACGACGGCGGTGGCGACGCTCGAGTCGCCGCCGCCCGCTCCGGTTCCGGGTTGCTCTTCAGACATGCCGTGCCTCCGCGTTGTCCCAGATCAGGCGGGGGTCGAAGCTCTCGGCGGCCAGCATGGTCAGGATGACCACCGCCCCGAAGAACACCGCCCCCAGCCCGGCCTGGATCGTCGCGAGGTTGCCCAGGCTCACCAGCGCGACGAGGATCGTGACCACGTAGATGTCGACCATCGACCAGCGCCCCATCGCCTCGGTGATGCGGTAGAGGCGGGTGCGGTCGTACGGGCGCCAGGTCGAGCGGCGCTGCACCGAGATCAGCAGGTACAGGATGGCCGCCATCTTGGCGAGCGGGACCACCACGCTGGCCACGAACACGACCAGGGCGAGCGGCCACATCCCGTGGTGGAGCAGGTAGAGCACGCCGCTCATGATCGTGTCCGACTGGGCCTTGCCCAGCGACACCACCTTCATCACCGGGAACAGGTTGGCCGGCGCGTAGAAGACGAAGGCCGCGATCAGGAGCGCCCAGGTGCGCGCGAGGCTGTCGGGCTTGCGGTGGTGCACGGCCGCTCCGCAACGCGGGCAGAGCGTGCGCGCGTGGTGCTCGCCCGCGGGCAGGGCCACCGTGAGCCGGCAGTCGTGACAGCCGGCGAGCAGCGTCTGTGCCGGGGCGAGGCTCATCGCGCCATGCCGATCCGGCTCCACACGAGCTGGTGATCCAGGGAGGACGTCGCGGCCGCGACCATCGGGATGAGCGCCACGAAGGCGGCGAGGGAGATGCCCGGCACGATCTGCGCCATCCCCGCGAGCTTCACCAGCGAGACCAGGATCCCGATCATGAAGACCTCCATCATGCTCCAGGTCTCGACGCGGTGGAGCGCGCGGAACACGACGACGTCTCCCGGGAGCCGGACGCCGAGCTTGAACGGGGCCAGCACGTAGAGCAGCGTGAGCAGCTGGAGCAGCGGAGCCACGATGGTGGTGAGGAGGACCAGCGAGGCGACGAACGGCCGCCCGTCGGAGAAGAGCGACCGCACGCCGGTGGCCAGGGTCGTCTGCGTCAGGTTGCCCTGCATCTCGAGCGCCAGGAACGGGAAGGCGTTCGCGACGACGAACAGCACGAGCCCGGCGAGAGCGAAGGCGAGCGTGCGATCCAGGCTGTTCGGGACGGACTTGCGGAGCAGCCCCCGGCAGCGCGGGCAGCGGGCCGAGCCGCCCGGCGGCACCGCGCCGACCCGACTCGGGAGATCGCAGTCGTGACAGAGTACGACGGTATCGGGCACGGGGGGGCGCGCCTCCTGGACGTGGAGCCTACACAAGATCGAGGGTGCTGCCCGTCCGTCGGGGTCCGAGCGCGTCGTTCTCGACCGCCTCGACGCGCGGGTGGGAGCAGGGGCCCCGGCCTATCCTCCCGGCGTGGCGGTGTATCGGCTGGGCGCAGAGGCGGTGTTTCCGCCGGTGGAGGAGGCGGAGCCGTCGGGGCTGCTGGCGGTGGGGGGCGACCTCGCGCCGGAGCGGCTGCTGGTGGGGTACTCGCTCGGGATCTTCCCGTGGCCGCTGGTGGCGGAGCCGCTGCTGTGGTTCTCGCCCGATCCGCGCATGGTGCTGCGTCCCGACACGCTCTACGTGGGGCGCTCGCTGCGCAAGACGCTGCGGCGCGCTGACTACCAGGTGCGGCTCGACACCGCCTTCGGCGACGTGGTGGACGGCTGTGCGCGCGTGCCGCGGCCCGACGAAGCCGGCACCTGGATCACGGCGGAGATGCGTGACGCCTATCTCCGCCTGCACGAGCTCGGGTTCGCGCACTCGGCCGAGGCCTGGCGCGGCGGCGAGCTGGTGGGCGGCCTCTACGGCGTCTCGCTCGGGGGCTGCTTCTTCGGCGAGTCGATGTTCGCGCGCGCGCCGGACGCCTCGAAGGTCGCGTTCGTCACGCTCGTCCGGCAGCTCGCGGCGTGGGGCTTCGAGCTGATCGACTGCCAGGTCTACACCGAGCACCTCGAGCGCTTCGGCGCCGTGGAGTGGTCGCGGGCGCGCTTCCTGCGGGCCCTCGCCGCCGCACTCGAGCGGCCGACCCGGCGCGGCCCCTGGCGGCTCGACCGCGCGGGCGACGCCGACCTGCGGGCCGGAGGGCCGGCCCCACGTGCCTGAGGCGCCGGGCGCCGAGCTGCTCGCGATCGCCGAGCACCTCTCGCGCTCGCTCGCGCGCATCCGGTTCCGCGCGCCCGTGACGCACGTCTACGACCCGACCCGCTACGCGCGCGAGCCCCACGCGCGCTACCTGCGCCGCTATGGCGGGGCGCCCAAGGAGATCGTGCTGCTCGGCATGAACCCGGGGCCCTACGGGATGGCGCAGACCGGCGTCCCCTTCGGCGAGGTGGCGCTGGTGCGCGGCTGGCTCGGGATCGAGGGCCGCGTGGCGCGCCCGCGCCGCGAGCACCCGCGCCGGCCCGTCCAGGGCTTCGCGTGCCCGCGCAGCGAGGTGAGCGGCCAGCGCCTGTGGGGCTGGGCGCGCGACGCCTTCGGCCGGCCCGAGCGCTTCTTCGCGCGCTTCTTCATCGCGAACTACTGCCCGCTCGTGTTCATGGAGGAGACCGGTCGCAACCGCACGCCCGACAAGCTGCGCGCCGACGAGCGCGAGCCGCTCTACCGCGCCTGCGACCGCGCGCTGCGCCGCACCATCGAGCAGCTGCGGCCGCGCCTCGTGATCGGCGTGGGCCAGTTCGCCGAGGCGCGCGCCCGCGAGGCGCTGGCCGGCATGGACGTCGAGATCGGCCGCATCCTGCACCCGAGTCCGGCCAGCCCGCTCGCCAACCGCGGCTGGGCTCGGCAGGCCTCGCGCGAGCTGGCCGCGCTCGGGGTCGAGCTCAAGGCGCCGCGTCGATCCCCTCGTACCGCTCGGCTCGCGCGATCTTGACCAGCTCGCCGCCCAGGAAGCGATGGTCGGTGAACACGCCGTTGAGCGCGGCGGTGCGCTGCACGTCCCAGGCGTTGTCGGTGCGCCGCGACAGATCGAACAGGTCCTCGTCCTCCAGCGCTTTCACCACGCGCAGCCGCGTCACCTCGATCGAGTCGCGCTCCTCGGGCGTCAGCGGCCGCAGCGTGCGCGCGATGTTGCGGGTCTGCCCGACGTACTTGCGCACCACCGTCGCGGGCGTGACGGCGGCGAGCAGGTACATCAGCCCGTTGTACGGGATGAAGGTGAGCTGCCCGAAGACGCGCTGGCCCTCGATCTCGCTGAGCGCCTCGACGCGATAGGCGTCGCCCACCTTGAGGCGAACCGGGGCCGCCTCCGTGACGCCGATCCGGAAGCGCGCCGACTCGCGTTCGAGGTAGGCGTTGGCCGCCAGCTCCGGGTCGCCGGCCGGGCCCTCCACGGTCAGCAGCACGCGCGCGGTCCGGTCGGGAGACACCGCGCCCACGGCGCGGTGCGTGTTGACCGGCTTCCAGCCCTGCGGAAAGCGGATGTGCAGATCGAGGTCGGGGTGCAGGAAGCGCTCACCGCGAAACAGGCCTTCGGAGGGCGAGTCGCCCAGCACCAGGCCGTCGATGCGGTCGAGATAGCCAGCGCGGTCTGCGGCGACGCCCGGCTTCGGCTGCCACGACAGGCTGCGGCCGCGCGTCGCGGTGTTCGCGATGCGCTCGGTGGTGCCCGGGTGCGTCGCGAAGAAGCCGGGCAGCCGCGAGTGGCCGGTGCGCAGCCGCTCGGCGTCGCGCAGCTGCTCGAGGAAGCGCGCCAGGCCGAGCGGGTCGTAGCCCGCGCGGGCCGCCAGCGCCTGCCCGTCGCGGTCGGCCTCGCGCTCCTGGTCGCGGCTGTAGGCGGCCAGCTCGCCGAACCGGAACCAGGCCATGGCGAAGGGGCTCTGGAAGCGCTCCATCGCCTGTCGCCCGGCTGCGTGCCGGGCGGCGGAGTGGACGATCTCGTGGCCGAGCACGGCGGCCAGCTCGCTCTCGTCGTTGGCGAGGGCGAGCAGGCCGCGCGACACGAAGATCTGTCCGCCCGGCAGCGCGAAGGCGTTGGGCTCGAACTGGTCGACGATCGCGAAGCTCCAGTCGAACGCGCGCGGCGGCGCCAGGGCCACCAGCCGCGCGCCGATCGCCTCGACGTAGGCCGTCAGCGCCGGGTCCTCGAGCAGCCCCAGCTCGGCCGCGACCTCGGCGGCCTGCTCCTCGCCGACGCGCCGGTCGTCGTGCTCGGTATACAGGATGGTGGGACGCTCGGGCTTCGCCTCGGGATCGACCCGCTTGGGCGGCAGCTTCGGGCGGCAGGCGAGCGACAGCACGAGGCACGGCAGCAGCAGGCAGGCGCAGAGTCGGGCGAGGCGAGTCGGGACCAAAAGGGCTCCGCGTGGAGCTGCCAGTCTAGCCTCAGAAGCCGAGCAGCGTGGCGAGCCGGGCGCGGTGCCAGACCGCATCGCCCAGCAGCAGATCGCTCGCGGTGGCGCGGCGCTGGAACAGGTGGCAGTCGAACTCCCAGGTGAAGCCCATGCCGCCGTGGATCTGGATGTTCTCGGCCGCCGCGCGCCGGTAGGCGTCGCCGCAGAACGACTTCGCGACGCTCGCGGCCTCGGCCAGGGCCGCCGGCTCGGCGTCGGGCTGGGAGGCCACCCACCACGACCAGTAGGCCGCCGAGCGGGCGGACTCGAGCTCGAGCATCACCTCGGCCGCCTTGTGCTTGATCGCCTGGAACGAGCCGATCGGGCGCGCGAACTGCACGCGATCCTTCGCGTAGTCCACCGCCATCTCGAGGCAGCGCGCGGCGCCGCCCACGGCCTCGGCCGCCAGCGCCACGGCGGCCTCGTCGAGCGTGCGCTGGAGCGCCGGCCAGCCCGCGCCCGGCGCGCCGAGCGGACGCGCCGGCGCGTCGCGCAGCTCCAGCGCCGCGAGCTTGCGGGTGGGGTCGAGGCCCGGCGCGGGCTTCACCTCGAGCCCCGAGGCGCCCGCGTCCACCACCAGCAGCGACACGCCCTCGGTGCCGGCGCTGCCGGGCGCGCGCGCCGCGACCACCAGCCAGTCGGCGACGTGCGCGTCGAGCACCAGCGGGAAGCTCCCCGAGACGCGCCACGCGCCTTCCTGCTCGCGGCACTCGGCCCGGACCTGCTCCGGCTCGGGCCGCTCGGGCGCGGCGCCGAAGGCGAGGGTCGCGATCGCGTCGCCGCGCGCGATCGGCGCCAGCCACGCGCGCTGCTGCGCCTCGTCGCCAGCGTGCCGGATCGCCTGCGCGGCCAGACAGGTCGCCAGGAAGGGGCCGCCACAGAGCCGCCGGCCCATCTCCTCGAGCGCGATGCCGAGCTCGAGGAAGCCGAAGCCCTGGCCGCCGACCGCCTCGGGCAGCGCCAGCCCCTGGAGGCCCAGCTCCTCGGCCATCTGCTTCCACACCGAGCGGTCGAAGCCGGTGGGCGTCTCGGCCAGCTTGCGCACCTCGGCGGTGGGCCAGCGCTCCGCGAAGAAGCGCTGGAGCATCGCGCGGAACTCGTCCTGCTCGGGGCTGAATGCGAAGTCCATGGCTCGCTTCCGTCCTCGCTCAGGGCTTGGCGGCGCCGACGATCCACATCGAGAAGAACTGCGAGCCGCCGCCGTAGGCGTGCCCCAGCGCGAGCTTCGCGCCGTCCACCTGGTGCTCGCCCGCCTGCCCGCGCACCTGCAGCGCCGCCTCGGCGAAGCGGATCATGCCGGACGCGCCGATCGGGTTCGACGAGAGCACGCCGCCCGAGCAGTTCACCGGCATGTCGCCGTCGAGCGCCGTGGCGCCCTCGTAGGTCATCTTCCAGCCGTCGCCCTCGGGAGCGAATCCCAGGTTCTCCAGCCACATCGGCTCGAACCAGCTGAACGGGACGTAGATCTCCGCCATGTCGAGCCGTGCGCGCGGGTCGTCGATGCCCGCCTTGCGGTAGAGCGACTGCGCGCAGTCGCGGCCCGCCTGGGGGCTCACCTTCTCCTGGCCGGCGAACTGGGTGGGCTCGCTGCGCATCTCGGCCGCGTGGATCCACGCGGGCGGCGCGGCCGCCCCGCTGGCGACGGACTCGCGCGACAGCACCAGCGCGCAGGCGCCGTCCGAGGACGGGCAGCACTCGTGGAAGCGGATCGGATCCCACAGCATCGGCGAGCTGGCCACCTGCTCGAAGCTCACGTCGGGGTCGCGCAGGTGGGCGAAGGGATTCTTGAGCGCGTTGGTGCGGTCCTTCAGCGCCACCCGGATGCCGGTGTCCTCGGGCGCCCCCGAGCGCTGCATGTAGGCGCGAATCAGCGGCGAGAAGTAGCCGCCGGCGCCCGCCACCACCGAGGCCTGGAGCGGCGTCGAGACGGTGAGCGCCCACATCGCGTTGCTCTCGGACTGCTTCTCGAACGAGACCGTGAGCACCCGGTCGTGGATGCCGGCCTGCACCAGGCTCGCCGCCACGAGCGCGGTGGAGCCGCCCACGCTGCCGGCGGTGTGCACGCGCAGCATCGGCTTGCCCACCGCGCCGAGCGCGTCGGCCAGGTAGAGCTCCGGCATCATCACGCCCTCGAACATGTCGGGGGCCTTGCCGAGCACCACGGCGTCGATGTCGCTCCAGTCGACGTGGGCGTCGGCCAGCGCGCGCTCCGCGGCCTCGCGCACCAGTCCCGCGATCGACACGTCGTCGCGGCTCGCGGTGTGCGCCGTCTGCCCGATCCCGACCACGCCGCACAGCTCTGCCATCTACTCGCCCTCCAGGACGCAGACCAGGTTCTGCTGCAGGCAGGGACCCGAGGTCGCGTGTGCCACGGCGCGGCTCGCGTCGCCCGACCCGATCCGGCTCGCGGCCTCGCCGATCCGCGTGAGCCCCGCCGCCATCATCGTGTTGGCCGCCAGCGCGCCGCCCGACGGATTGATGCGCACGTCGTCGCCGAGCCCGAGCGCCTCGCGCAGGATCCACTCCTGGTGCGAGAAGGGCGCGTGCAGCTCGGCCACGTCCACCGCGCCGGCCGCGACACCGGCCTTCTCGCCGGCGCGCTGCGTCGAGGGCGACCGCGACAGGTCGCGCGCGCCCAGCGAGTGCGGCTCGATGCGGTGGTCGAGGCCGCGGATCCAGGCCGGTCGCTCGCACACCGCGCGGGCCCGGTCGCCCGCCGCCAGCACCACGGCCACGGCGCCGTCCGAGATCGGCGGGCAGTCGTGCACGCGCAGCGGGTCGGCCAGGTACGGCTCGGACAGGAGCTTCTCGACCTCGAAGTCGCCCGCGACGGTCGCGCACGGGTTCTGCACCGCGTCGCGCCGGCTGCGCACCGCCACCTCGGCCAGGTCGCGCTCGCTGCGCCCGGTGCGCTCGAGCCAGGCGCGCGCCTGGAGCGCCGCCAGGCTCACGGCGTCGGGCCACAGCGGCGCCAGCACGTAGGGGTCGAGCTGGGTGGCCAGCACCTCGGGCAGGTCACCGGGCGACGACTTGCCGAACGAGTAGACCAGCGCGGTCTCGGCCTGACCGGTCTGGATCTTCACCCAGGCCTCGTAGAGCGCCCAGGCGCCGTCCATCTCGACGTGCGACTCGCAGATCGGCGGCCAGGCGCCGGCCGCGTCGAGCGCCAGCACGAAGGCGAAGGGCTGGCCCTGCAGGAAGTCGGTGCTCCCCGAGCAGGTGAAGTCGATCTCGGTGCGCGGGATGCCGGAGCGCTCCACGGCCTCGTGCACCACCGGCATCAGGATCTCGACCTCGTTGCGCAGCTCGCGCCGCGCGTTCGGGGCCTGGGCGAAGGAGACGACGGCGACGTCGCGCATCACAGGTGCTCCTGGAGCTGCTCGAACGGAACGTCCGGCTCGTCGATCGGGGCGAAGTAGCGGATGCTCTCGAGCGTGGGCCCGAGCTGGTCCTTCGGGACCCAGCTCGCCTGCACGCGCATGCCGATGCGCACGTCCTCGAGCGGGCACTCCTGCACGATGCTGAACATCGGGACGTCGGCGCCGTCGAGCAGCACGTGCACGCTCGCGAACGGCAGCGGGACCGAGATGTTCTCGGACGGCACGCGCACGATCGCGAAGGTGGTGATGGTGCCCTTGTCGGACAGCTCCACCTCCTCCTCGGTCGGCACCGCGCAGCGCGGGCACGAGCCGCGCGGCGGCACGTAGACGCTCGAGCAGCTCGGGCAGCGCTGGCCGAGGATCTTCCCCTGCCCGATGCCGCGCAGGAAGCGCGAGGTGGCGACGCCCGCGGTGTAGTCGTACTCCAGGTGCATCGGCGTCTCGATGCGGGTGACGGGCTCGCTCACGCTCCCTCCTCCGGCTCGAAGCAGGCGATGTCGGCGATGTGGCCAGTGCGCTCCTCGCGCCAGCGCGGCCGCACGCGCAGTCCGGTGCGCATGCGCTCGGCGGAGCCGGCATCCACGGCGTGCAGCAGCGCGGTGTCGGCGCCGTCGAGCTGGATCAGCGCGTAGGCGAAGGGCCGGTCGAGCGGCTGCTTGCGGCGCGGCTTCGCCACCCAGGTCCAGCTCGTGACGGCGCCGCCCGGGCCCACGTCCACGAACTCGTCCGTCACGGCGGTGCCGGTCTCGGGGTCGGCCTCGGCGGGCGGCACCAGCACGCGGCCGGCCGCGGTCTTCACGCCGAGCAGGCGGCCTTCGCGCAGCGCGCCGAAGAAGCGCCCGAGCACCGGGCCCACCGAGCGGCGGTAGGGATACGCGAGCACGTGGGGCGCGCCGAGCACCCCGTCGACCTCGGTGATCGTGGAGACGTCGGTCATCGGTTCTCCTGCTGGAAGAGGAGGCGGTTGGCGTTCTCGTACGGGAACCCGGGCCGCTTCATGTCGTCCTCGGCGACGCGCTTCATCCGTTCCGGCGGCACGTTGCCGCCCATGGTCACGTTCACCCAGGTATCGATGGCTCGGGGCATGGGGGGCGGTCCGTTTCCAGGCTCAGCGGGGCTCGGCGAGGATCAGGTCGGCCGCGGTGCGGATGTGCTCGGTGACCATGCGCTCGGGGTGCACCCCCGCCGACCAGCCGACCAGCGTCGAGAACCAGACGTTGGTGAGGGTCGCCGCGATGGCGCGCTCGCGCTCGTCGCCGCTCGACCGGTCGAGCGGCGCCGCCAGGTCGAGCGCCTCGCCGCGCAGCGCGGCCGTGATCAGCCGGGACATCCGCAGCTGGACGCCCGCGATCTTGAGCGCCGTATCGGGTTCGCCCGTCGCCATGGCGCGGATCAGGGCCTGCGAGAAGTGCGGACGGCGCGCCAGCGCCCGCGTGGCGCGGCGGAAGAACTCGGCCACCCGCGCCGCGGGCGTGCGGCCCGCCGGCGGCCGCTCCAGCACGGTCTCCTCGAGCCGCCCGATCTCCTCGTTCATGGCGAACAGCAGGATGTCTTCCTTGCTGCGGAAGTACTTGTACAGGGTGCCCAGCGCGACGCCGGAGCGGTCGGCCACGTCGCGCAGGCGCACCGCGTCGAAGCCGCCGCCCTCGGCCAGCTCGACCGCCGCGTCGACGATGCGGCGCATGCGGCGCAGCTGATTGGCCGCGAGCCGCGCCACGGGCGGCTCCGGCGCGGCGGGCTCGGCCCCGGCGTCCGACTCGAGCGTGCGGGAGCGGGCGTCCATGGCGCATAATTAGAACACGTTTCATTTGTGCTGTCGATCGGCGGCGGGGCATTCCCCACGGGGCCCAGGGGCCGGCGCCGCGGCGGCGGCCCTGGCCGCGCCGGCCCGGATGGCCTCGAGGCGTTCGGCGCAGCCCCAGAACGAGAGAGGCCGGGACGCGCGGTCCCGGCCTCTCGAGGTTCGGAGCGGAGCGGAGCTAGCGGCCCTTGGTCAGGCGCCCCACGTCGATGTAGCGGCGGATCTTGCCCTTGCTCTTGAAGGGCGTGCCGTGGCTGTCCCAGAACTCGATGCGGTTGCCCGTGCCGGTCTGCACGTTCACGATCGTGTCCGAGATGATCTTCAGGTCGTTCGGCTCCGGCACCTGCGCCCAACCCTGGTACTCCGGCCAGTCGTCCTGGCTCCAGCGGTGGTTGTGCCAGATCACCTTCCACAGCTCCTCCTTCTGGTCGTAGGCGAAGGAGTAGAGCGCCGTGTAGGTCTCCTTGTCGACGTAGATGTCCTTGTGGTGGTACGGATGGTCGGCGTTGTTCGGCGTCATCCGCACCTTGAAGGCCTTGCGCAGCTCCCAGCGGTCGTCGGCGTACGACAGGCCGTAGGGGCCGAAGTTGTGGTCCTTCACGTAAGGATACGCGCGGACCTTCGAGTTCATCGGCGCCAGGATCTCCATCTCGCCGAGGCACTGCCAGGTGTACTGCGGGACGATGCCCGAGAAGCTGCGCAGGTCGTCGAAGGTGAAGTCGGTGCCCGACACCGCGTCGGTGCGCTGCGCGGTGGAGATGCGCCGCACGCGGCGCAGCGTCGGCACGTACACCCAGGTGTCGTCGTTCTTCATCTCGGCCTTGGTCTTGTCCGAGTCCTTGTAGCGGTAGGTCAGCACCAGGATGCCGCGCGCGTCGAACGGCGCGTCGACCTCGATGCCGAACACGCTCTTGCGCTTCTCGCCGCGGAACAGGTCGCCGTTCTGCTGCTCGAGCAGATCGGCCTCGATGCGATTGGACATCCTGACGACCTTGGCGGTGCCCTCGTAGTACAGGGGCAGCTCCTCGCCGCGGTCCCAGTAGGAGTAGAAGTACCTCGAGCTCGAGCCGTCCCCTTCCCACTGGTAGTCGAAGTTCCACATGTGCTTCACGCCGGCCTGGGGGTCGCCCTCGCAATCGATCGTGTCGGGATCGAACGGATAGCCGGCCGTGTAGTCCGAGAGGCTGCCCTCGGGTCCGATCTTCGCCTGGCCCTTGAACTTCTCGCTCGCGTCGACCCACTGCGGGGGCTCGCTGTAGTCGCGGTACGCGGGGCCGATCTCGAGCTTCATCCCCTCGTAGAAGAAGAAGTCGCGGTTCGCCCAGAACTCCGGGGGGAGGTAGGGGCGCAGCTTGTCGATGGTCTCCATCGTGATCACGTCGCCTTCCTTGAAGGCGGGGCCGACGACGTCGGTGTCCTCGGCGGCGAAGGCCGGAACGGCCAGTGCGCTCGTGAGCGCGAGGGCCGCGATCGCGGCGAGCAGGGTCTGCGGGCGCCAACGCATGTGCGTCGTCTCCTTTGGGTGAGCCCCGGCCGGGAGGGGGGACGCGGGGCGATGAATCGGGTCCAGACCTTCGGCTGCTTCCCCCGGAAGCGCCGCCAAGCCTAGCGTGCCATCGGGTCCAAGTGTATGACGCAGGACAAGGGGGGTCGGATTCAATCCGCCAGGCGGGCGTGCGCGTCGATCACCTCGGGCGGGGCCTGGACCAGCTCGATCAGGACGCCGGCGCCGCCCACCGGAGAGGCCTCGTTCCCCTTGGGGTGGATGAAGCAGACGTCGTATCCCGCGGCTCCCTTGCGGATGCCGCCGGGCGTGAAGCGCACGCCCTGCAGCCCGAGCCAGTCCACCGCCGCGGCGAGGTCATCGATCCAGAGACCCACGTGATTGAGCGCGGGCTCGTGCACGCGCGGGCGGCCGTCGGGGTCGATCGGCTGCATCAGGTCCACCTCGACACCGAATGGATCGGCGCCCGCCTGGGTGATGTCCTCGTCGACGTTCTCGCTCTCGCTGCGGAAGGTGCCCTTCTCGGTGAGCCCGAGCAGGTCGACCCACAGGCGGCGCAGCGCCTGCTTGTCGGGCGCGCCGACGGCGATCTGCTGGAGTCCCAGCACGCGGAAGGGTCGTTCGGACATCGGGGGGACCTCCACTCCATTCCAGGGGGCCGCCAGAGTACCCGCCCCGGGGCCCACTGCTACCCTCGGTCGCCATGTCCGCTCCGGGCCCGAAACCCCGCGCCGCGGTGCACTTCCACTCGCTCGGCTGCCCGAAGAACCGCCTCGACACCGAGGTGATGATCGGGACGCTGGCGGCGCGTGGCTACGCCATCGCGGAGCGCCTCGAGGACGCCGACGCGGCGGTGGTGAACACCTGCTCGTTCATCGAGAGCGCCCGCGAGGAGTCGGTGCAGGCGATTCTGGACGTCGCCGACCTCCGCGAGGACGGGCAGCTGCGGGCGCTGCTGGTGACCGGCTGCCTGCCCCAGCGCTACGGCGCCGAGCTCGCCCGGGAGCTGCCCGAGGTGGACGCCTTCGTCGGCACCGGCCGCTTCCCGGAGATCGCCGACATCCTCGACCGGGCGCTCGCGGGCGAGGGGCGCGGCGTGTACGTCGACGCCGGCCGCACCCATCTGTACGACGAGCACGCGCCGCGCGTGCTGGTCGGTCCGACCCACAGCGCCTACGTCAAGATCGCCGAGGGCTGCGACCGGATCTGCAGCTTCTGCGCGATCCCCGGCATCCGGGGTCGCTTCCAGAGCCGCACGGCGGACTCGCTGGTGGCCGAGGCGCGCCAGCTCGGCGCCGCCGGCGCGCGCGAGCTCTGCCTGATCGCCCAGGACTCGACCTCCTGGGGCAAGGACCTGCCGGGCCGCCCGCGCCTGCCCGAGCTGCTGCGCCGCCTCGACGCGGTGGAGGAGGTCGACTGGATCCGCCTGCTCTACGTCTACCCGAGCGCCGTGACCGACGAGCTGATCGAGGTGCTGGGGAGCGGCCGCCGGGTGCTGCCCTACGTGGACGTGCCGCTCCAGCACGCCAGCGACCGGCTGCTGGCGGCGATGAAGCGCGGCACCAGCGCCGACCGCCAGCGCCGGCTGGTCGAGCGGCTGCGCGCCGCGATCCCCGAGGTCACGATCCGCACCACCTTCATCGTGGGCTTCCCGGGCGAGACCGACGCCGACTTCGAGGCGCTGTGCGAGTTCGTGCGCGAGCAGCGCTTCGACCGGGTCGGGGTGTTCCGCTACTCGGACGAGGAGGACACCGCCGCGCACGCGCTCGCGCCGAAGGTGCCGCGCGCCGTCGCCCGCGCCCGCCACCGCGAGCTGCTCGCCATCCTCCAGGAGATCATGGCCGAGAAGCTCCGCGCCCGAGTCGGCCAGGAGGTCCCGGTTCTGGTGGATGCCGGCGGTCGCGAGCGCTCCCTCGGCCGGCTCGCCTCGCAGGCGCCGGAGATCGACGGGCAGGTGCTGCTGCTCTCGCCGGCGCGTACGGGCGAGCTGCTGCGCGCGCGCCTGACGGGTGCGCGCGGGGTGGACCTGGAGGCGGTGCGCTCGGACGGCGTCCGCTTCGAGAGCATTCGCAGTGAGCTGCGCGATGCTCCCTCCGCCGCCACCTCAGCATTCACCCAGAAAACCCTTCCCCAGTAGGTACTTCTCGCTGCTGCCCTTGCGGGTGGCGGCCAGCCCGACGGTCCGGGCGCTGCGGAAGCGCCGGCGCAGGCGCTTCGCCACCGCCTGGGCCTCGGGGCTCTCGAGCAGCTTGACCACCAGGCTGCCTCCCGGCTTCAACAGCCGGGGAACGAGTCCCTCGATCGCCTCGAGCAGGGCCTCCTCGCGCGCCCGGTCGGTGTCGCGCACGCCGGTGAGCTTGGGGGCGGCATCCGACAGCAGCACGTCGGCGGGGCCGCCGAGCGCCTCGAGAACCGCATCTAGGACAGGGGGTTCGGTGAGGTCGCCCTGAATTGAGACCACGTTCGCAAGCTCCAGCGGCGGGTCGATCGCCGCCACGTCGACCCCGGCCACGCGCCCCTTCGGGCCCACGGCGGCCGCCGCCACCTGGAGCCAGCCGCCCGGCCAGCAGCCGAGATCGACCACCCGCTGGCCGCGCCGCAGGATGCGCTGGCCGCGCTGCAGCTCCTCGAGCTTGTAGGCGGCGCGCGAGCGGAAGCCCTCGCGCTTGGCGCGTCGGTAGAGGGCGTCCTTGCGGTCGTAGGCGGGAGGCGTCAGCGCGGTGCGACGGCCGTGCGAACCCGCACGAAGCCGTCGTTGGGCCCCGGCACCGCGCCGCGCAGCAGCAGCAGGCCGCGCTCGGGGTCGACCCGCACCACCTCGAGGTTGCGGGTGGTGACCTGGCCGTTGCCGTGCCGGCCGGCCATCCGCATGCCCTTGATCACCTTGCCGGGATAGGCGCCGGCGCCGATCGAGCCGGGGTTGCGGAAGCCCTCGTGGGTGCCGTGGGTGCGCTTCTTGATCGCGAAGCCGTGGCGCTTGACGGTGCCGGTGGTGCCGCGGCCCTTGCTGGTCCCGATCACGTCCACCTTCTGGCCCTTCTCGAACACGTCCACCCCGACGTCCTGCCCGACCTCGTAGGATTCGGCATCCTCTGGCGCGATCCGCGACTCGGAGAGGTGACGCTTGGGGGCCACGTTGGCCTTCTCGAAGTGACCGAGCAGGGCCTTCGTCGCGCTCTTCCGCTTGCGCTCGCCGGCGCCGAGCTGGAGGGCCGTGTAGCCGTCGCTGGCCTCGCTCTTCTTCTGGACGACGACGTTGGCCTCGGCGTCGAGGACGGTGACGGGAACGGCCTGGCCGTTCTCGTCGAAGATGCGGGTCATGCCGATCTTTCGGCAGAGGAATTCGATCGCCACGGCTAGGATCTCCGGCTCCCGGGCTCGGGAGGGGGTTGGAAGGCCGCGCAAGATAGGAGGATTCGCGACCGGTGTCGAGCGAGACGCAGCGACCCCTGGCGGCCACCTGGATCCCCGGGGACGGGATCGGGCCGGAGGTGACGGAGGCCGCCCTGCGGGTGGTCGAGGCGGCGGGCGTGGAGATCGCCTGGGACCGGGTCGAGGCCGGGGCCGAGGTGATCGCCAAGTATGGGACCCCGGTGCCGGACCCGGTGCTCCAGTCGATCCGGCGCCACGGGGTGGCGCTGAAGGGCCCCATCACCACCCCCGTGGGTGAGGGCTTCCGGAGCGCCAACGTGACCCTCCGGCAGGGGCTCGAGCTCTACGCCTGCGTGCGGCCGGTTCGCTCGATCCCCGGGGTCACGACCCGCTACGAGGGGGTCGACCTGGTGGTGGTGCGCGAGAACACCGAGGGCCTCTACTCGGGCCTCGAGCACCGCGTGGCGCCCGGCGTGGTGGAGAGCCTCAAGGTGGTGACCGAGCACGCCTGCCTGCGGATCGCCCGCTTCGCCTTCGAGCTGGCCGAGCGGCTGGGCCGCCGCCGGGTCACCGCCGTCCACAAGGCCAACATCATGAAGCTGTCGGACGGCCTGTTCCTCGAGTGCGCAAAGCGGGTGGCGCGCGACCACACCGAGATCGAGTACGACGAGATCATCATCGACAACTGCGCCATGCAGCTCGTCAGCGACCCGGGCCGGTTCGACGTGCTGCTGCTCGAGAACCTCTACGGCGACATCATCTCCGACCTGTGCGCGGGGCTGGTGGGCGGCCTCGGCGTGGTGCCCGGCTCCAACGTCGGCGACGACTGCGCCGTCTTCGAGGCGGTGCACGGCAGCGCGCCCGACATCGCGGGCAAGCGCTTCGCCAACCCGACCGCCGTGATCCTCTCGGCGGTCGAGCTGCTGCGTCACGTGGGCGAGGGCGCCGCGGGCAGCAACGAGGTGGGGCGTTACGAGCCCTACCAGAGAGTCCGGACCGCCGACGGCTGGGAAGGCGCCTGGGACCGGGACGCGCCGGAGCCGCGGGCCGACAC
>JASJBO010000211.1 GCA_030066475.1 Myxococcota bacterium
CAGGGCCTGATGCAGCTCATGCCCGCGACCGCGCGCGAGCTGGGCGTGAGCTGTCCGTTCGACCCGCGCGAGAACGTGCTCGGAGGCACTCGCTACCTGCGCTGGATGCGCGACCGCATGGGAAGCTGGCCGCGCGCTCTCGCCGCCTACAACGCGGGCCCCGCGCGCATCGAGTCGGGCCACTGGCCCGCCGAGACCCGCCGCTACGTCGCCCGCGTCATGCGCCGCTGGCGCCCTGGGGACGTTGGTTTAGAAGTTCAGTAGTTCCCCTCGGGGCATTGCTCAACTACTTAACCAACGTCCCCCCCGTAGGGAGGCTGGGGGTGGTACTCGATGTAGTGCTGGACCTGGCGGGCCAGGGGGACGTCGTGGAGCTGGCCGACGAGCCAGAGGGCCATGTCGATGCCCGCGGAGACGCCCGCTGCCGTGACCAGGTTGCCGTCCTGGACGTAGCGCTGGTCGGCGAGCACCTCGACGTCGCCGCGCTGGCGCAGCGTCTCGACGAACGACCAGTGCGTGGTGACGCGGCGCCCCCGCGCGAAGCCGGCCTCGTGGAGCAGCAGCGCGCCCGTACAGACGCTCGTCACGAAGCGGCAGTCGGCTCCCACGGTGCGCAGCCATTCGATCAGCTTCGCGTTCGACACCTCCCGGCGCGTGCCCTGTCCTCCCGGGACCAGCACCACGTCGAGCGGCGGCGCGTTCGCGAAGGTGTGGTCGGGCAGCGCGCGCAGGCCCTTGGCGCAGCGGATCGGCCGGTCCTCCTCGGCGATCGAGACGACCCGGTCGCCGTCGCGGAGCTGCGCCGTTGCCGCCAGCACCTCCCACGGCCCGACCCAGTCGAGCTCCTCGGCGTCGTCGAAGATCAGGATGCCGGTGGTGACGCTCATGCGCGGGCCTCCTGCTCTGCCTGCGGCCGGCGGTACGCGGTGACGGACTCGGGCGCGTCGATCCCGTCGCGCAGGCGCGGGTCGCGGACGGGTGCCGCGGGGACCAGCGACAGCGGGATCACTCCCGCCCAGTGGTCGAGCGCGTAGTCCTCCTCGTCGTCGACCGGCGGGCCGCTGCGCAGCTTGGCGGACGCCTCGTCGATGGGCAGCGCCAGCACCAGGGTGCGCGCGAGCTCCTTGGCGCTGGGACCGCGCGACTGGTCCCAGCGGCCGGGCGCGACGTGCTCCACGATCGCGCGCAGCGCCGCGATCCGCTCCTCGGCGCCGTCGACCACGCGCGCCGTGCCCATCACCACCACCGACCGGTAGTTCATCGAGTGGTGGAACGCCGAGCGCGCGATCACCAGCCCGTCGAGCAGCGTGACCGAGACGCACAGCGGCGCCCCGCCCGCGAGATGCCGCAGCATGCGGCTGGCGGGCGAGCCGTGCAGGTAGAGCTCGTCGCCGTGGCGTCCATACGCCGTGGGGATCACGACGGGCTCGCCGTCGACGGCGAAGCCGACGTGGCAGACCAGCCCCTCGTCGAGGATCGCGCGCACGGTGTCGCGCTCGTAGGCGGCGCGCTGCGGGGCGCGCCGGACCGCGGTTCGTGCACTGGGGGCCGTGGCGTTCATGGGGTTGCCCCTCTCGTCGGGTTGGATATTTTGTTCTAGTACAAAATAAGATTCGTTATGGAACAAAACCATCCTACCACGAGCCGGCGGGGCGTCCAGCCGGGTGCGGGCGCGGCCGCCATCGCGGCGGACGTCGAGGCGCGCATCCGCGACGGCCAGCTCGCCGCGGGCGAGCGTCTGCCGACGGTGCGCGCGCTGGCCGCCGAGCTCGGCGTGAGCCCAGCGACGGTCAGCGCGGCCTACCGGCGCCTGCGCCGACGCGGCCTGCTGGTGGGGGAGGGACGGCGCGGCACCTCGGTGCGCCCCGCCCCCGCCCTGCGCACCGCGGTGTCCGCGCGGCTCCCGCGCGGCGCGCTCGACCTCGCCACCGGCAATCCGGATCCCGAGCTGCTCCCGCCGCTCGGGCCTGCCCTGCGCCGCATCGAGGCCGCACACCACCTCTACGCCGATTCCCACGCCCTGCCGGCCCTGCAGCGCCGCGCGGCCCGGCAGCTCGCGGCCGACGGCATCCCCAGCGACCACCTCACCGTCGTGAGCGGCGCCCTCGACGGAATGGAGCGCGTGCTCGAGGCCCACCTGCGCCCGGGCGACGCCGTGGCACTCGAGGATCCCGGCTTCAGCAACGTGATCGACCTGGTCGCGGCGCTCGGCCTGGAGCCGCTTCCGGTTGCCCTCGACGACCGGGGCCTGCTCCCCGAGGCGCTGGCCGCCGCTCTGGCAGCCGGCGCCCGGGCGCTCGTCGCCACGCCGCGCGCGCAGAACCCCACCGGCGCCGCCTTCGACGCCCCGCGCGCTCGGGCGCTGCGCCGGGTGCTGCAGGACCACCCCCAGGTGCTCCTGGTCGAGGACGACCACGCCGGCATCGTCTCGGGCGCCGCGGCGTTCTCGCTGGCGGACTCGCGCCGGGAGCGCTGGGCGGTCGTGCGCTCGGTCTCGAAGATGCTGGGCCCCGACCTCCGCCTGGCGCTGCTCGCGGGCGACGCGGACACGGTGGCGCGCGTCGAGGGCCGCCAGCGCATCGGCTTCCGCTGGGTCAGCCACCTGCTGCAGCGCCTCGTGGTGGCGCTCGAGGCCGACCGCGCCACCGCGGGCCGGCTGCGGCGCGCCGCGCGGACCTACGCCGCCCGCCGCGACGCCCTGCTGGGCGCGCTCGCCGCCCGCGGCATCGAGGCGTCGGGGCGCTCTGGCCTCAACGTCTGGGTGCCGGTGCCGGCCGAGACGCCGGTCGTCCAGGCACTCGCCGCGGCGGGCTACGCCGTGGCCGCCGGCGAGCGCTTCCGCATACAGGCCCCGCCCGCCGTCCGCATCACCACCGCGGCGCTCGACCCCGCACGCGCCCCGGACCTCGCAGAGGCCCTCGCCGCGGCCCTGGGCGCCGGCAGCCGCAGCGCCGCGAGCTGAGAGCGCTTCATCTTGGTGGACTTCGCTCGGCTTCGCCTCGCTGCGCGCGCCGCCGGAGGAACCGGCGGCGCTTGCGCGGGCGGCCTTCGCGGCTTCGGCCACGCTTGGCCGGCCGGCGGGACGGCCTCACGACCGAAGCTCCCGGAGGCAGCTCCGCCAAGATCGAAGAGGGAAGCCGCAAGCGGAGGCGGGTCTTCCCGCCGGAGCGCGCAGCGAGCCGCAGGCGAGCAGAGTCCCCTGAAGCCGCAAGCGGAGGCGGGTCTTCCCGCCGGAGCGCGCAGCGAGCCGCAGGCGAGCCGCAGGCGAGCGGAGTCCCCTGAACTTGACCCCGGGGCGCGCGCCGCCTACGAAGAGGGCGTGATCGAGGCTCTCCGCGCCATCCTGGAGCTCTCCCGCGTCGACGAGGAGCGCCGGGACGTCGAGCACGAAGATGGGGCCCTGCCGGGTCGCCGCGCCGTGCTGGTGGCAGAGAGGGAGGCGCTCGAGACCGGGCTGGCGGAGGCGCGCGAGGGGCTGGGAGCCGCCGAGCACGCACAGCGCCAGCTGGAGGCCGCCCTGGCCGACACCGAGGCCGACCTGGCGCGTCTCGAGTCCCAGCAGTCCCAGGTGGCGTCGAACGAGGCCTACCGGACCCTGCTCCACGAGATGGAGGTGGCGCGCGAGAAGATCTCCGCCCACGAGACCTCGATTCTCGAGGCGATGGACCAGGTGGAGGCGGCCCAGGGTGCGCTGTCCCGCGCGGAGGAGGCAGGACGACTCGGCGAGGCGCGCATCCGCGAGCAGGAGGGGGCGCTCGACGCGCGCGCCGAGCAGCTCGCCAAGGATCGCGTCCGGCTCGAGGAGACGCGCGCCGCGCAGTGCGCCCGGCTCTCCGACGACCTCGTCAAACGCTACGAGAAGATCGCGTCGCACCGGCATCCGGCCGCCGTCCTGGTGAGCGGCGAGATCTGCCCCGGCTGCCAGGTGGGCATTCCGCCTCAGCTGCTGCTCGATCTGATCTCGGCCGAGGACCCGGTCCACTGCGACTCGTGCCGCCGCTTCCTGATCCACCAGCGCCTCGTGGAAGGCTGAGCAGGCGGCCGTCCCCACGGGAGCGGGCCTCTCAAAACCCTTCTGAAACAAGGCCTTCCGAGCTTCCCCCGAGATCCCGTACAGCTTGGAAAAAGGTTGTTGCGTCAAGTAGTTACGGCGTCGTTCCGAGGGAGGGGGAGCGCGCGTCGCAGCTTTGCTGTCTGCTATGATGCGCGCGCGTTCCGAGGCCGGATCACCCCCCCGGCCGCCTGCCGGCATAGGACGATGAACGACAAGGACCGCTACTGGGACTGCCTCGATCAGGCCATGGAGGCCTCGCACGGGGGCCGCACCGACGAGGCGCTCGCCTGGCTCGACGAGGCGCTCAAGGCGCACCCCGACGGCGCCGAGGCCCACAACGGCCGCGGCGAGATCCTCTGGGACGAGGGCAAGGTCGACGAGGCGCTGGGCGAGTTCGAGCTGGCCGCGAAGGCCGACCCGAAGTTCGTGGCGGCGCACCTGAATCGGGCCGAGCTGCTGGTCGAGGAGTTCGGCGCCCACGAAGAGGCCGTCGAGCACTGCGACCGCCTGCTGGCGGGCCGGGGCGAGCTGCCGCGCCTCGACCGGCCCACCGAGGCCGAGGTCTACTACCTCAAGTCCAAAGCGCTGTTCTACCAGGACGACCTCCAGGGGGCGCTGTTCCTGGTGCGGCGCGCGCTCAAGACCGGCGGCGAGCAGGGCGTCTACCGCGCCTTCGAGGGCCAGATCCTGTTCGAGCTGGCGCGCTTCGCCGAGGCGCGGCGCCAGCTCGAGCGCGCCGTGGCGCTCGACCCCGAGGCGCCGCACGCGATCTACCACCTGGGCCTCGTGCTCGAGCGGCTCGGGGACTTCGACGAGGCCGAGCGGGCGTTCACCCAGGCGAACGCGCTCGACCCCGACCACTACCCGCTCCCCGCGGAGCTGGGCGACGAGGCCTTCGAGCGCGCCGCGCAGGACGCGCTCGCCAATCTGCCGCGCTCGATCCGCGAGTACGTCGAGAACGTGCCCGTGCTGATCGAGGACTTCCCGTCCGAGGACCTGCTCGACCACGAGAACGTCTCGCCCCAGATCCTCGGCATCTTCATCGGCGTGCCCCGCACCGAGGCCGGCGCCACCGACCAGCCCCGCGACCTCGACCGCATCATCCTGTTCAAGCGCAACCTCGAGAAGCTCTGCCGCGACGAGGATCAGCTCGTCGAGCAGATCCAGGTCACCGTCAAGCACGAGGTCGGCCACTACCTGGGCCTCGACGAGGACGACCTGGAGCGGCTGGGGCTGGCGTAGCCTTCGCCGGCCTGATCCCCGACCCCAACGTGCTGCGCAGCTTCTTCAGCGGGCCGCCCGGGCCTTCGGGCGGGCCCATCTGAAATGGCACGTGGCTTGCAAACCTCCCTCGGGCTCGTGCGAGGCGGAGGTGTCCGCGCCAGGGGAGGAGCACGCCATGAAGAAGCGAATCAACCTCGGAGTGACCTGGGCGTCGCTTCTGCTCGTCGTCGTTTCGGGTTCGGCGCACGCCGGGACCGTCATCGCCAGCTTCGCCGGGTACAGCGAGCTCGCGGCTCCCTGCGACCTCTGCGACTCCTTCGTGAACTTCGCGGTGTACACGAACACCGACGGCGACTGGACGGACGACCCGTTCTTCGCGGGCCTCACGCCGACCCCGCTGGCCGACGCGAGCGGACAGTGGCCGGCGGTGGTCGATGAGAGTGCCGCCTACGTCTACCTCTACCAGGTCGTGAACAACGATCCGTTCGGGATGGGCAACGAGAACTCGCTGAGCAACTTCAACCTCTCGCGCGACGCGGGCGTCCTCCCCACCTCCGCCGGCTTCTTCGCGGGCAACGTCCTTGCCGACGAGGTGGGCAACTCGATCGTGGGAGGCCCCGCCGGGGACTACTCGGTCGCGGATCCGGATCCCGCGCTCGGATCGCCGTCGGTCCCCAACGACGGCACCCCCACCGCGAGCGGGATCACGGCCACCGGACTCGTTGCCCTGTCCGTCGGGGTCGACCCGGTGAGCGTGCGATCGGGCAACCTGATCGCCAACCCGAGCGTGGACGGCGGGGCGCCCTTCCCGGGCATCGTCTGGAGCTGGAGCGCGAGCGACGACATCCCGTCGTGCCCTCCGCAGTCCTCGGACTGCACGTCGAGCGTGCTCTTCATGACCTCCGATCTGCCTCCCGACTACCTGTGGGCCGAGACCGAGTCGGTGGGCGGCACCGGATCGCCCGAGGACGTGCCCTTCCCCTCGGACTCCGGGTTCGACTGCCGCGTGGCGGAGAAGCAGAAGCTCGAGATCCGGCTGGCGGGCAAGCGCCGGCTCGCGTGGCGATGGAGGCGCGGCCCGGCCACGACGAAGGCCGAGTTTGGCAACCCCCTGGTCGATACCGACTACCGCTACTGCATCTTCGATGCGCGGCAGGACCAGTTCACGGCCGTGTACTGTCAGGACGCGCCCGCCGGGAGCAACTGGTCGGAGTCGAAGAAGGGCTTCTCCTACAAGAACAACTCCCGCTCCGTGTCGCTGTTCCAGAGGATTCGGCTGCTGGCGGGAGGGCCGCGCAAGGCCCGCATCCTCGTCGACGAGAAGAACCCCGCGATCCCGGCGATCCTGCCCTTCTTCCAGGACCCGGAGGTGCGGATCCAGCTGATCAACCTCGCCACCGGCCTGTGCTGGGAGGGCATCTTCCCGGCCCCGGCCGGCCGGAACGTCCCCGAGCGGTTCCGGGACCGGACGCCGCGATAGCCCGCCGCTCGGCGCCGGGTCCACGCCGGGCGGGGCGATCTGCCCCGCTCGCTGACGGCGGGTGTGTCCATCTGTCAGCATTGACACTTCCTCGGGCTCGCGACCACTTCCCACTTGGAGGCTCTGCGAACGAAGCGCTGTTGAGGAGAAGCTGTGGGCCAACGAAGCAATGCGGTCATTCGAGCGGGAATCGCGCTGGCGCTGTTCGCGTCGACAGCGAGCGGCGCCCAGGCGGGTCTGATCCTGAGCGGGTCGAGTGGTTACAGCGAGTTCGGACGCCCCTGCGACCTCTGCGACGCGTTCGTGAACTTCGCGGTGTACGAGAACACCGACGGCGACTGGAGCGACGACGCGTTCTTCGAAGGCGTCGAGCCGACCGGGCTGGAGGACCTGGACGGGCAGTGGTCGGGAGACACGGACGCAGCTTCCCGCTTCGTCTATCTCTACCAGATCGTGAACAACGATCCGGGCCAGCAGCGCATCGAGAACCCGCTGCGCAACTTCAACGTCTCGCGCGAGCTCGGCCTGCTTCCCACGTCGGCGGGCTTCTTCTCCGGGGCCGTCTTCACCGACGTCGCCGGCAACTCGGTGCTGGGCGGGCCGACCGGGGACTATTCGCTCGCGGACCCGGACCCCGCGCTCGGCTCCTTCGACACCCCCGACGATGGGGTTCCCAGCATGAGCGGTCTCGCGCCCAGCGGGCTGGCCGGCGCCTCGGGAGGAGTCGACCCGGCGGTCGTCCGCTCCGGGAATCTCATGTCGAACCCGGACGTCGACGGAGGGGCGCTGTTCCCGTCGATCGCCTGGGAGTGGTCGGACACCGCGGATATCCCTTCGTGTCCCTTTCTGACCAGCGGCTGCACCTCGAGCGTGCTCTTCGCGACGTCCGACCTGCCGCCCGCCTACCAGTGGGCCGAGACCGAGTCGGGTGGCGGCTTCGGGGCGGCGGGTGACGTGCCCTTCGCCGTCCCCGAGCCCGGGACCCTCGCGCTCACCGCGCTGGGTCTCGCCGGGCTGGTCGCGCGGCGGAGAGCGCGATAGCGCCAGCGCGGCAACCTCGGCCGCGGGTGCGGCGTCGTGTTGGTCGGGAGCCGGAAGAGGCGCACCCGTGCCGATCGCCACCCGCGCCCGCCCCGCCACTCCGACTCGTCTAGACTCCCGGGATGCCCGAGCACGCTCTGCTCGACGAGCTGCGCGAGATCGTGGGGCGCGAGAGCTGTCTCGCGCGGCCCGAGGAGCTGCTCGCCTACGAGTGCGACGGGCTCACGCTGCACGGGGCGCGGCCGAGCGCGGTGGTGCTGCCGCGCGAGAAGGGGCAGGTGGCGCGGGTGGTGCGCGCCTGCCGCCGGCACGGCGTGCCGTTCGTGCCGCGCGGCGCGGGCACCGGGCTCTCGGGCGGCGCGATCGCGCTCGACGAGGGCGTCGTGATCGAGTGCTCGCGGCTCGACCGGATCGTCGAGGTCGACGTCGAGAACCGCTTCGCGGTGGTGCAGCCCGGCGTCGTCAACGCCGACCTCTCGAAGGCCGTGCGGCCGCACGGGCTGTTCTACGCGCCCGACCCGTCGAGCCAGGCCGCCTGCACGATCGGCGGCAACGTCGGCGAGAACTCGGGCGGGCCGCACACGCTCAAGTACGGCACGACCACGAACCACGTGCTCGCGCTCGAGCTGGTGCTGCCCGACGGCGAGCTGGCGCGGCTCGGCTCGCCGACCGGCTGGTCGTCCGGCTACGACCTGGTGGGCGCCGTGGTCGGTGGCGAGGGCACGCTGGGGATCGTCACCGAGATCACGGTGCGCCTCGTGCCGATTCCCGAGGCCGTCGAGACGGTGCTCGCGGTCTTCCCCGACGTGGTGAGCGCCTGCCGCGCCGTGGGCCGCGTGATTCGCAGCGGACTGGTGCCCGCCGCGCTCGAGATCGTCGACCGCCACACCATCGATGCGGTCGAGTCGAGCGTCTACGCGGCGGGCCTGCCGCGCGACGCAGGCGCCGTGCTGATCGTCGAGCTCGACGGCGCGGCGGTGTCGGTGCCCGGCGAGCTCGCGCGCATTCGCGAGCTGACCGCCGCGGAGGGCGCCAGCCGCGTCGAGGTGGCCCGGGACGAGGCCGAGCGCGAGCGCTTCTGGCGGGCGCGCAAGGGCGCGTTCGGGGCGATGGGCCGCCTGGCGCCCGACCTGTACGTGCACGACGCGGTGGTGCCGCGCGCGAAGCTGCCCGAGGTGCTCGAGGCGGTGTGCGCGATCGCCGAGCGCCACCGGCTGCGCCTCGCCAACGTCTTCCACGCGGGCGACGGCAACCTGCACCCCAACATCTGCTTCGACCGGCGCGACCCCGACGAGCTCGAGCGCGTCGTGCAGGCCGGCAGCGAGATCCTCGAGACCTGCGTGGCGGCGGGCGGCGTGATCAGCGGCGAGCACGGCATCGGCCGCGAGAAGCGCGAGTACATGCACCTGGTCTACGACGACGCCGACCTCGAGGCGATGTGCCGGCTGCGCCACGCGTTCGATCCCGACGGCGTGTGCAACCCCGGCAAGGTGTTCCCGACCACGCGCTTCTGCATCGAGGCGAACCCGAAGGCGCGCGGCTACGACCGCGTTCCGCTGTGATCCGATGAGTGCTTCCCTCGCGAGCGCGGACCTCGAGGCGCTGCGCAAGACGCTCGGCGACGAGGCCGTCGCGACGCACGAGCCCGTGCTCGTGGACGAAGTGGCGCTCGGCGCGACCCTGCACCCGGCGGGCGGCCAGGCGCTGGCCGCCACGCTCGCGCTGCTGTCCGAGCGCGGCTGCCCGGCGGTGGTGACGGGTGGCGGGACGCGTCTCGGCCTCGGCAACCCGCCACACGCGCCGCGCGTGCTGCTCTCGACCGGGGGCCTCGCCGGGATCGAGGAGCTCGACGCCGAGGAGGGGGTCGTGCTGGCCGGCGCCGGCACCCCGCTCGGAGCGCTGCGCGACGCGGCGCACGACGCAGGCTGGGAGCTGCCGCTCGACCCGCCCGGCGCGGAGAGCACGCTGGGCGGTGCGCTCGCCGCCGCCGCCGTCGGGCCGCGCCACCTCGGCTTCGGGCGCCCGCGCGACGTGGTGCTGGGGCTGACCGCCGTGCACGGGGACGGCGCCCGCGCGCGCTGCGGTGGCCGCGTCGTGAAGAACGTGACCGGCTACGACCTGATCAAGCTCCAGCTCGGTGCGCTCGGTACGCTCGGCGTGATCGAGTCGGCGTGGCTGAAGCTCCGCCCCCGGCCTCCGTGCGAGCGCGTGCTGACCGCCGCGGTCGACGACGGCGGCGCCGCCGGGCTGGCCGCCGCGCGCCTCGGCTCGGCGCGCGCCGCGGCGGTGGTCGATGCCTCGCTCGCGCCCGTCGTGGAGCCGATGCTCGCGCCCGAGCACGGGCAGCTCCTGCTGGTCGAGCTGGCCGGCGACGAGGCCGCCGTCGAGCGCGATGCGCGCGAGCTCGGCGACACGGTCGGCGCCGAGCCCACCCGGCCCGACGCGCTGGTGCGCCTGCGCGGTCTCCAGGGCGGCGGCTTCGGCCCCGGTGGCGTGCGCGTGCGCGTGTCGGTGCTGCCGACGCGGGTGCCCGAGGCGCTGCGTGCGCTCGGCGCGGCGGGCGCCGCGACCTTCGCCTATCCGGGCTCGGGTCTGGTGTTCGCGCGCTTCTCGCTCGAGCCGGGCGCGGATGGCGCTGGCGCCGATGCCGCCTGGCAGGCGGCGCGCGCGGCGGCGCTGGCCGGCTCCGGCGACGTCACGCTCGAGGCCGCCCCCGCCTGGGCCAAGGCGGGTCGCGACGTGTTCGGCGACGCACCCCAGGCGCTCGGGCTGATGCGCGCGCTCAAGGCGCGCTTCGATCCCGCCGGCGTGTTGAATCCCGGCCGCTTCGCGGGGAGGCTCTAGTGCCCGGTCCGCTCGCCGACGCCTACGAGGGCACGCTCGACTGCGTCCACTGCGGGCTGTGCCTGCCGGTCTGCCCGACCTACCGGGCCACCGGGCGCGAGTCGTCCTCGCCGCGCGGCCGCATCTACCTGATGCGCGGTGTGGCCGAGCAGCGCCTCGCGCTCGAGTCACTCGCCGACGAGGCCTACCTGTGCCTCGGCTGTCGCGCCTGCGAGACCGCGTGTCCGTCGGGCGTGCGCTTCGGCCGGCTGGTGGAGCAGACGCGCGCCGGCGTCGAGCGCGCCCGGCTGCGCCGCGGCGCGGGAAGCTGGCTCGAACGCCGCGCACTCCGCGACGTGGTGCCGCGCCCGCGCCGGCTGCGCCTCGCGCTCGACCTGCTCGCCGCAGCGCAGACGCTCCGTCTCGACCGCCTGCTCGCGCCGCTGCTGCCGCGCCGCCTGCGCGAGCTGCAGCAGCAGGCGCCGCGCGTGCCGCCGCGGCGCGAGCGCCGCCCGCTGCCCGAGCGGATCCCCGCCCGCGGCGTGCAGCGCGGGCGCGTGGCGCTCTTCACGGGCTGCGTGATGCCCGAGCTGATGGGCGCGGTGCAGGCCGCGACGGCGCGCGTGCTGGCGCGCAACGGCTTCGAGGTACACGTCCCCCGCGCCCAGGGCTGCTGCGGCGCGCTCCACGCGCACGCGGGCGACCCCGAGTTCGCCCGGCAGCTCGCGCAGCGCAACCTCGAGGTCTTCGGCAAGGGCGAGTTCGACGCGCTGGTGACCGACTCGGCCGGCTGCGGCGCGGCGCTGCGCGAGGCGGACGACTGGCTGCCGGGCGCCGGCGGGCCGCTCGCCGAGTCGGTGCGCGACGTGTGCGAGTTCCTCGACCGGGTGGGCATGCGCGAGCCGACCCACCGCGTCGAGGCGCGCGTCTGCTACGACGATCCCTGCCACCTCGTGCACGGACAGGGCGTGCGCGACGCCCCGCGCCGAGTGCTGGCCCGGATCCCCGGTCTCGAGCTCCTGACCCACGACGATCCCACCAGCTGCTGCGGCGCCGCGGGCATCTACAACCTCACCCACCCCGAGATGTCGCGCGAGGTGCTCGATCGCAAGCTCGACGCGCTCGCGGCCGCCGACCCCGACCTCGTCGCGAGCGGGAACCCGGGCTGCCTGATGCAGCTGCGCGCGGGCATCGACCGACGCGGGCTGCGCGCGCGCGTGCTGCATCCGGTCGAGCTGCTCGATCGCGCCTACGGCACGTCACCGGAGCGCGGCTGATGGCGTCGGCCGCGATCGCCCTCGACGTCCTCGAGCGGCCCGTGACGGGCGTGAACCTGGTGCCCGGCACGCTGGGCGACCAGCTCCAGCCCGGCCCGAACCTGTGGGTGTTCCTGCGCCACTTCGGCTGCATCTTCTGTCGCGAGACGGTGGCCGATCTGCGCGCGCTCGCCGAGCGCAGCCCGGAGTTCCCGCCGGTGCTGTTCTTCTTCCAGGGCAGCACCACCGAGGGGCGCGCGTTCCTGCGCCGCTACTGGCCTACGGCCCGCGCCGTCTCCGACCCCGGACTCGACTTCTACGCCGCGTTCGGGATCGACCGCGGCGGCCTGCTGCGCATGTTCGGACCCGGCGTCTGGACCGCGCGGAGTCGCGCCCGCTCCAAGGGCCACGCCAACGGCGAGCGACGCGGCGACATCTTCCGCATGCCCGGCGTCTTCCTGGTGGAGGGCGAGCGCATCCTCTGGGCCCATCGCTTCCGCCACGCCGGCGACCATCCCGACTTCGCCCGGATCCCCGAGCTCGCCCGGAGTGCGCCGGCGGGCGGGGGCCAGGGGGGAGGCCCGGCCCGATGAGCGTGGAGCTCAGTGTCGGCTGAGGCTCACCACTCGCTCTCGTCGGCCTCGGCGAACTCGGCGTCGTCACCCTCGGCGAACTCGGCATCGAGCTCCTCGAAGGCGAGGCTCGCGCGCTCCTCGACGGCGCGCCGAGTCCCGTCCGAGAGCTGGCTCATCTGGCTCAACGCGTCGCGGAACTGGTCGAGGTCGAGCGAGACCAGCGAGTAGTAGGTCCCGGCCTCCGAGACCCAGGAGTCGGTGGGCTCGGTGCCGCGCAGCGTGAAGTCGGTGATTTGCTTGCTCGTGTCGGTCACGAACTGCTCGTCGTTCGCCGCCGATCCGAAGCCGGCGCCCGCGGTGGTGGTCGCCTGGTAGTCCTTGAGGATCGACTGGACCCGCAGCTCCAGGCGTCGCGCGATCTCGGTGCGCGCGCGTGCGGTTGCGGTCGTCTGGGCGAGCGAGATGTTGCGCGTCGCTCCCATCGAGCCTACGCCGCAGAGCTGGGGGCGCTGGTCCTCGTCCTCCCAGTAGGTCTGGCAGTTGCCGGTCACCCACTCCGGCGCCCCGTCGAGCTCGTCCTCGACGACGTCCGGAATCGGCCTCGGGCCTTTCGACGAACACGCCGCAACGGCGAGAACGAGAGCGAGTCCCAGCAGATACGCGGCTGCGCGCGGCATTCGTCTACCCTCCGGGCTGTCCCCCAGCGCCACTCAGTCTACAGTACCCTCCGGCCTCGGGCCCCCGGGCTGGGGCCCCCCTGCACCCAGCGAGAGTGGACGTGAACGCCAGAGGTCGCCTCGCCAACAGATCTCGGCAACCGGGCCGCCCGGCGCCCGGGCCGCTCCTCGCCGGGCTGCTGGTGCTGCCGCTGCTGGCCTGCGCCGGGCCGCCGGCTACGGCGCCCGACTGGATCGCGAGCGCGGGAGCCTCGGCGGCGCATCCTTCCCGGCAGTACCTGACCGGCTACGCCGAGGTCGACGGCGGCGCGGGGGTCGAGGCCGCGAAGAGCGCGGCCGCTGGCGCCCTCGCCACCAAGATCTCGGTGCGCATCGAGCACGAGCTGCGCGACGTCTCCGCCGAGCGGGACGGCGAGTACAGCTACCACGTGGCGGCGATCACGCGCACCACGGCGGACGTGCACCTCACCGGGCTCCGCTACGAAGTGCATCGCCAGAGCGATCGCCTCTACGCGCTCGCGATCCTCGACCGCCGGGCCGAGGCCGAGCGGCGCCGGCGGCTGCGCGACGACGAACGCCTCGAGCTGCGCGTGTGCCTCGAGGCGGGAGCCGGCGAGCTCGAGGCCGGGCGCCGCAGCGCCGCGCTCGAGACCTACGCCGGCTGCCGCAAGCCGCTGGCCGACGCGCTCGAGCACGAGGCCGTCGCCCGCGTGCTGGTGGCGGCGGGCCCCAGCGACCGCGCCGCGACCGAGGAGCTCGTCCGCGCGACGCGCCAGATCGACGAGGGCGAGTGGTCGGCGCTGCGCCAGCCGGCCGCATCGCTTTCCGACGGCCTGGAGAGCATGGCGCTCCAGCTCCGGGCGCAGGGCGTGCCCGAGGGCGTGCGGATCGGCGTCACGCCCTTCACCTACGGCGCGACCGACCTCGCCAGCGAGTTCGGCCGCCAGATCGCGCAGGACCTCGAGGTCGCGCTGGCGCGAGGGAACGGCCACTCGTCGGAGGCGACCCCGCACCTCGCGCTGCGCGGCTTCTACCGCGAGCGCGACGACGACGTCACGATCAGCGCCGTGGTGAAGGACGCGCAGACCCGGCGGCTGGTTGCCAGCGCCGAGGCCTCGGTGCCGCGGGCCTCGCTCCCGGACGGCGTGGAGCTGGTTCCCCCGAACTTCGCGTCGGCGATGAGCAGCCACGGCGTGCTCTCGTCGGTGCTCGCCTCCGGCGATCTCCAGCTCGAGTTCTGGACCGACAAGGGCCGGCGGGGCCTCGTCTACGCCGAGGGCGAGCTGCTGACGCTCTACTTCCGGGTGAACGCGCCGGCCTGGGTGCGCATCGTGTACGTGCTGGCGAACGGCGCCCAGGTGGTGATCGAGCAGGCGCTGCGCGTCGGCCCCGACCGGACGAACCGGGTGATCGAGTACCCGGACGCCTTCGCGGTGGTGCCGCCCTTCGGCGTCGAGTACTTCCACGTGAGCGCCTTCCGCGAGTCTCCGACCCCGCTCGCCACCCGCTCACTGCAGATCGAGGGACAGCCGTACGACGTCCTCGCCCGCGGCATGGACTCGTTCGAAGCCGTCCGCCGCGAGATGGAGGCGTCGGGCGAGGCCTTCGCCGAAGCCTTCGTCGCCGTCACCACCGTCGGCAAGGGCGACGGCTAGGCTAGGAGTCTGCGCGGCAGAAGCCCCTGCAAGCGCCCGGAGGGCGCGCGCAGTGAGGCGAAGCCGAACGAAGTCCACCAGCTAGCCCGGTCGGTTCACGGCAGCTCGGGGATCCAGTCGAAGCTCCCGCTCGGCACTGCGTACGCCGCCGTGCCGGGCTGCGGGTAGGCGTCGGGCTCGTTCGTCGCGGCCCCCACGAGCCGCACGTAGTTGGGTCCCTGGACGACCGGCATCCCTTCGACCTGGACCGTCGCGCTCTGGAACAGCGGTTCACCCGCGGACGTTCGAGACCTCGAGCGTCCGCCACGAGTTGAGCGGCTGCGAGCAGGAGGGCAACGACTCCTGCGCGCTCGCCCCCATGCCCACCCCGCCCTGGCCCACCTGGCTCAACCTCCCGGACGGCTGGCAGAAAGCTCGGCGTACCAGCTCCCTGTCCCCCTCTCGGCGACGGCCAGCTCCGTCCAGAACTCCATCCGTCAGGACGTGCGCATCACGAGGATCCATGGCGGGAATCAGCAGATGATCGTGTATGGAGAAACGGACAAGTTGATCGAGAGTCTTGTCCGAGGTTGCGCGAGCATGAAGCATGGCGAGGTGCCTGCCGAGTAGCATTGGTCTTGTGTACGTGGGAGACCCCTGGCCCGATCTTCGCTCCAGCAGCGACGCTAGCCAGATCTCCCGAGCGGAACGCAGGCCGCAGGCTATGACCCGGTCCCTTCGACGTCGACGGCGTCCGCCTCTTCACGAAGGACCCCACCGGCACCCGCCACCACCTCGACGACCTCTTCGAGTGGGACCCCGCCGGCAGCAAGGCCGTGCTCCACGTCCACGCCCTGGGCCGCCAGATCGCCGTCCGCGTCGACCCCGACGCCCCGCCCCGGCCCCGGAGCGGCCCGAACAGCGCCGCCCTGGTCACGAGCCAGACGGGCACCGTCGTCGCCTCATCGGGAACGCCACGGCCTGCCGTTGGGCTGGCCGAATTCACCCCGGGGGAAGTTTTATCTTGAAATTACACTTATGAACAAAGGATTTTCAAGGTAAATTTCCCCAATGCTCTCCAGGGAGCGTCTCCAGCATGACATCCGACTTGCCCTCGAGCGAAGCCCGGTGGTCGCGCTCCTGGGGCCTCGCCAGTGCGGCAAGACGACGGCGGCGCTCGAGACGATGCGGGTGCGAGAGGCCGTGCGCTTCGATCTCGAAGACCCTGTCGATCTCGCGAGGCTGGAGAACCCGATGCTCGCGCTCGGCTCCGAGCGACGCCTCGTCGTCATCGACGAGATCCAGCGCCGCCCCGAGCTCTTCGAGATCCTGCGCGTCCTGGTGGACCGCGGCGAGCAGGGGCCTCGCTTCCTCGTGCTGGGAAGTGCCTCGCCCGAGCTGGTTCGCGGTACTTCGGAGTCGTTGGCCGGCCGGGTGGCGTTCGTCGACATGGCCGGGTTCGACATCGCGGAGGTGGGCGCGGAGTCGTGGCGCACGCTGTGGCAGCGGGGCGGCTTCCCGAGATCGTATCTGGCCGCGGAGGAGTCCTCGTCCCATCGCTGGCGAGAGGACTTCGTTCGGACCTTCCTGGAGCGCGACCTGCCCCAGCTCGGCATCTCCGTCCCGGCGACGACCATGCGCCGGTTCTGGACCATGCTCGCCCACTACCACGGCCAGGTTCTCAACGCAGCGGAGCTAGCGCGATCGCTCTCCGTCGGAGAGACCACCGTTCGCCGCTACCTCGACATCCTCTCGGGGAGCTTCGTCGTCCGGCAGCTGCAGCCGTGGCACGAGAACCTGAAGAAGCGACAGGTCAAGTCTCCGAAGGTCTACGTTCGCGACTCGGGAATCCTCCACACGCTGCTGTCCATTCGATCCCCCGAAGATCGGGAGTCGCACCCCAAGCTCGGCGCCTCCTGGGAGGGCTTCGTCATCGAGCAGGTCCTCGCGCTTCGCTCGGAACGAGAGGCCTTCTTCTGGGCGACGCACGGCGGGGCGGAGCTGGACCTGCTCGTGTTCGACGGTCCTCGACGGATCGGCTTCGAGGTCAAGTACACGGATGCGCCCCGGACGATGCGGTCCATGCGCGTGGCGATCGAGGACCTCGGGCTCGACCGGCTCGAGATCGTCTACCCGGGGCGGGAGTCCTTCGCCCTCGACGCGAAGATCCGCGCACTGGCCATCGGCGACCTGGTCTCCGCGCTGGCCTAGCAGTCCCTACGACTGCACCACCGCCGAAGCGTCGTCCACCAGCCGGCGGACCTCCGGGTCGAGGTCCTTGTACTCGACGGCGAAGCCGTCGGTCGTGTGGCGGACGACCTCGCCGACCAGCTCGAAGGGGCTGACCGGGCGGAGGAACACCAGCAGACGCAGCTCCGAGCCGAGCGGGGGCTTGTCGGAGACGCCCTCGATGAGCGCTCCGGAGTAGGAGATGTCCGCGAGCATCCCGGCCCCGTACTTCTTGGTGGAGCTGTAGAGCGTCTCGAACTCGGTCTTGACGCGGTAGTCGCGGCGCTTCTCACTCATGGGCTCCCCGCCTGGTCGTCGCTCCGAGCGCCATCGGCGGGACCGCCCGGGAGCTTGAGCGGGGAAGGTGCCGGGCGGCTGCCGGCCGAGTCAGCGGAAGAGCACCGCGTCCGGGGTCAGCTTGGGCTGGTGGAGGCGCGGGAAGGCGCCGAAGCCCAGGTCGGGGAACGAGCCCTGGATCACGAAGTCGACCGGCAGCAGCGACTCGCGCATGCGCACGATGCCGTACTTCTCGCGCACGCCCACGAAGGCGTACTCGGAGCGCGCGGCGGCGCGGCGATCGGGCCGGTCGACCACGCCCAGCCGGGCGCGCTCGAAGAACAGGTCGCGCGGAGCGTCGGGGTCGGGCGCGGCCAGCGGATCGAGCAGCGCGTTGCGCAGCGAGGTCTCCTCGAGCTTGGACACCAGCCGCGCCAGCCGCTCCTCGGACATCGACTGCCGCCGCGTGGCCGGCAATCCGTCGTCGTCGCCGTTGGGCCCCACCAGCGCG
>JASJBO010000212.1 GCA_030066475.1 Myxococcota bacterium
GGGCCCTACGACGCGGCGCTGCTGTTCAACATCGTGCACGGCTACGGCCCGGAGCGGAACCAGGCGCTCCTGCTCCGGCTGCGCGACGCGCTCGCGCCCGGCGCGCGTCTCGCGATCCTCGACCAGCTCGCGGACGCGCCGGTGCGCGGCCGGCTGGCCCGCGCGGCCGCGCGCCTCCAGGGTCTGAACCTGTTCCACGCCCGCGGTGGCGAGGCCTACCCGTTCGCAGCCATCGCCGGCTGGCTCGAGCGCGCCGGCTACTGCGAGGTCCGGCGCCGCGATCTGCGCCGCTCGCCCGGCAGCAGCCTGGTGCTGGCGACCGCGCCCGAGACCGGGCGCGCGGCGGTTTGACGCCCCCCGAGACGTCGCCGCGCGCAGACCGCGCCGCCGCTGAGTCCGGACGCCTCCGCGCGTGACGCCGCCCGCCTCCCCGCGCTGGCGCGCCGCGGCCGCCGTCTACCTCGACCGGCGCATGCTGGCGATCCTGCTGCTCGGCCTGTCTTCGGGTCTGCCGCTCGCGCTCACCGGCGCGACGCTCTCGCTCTGGCTCAAGGACGAGGGGCTCTCGCTCACCGAGATCGGGCTGTTCACCAACGTCGCCACGCCCTACGCGCTCAAGTTCCTCTGGGCCCCGCTGATGGACCAGGTTCGGCTGCCCGTCCTCGCTGGCTGGCTCGGGCGGCGCCGGAGCTGGCTGCTGGCGACCCAGCTCTCGCTGATGGTGCTGATCCTCGCGCTCGCCGCGACGGACCCCGGCGAGCAGCTCGTTCGCACCGCGCTGCTCGCGTTCGGGATCGCGTTCGGCTCGGCCAGCCAGGACATCGTGGTCGACGCCTACCGGGTCGAGATCTGCGACGAGGACGCACAGGCGGCCGGCGCCGCGTCGATCGTGTTCGGCTACCGGGTCGGCATGCTCGTCTCCGGTGCCGGCGCGCTGTACCTGGCCAGCTTCGCGGGCTGGTCCTGGAGCTATGCGGCGATGGCCGGAGCGCTCCTCACCGGCGTGGCGACGACCCTGCTGTCGCGCGAGCCCGAGGTGGACGGGGTGGCGCCGGCCCCGGCCGTGGCGACCGACCGGCTCCGCCGCGTCCTGCGCGGCATCGCCGGCCCCTTCGTGGAGTTCTTCGGCCGTCCGGCCTGGGCCCTCGTCCTGGCGTTCGCGCTGCTCTACCGCTTCGGCGACGCGCTCGCCGGCGTCATGGCGATCCCCTTCTTCGACGACCTCGGCTTCAGCAAGCTCGAGATCGCGAACGTCGCCAAGGTCTACGGGACCGCGGCCACCCTGCTCGGGCTCGCGCTGGGCGGCTGGCTGATGAAGAGCGTCCGCATGGTGCCCGCGCTCTGGATCTGTGGGGTGCTCCAGCTCGCCTCGAACCTGACCTTCGCCGGCCTGGCGCTGGTGGGGCACAGCCTGCCGTTCCTGGCCGCCGCGATCGGCGTCGAGAACCTCACTGGCGGCATGGCCACGGCGGCCTTCGTCGCCTACCTCTCCAACCTCACCGACGCGCGCTTCACCGCCACCCAGTACGCGCTGCTCACGGCGCTCACGGCGGGCGCGCGCATCTGGCTGGCGTCCACGGGCGGCTGGCTGGCGACGCAGCTCGGCTGGTTCGAGTACTTCGTGCTGACGGCCGGGGCGGCGCTGCCGGGGCTCGGGCTGCTCTGGCTGCTGACGGGGCCATCGAGCCGCATCACCCTCGGTCCGCGACGCCCGGCTTGACGAGCGCTGCGCGGCAACTGCTTCGCGAGTGCGTTAGCGTGATGCCGTAGGCCACGAGGCGTGGCCCGCCCCGAAGGCCCGGTCGTCTACCTACAAGCCCGGCCACCGTTTCGTCGAAACATCGTTTGGCTCGCCAACGCCGACGCCCTGGGCACACAGGGGCGTGCGCACCCGCGGGAGTCCGGACACGCCCGGAGCTCCCGAGAGGCTCGATCTGCCGAAGCTGATCGTCGGAAACGCGCTGCGAGCCCGCGCCCAGCGCTCGATTCGGCTCCAGCGCGGCCTCTGGACCTTCGAGGCGCTGCTGTTCGCGACGCTCCAGCTGCTGAGCGGCGTGCTCCCGCCGGATCGCGCGTCGGCCGCGGGACGCTGGCTGATGCGCCGCCTCGGCCCGCGCATGGAGCGGTCCGGCCACTTCGCGCGCAACGTGGCGATCGCGTTCCCCGAGAAGTCCGCGGACGAGGCTGCCTCGCTGGTGCGGGAGATCTGGGGCAGCGTCGGGGCGGTCTTCGCTGAGTACGCGCATCTCGGCGCCATCTGCCGCGAGCGCACGGGCCAGCGCATCGAGATCACCAGCGCGACCGACCTCGACGTCTACCGGCGTCGCGAGCGGTCGGTGATCCTCGTCGCGGCACATCTGTCCAACTGGGAGATCGCTCCGGCCGCCGGCGTGAGCACGGGCATCCCGCTGAAGTTCGTCTACTCGCCGATGCAGAACCCGCGTCTGGATCGGATGCTGCGGCGCAAGCGGGAGTCGCTCGGGCTCGACCTGATCAGCAAGAAGCAGGGAATCCGCGCCTTCGTGCGTCAGCTCCAAGGCGGCGGATCGATCGGTCTGCTGGCCGACCAGCGCTCCGACCGCGGCGAGCTGGTCCCGTTCTTCGGCGCGGAGATGCTGACCACGGTCGTCCCCGCGCGACTTGCGCTGCGCTACGACTGCGATCTCGTTCCGGTCCGAGTCGAGCGGCTCGGCGGCGCCCACTTCCGGGTCGCCTTCCACGAGCCGATCCGGCCGGACGACGAAGGCGCCGACGAGCCCCAGAAGACGCTCCAGATGACTCGCCAGGTCAACGAGCTGTTCGAGGCGTGGATTCGCGAGCAGCCCGCGGAGTGGTTCTGCTCGAAGCGTAAATGGCCGAAGACGGCGACCGCCGCAACGCAGTCCTGATGCGCTCGTGGTTCCAGGCGCGGAATCACGAGAACCCGAGCGAGAGCAGGTTCTCCACCGGCCGGTAGAGCTCCTCCAGGTAGGCGATGGTGGCGTCGTCGAGCTCGATCGCCGCGGCGGCGACGAGCTGCTCGAGCTGCTCCACCCGCGACACGCCCACGATCGGCGCCGTCACGGCGGACTTGCTCAGCAGCCACGCCACCGAGATCTGGGCCGGCGTGTGGCCCATCTTCTCGGCGACCTCGATCACGCGGTCGGCGATCTCGAAGTCGTGCTCGCCGCGGTACAGGCTCTGGGTCCGCATCCGGTCGGTGCCCTTCGAGCGGTCGGTCGTGCCGCCCTCGAAGCCGCCGCGGTAGGCGCCGGCCAGGATCCCGCGCGCCAGCGGCGACCAGGGCGTCAGGCCCACGCCGGTCTTCTGGCAGTAGGGGTTCATCTCGCGCTCTTCCTCGCGGTAGATCAGGTTGTAGTGGTTCTGCATCGAGATGAACTTCGTCCAGCCGTGACGCTCGGCGGTGTGCTGCAGCTCGGCGAACTGCCAGGCGAACATCGAGGAGGCGCCCAGGTAGAGCGCCTTGCCGGCCTTCACCACGTCGTGCAGCGCCTCGAGCGTCTCCTCGATCGGGGTCTCGACGTGGCCCGGGATGCCGTGGGGGTGGCGGTGGATCACCAGGTGGTCGACGTAGTCGAGGCCGAGCCGCCGCAGGCTGCGGTCGATGCCCTCCATGACGTGCTTGCGCGAGAGGCCGCCCTGGTTCGGGTTGAGGCCCATCGGCATCGCCACCTTGGTGGCCAGCACGTACTGGTCGCGCGGCAGCAGCTCGCGCAGCAGCCGGCCCACCACCTCCTCGCTGGCCCCGACCCCGTAGAAGTCGGCGCAGTCGAAGTAGAACAGGCCGCGCTCGATGGCGGCCTGGAAGATCGGGCGCGCGTCGTCGACGCCCAGGGTCCAGTCGCCCTGGTGGCCGCGCCCCGGCTCGCCGAAGTTCATGGTTCCCAGGCACAGTCGCGACACGCGCAGGCCGCTGTTCGATCCGAGCTGGATGGCGTCGAGCATCGTCGTGGACTCCTCGGTCGCTTCTGGGTGTCTCTAGCCGCGCAGCCGCTCCACCACGCGCAGGAAGTTGGCTCCCAGGATCCCGCGGATGCGGTCCGGGCTCCAGCGGCGGTCGAGCATCAGCTGCACCAGGCGCGGCAGGTCGAGCGGGCTGCGCAGGTCGCGGGGCGGGTTGATCGCGCCGTCCCAGTCGCTGCCGAGCGAGGCGTGCTCGTCGCCGACCGTCTCGACGATGTGCTCGAGGTGGTCGACCACCGAGCGCGCCCGTCCCCCGAAGCTCGGGTCGCCCAGGAAGCTCGACTGGTACATCACGCCGATCGTGCCGCCCGTGTCGGCGACCGCTCGGAGCTGCTCGTCGTCGAGGTTGCGCCAGTGGCGGGTGACGGCGCTCACGCCGGTGTGGGTCACGAGCAGCGGCTGCGAGGCGTCGTGGACCTCGACCGCGTCGAAGAACCCCTCGCGGTTGATGTGGGCCAGGTCGACGAAGATGCGCTTCTCGTTCAGCCGCTGCACGAACTCGCGCCCGAAGGGCGTGAGTCCCTCGCCCTTCCGGGACGGGCTCGGCGCGCTCGTGACGCCGATCCGCGAGTTGTACAGGTGCACCAGCGTGATGCGCAGCACCAGGTCGTCGGGGATCAGGTCGAGCGCGTCCAGGTCGCGGTCGAGGGCGTTGCCGCCCTGGATGCCGAGGAAGGCGCCGTGGCGGCCCTCGGCGCGCGCCTCGCGGTACTCGGCCGTGCTGCGCACCACCCGGAAGTAATCGGGCACGCTCTCGAAGATGCCCTGCAGGCGGCGCAGGTTCTCGATCACGGCGTCCGCGCGGCCCGCGGCGCGGCGCAGCGGGTTGGTGGTGACGACCCAGGTGCCGCCCGTCATGCCGCCCTCGAGCGCGCGCGGGAAGTCCACCTGCGACAGGAAGTGGCCGCGCGTCGGACCGAGCCCGTGGCGCTTGCGCGGGTCGTAGCGCAGGATGCGGTTCCAGATGAAGGTGTCGAGGTGGAGGTCGAGCACGTCGCTGGCCAGCAGCAGCTCGACCGCCTCGCCCGAGACGCCCAGCTCGCGGGCCCAGGCGGCGGGATCGGCGCGGTGGTCGCGGTAGTCGAGGGGTCGCATTGGCGCGCTAGTCTACGCGGCGCCCGCGCCGGGTTCGAGAGGGGACATGCAGCAGGGCAATCGGCGCGCCGTGCTCACGGCGCTCCTGGCCAACCTGGGGATCGCGATCGCCAAGTTCACCGGCTTCCTGGTGACCGGCGCCGCCTCCCTGGCCGCGGAGGCGGTCCACTCGGTGGCAGACACCTCGAACCAGGCGCTGCTGCTGTGGGGCGGCAGCGCCGCGGCCCGCCGGGCGACCCCGACCCATCCCTTCGGCTACGGGCGCGAGCGCTACTTCTGGGCCTTCGTCGTGGCGCTGATCCTGTTCTCGCTGGGCTCGGTGTTCGCGATCGTGGAGGGGGTGCGCAAGTTCATCCACCCGCACGAGCTGGCCCAGGTGGGCTGGGCGGTGGGCATCCTGCTGGTGGCGATCGGGCTCGAGGGCTACGCGCTCCGCACCGCCGTCGTCGAGGCGCGCAAGGTCCGCGGCGACCGCTCCTGGTGGCGCTTCGTCCGGGAGACGAAGAACGCCGAGCTGCCCGTCATCCTGCTCGAGGACCTGGGCGCGCTCGTGGGCCTGGTGCTCGCGTTGCTCGGGGTGGGGCTGGCCCAGGTCACGGGCAACCCGCGCTTCGACGCACTCGGGAGCATCGCGATCGGGATCCTGCTGGGCAACATCGCCTGGATCCTGGCGGTCGAGATGAAGAGCCTGCTGATCGGCGAGGCGGCGAGCCCCGAGACGCAGGCCACGATCGAGCGCCTGATCTGCGAGGACCCGAGCACCGAGCGGCTGGTGCACATGCGCACCCAGCACATGGGGCCCGACCAGCTCCTGGTGACGGCGCGCGTGGAGTTCGCGGCGGCGCTGGGGTTCCAGGCGCTCGCGGAGGCGATCGACGCCATCCAGGCCCGCATCCACGCGGCGATCCCGATCACCGAGATCGTCTACATCGAGCCCGACGTGGCGGGCGACGAGCCGCGCCACGCGGAAGGAGGAGAGAGCCATGCGTGACCCGGCGTTTCGCACGGCGACCGAGCTGACGGCGGCGCTGCGCGAGGGGGAGCTGGGCAGCCTCGAGCTGCTGGAGCTTCACCTCGAGCGCGTGGAACGGCTCAACCCGGCGATCAACGCTGTGGTCGCGCTCGACGCCGAGGGGGCCCGCGCGCGCGCGCGCGAGGCCGACGCGGCGCGCGCGCGCGGCGATTCGTGGGGCCCGCTGCACGGCCTGCCCATGAGCATCAAGGACTCGCTCGAGGTGGTGGGGATGCCCTGCACCTCGGGCGCGCCCGAGCTGCGCGACCACCGCCCCGCCCGTCATGCCGACACCGTCCAGCGCCTGGTGGACGCCGGCGCCGTCGTGTTCGGCAAGACCAACCTGCCGATCTGGGCGGGCGACTTCCAGTCGTACAACGAGGTGTACGGCACCACGAACAACCCGTGGGACCCGTCGCGCGTGCCGGGCGGCTCGAGCGGCGGCTCCGCCGCGGCGCTGGCCGCCGGCCTCACGCCGCTCGAGGTGGGCAGCGACATCGGCGGCTCGATCCGCAACCCCGCGCACTTCTGCGGCGTGTTCGGGCACAAGCCGTCCTGGGGCGCGGTCTCCGGGCGCGGGCACGTCCCGGGGCCGCCCGGGCAGCTCTCGCGTCCCGACATCGCGGTGGTCGGCCCGATGGCGCGCTGCGCCGAGGACCTGGCGCTGGCGATGGAGCTGCTGGCCGGCCCCGACGCCTGGGACGCGGCGGCCTGGCGGCTCGAGCTGCCGCCGCCGCGCCACCGCTCGCTGTCCGAGTACCGCGTGGCCGCGTGGCTCGACGATCCGATCTGTCCGGTCTCGACCGAGGTGGGCGACCGCCTCCAGGCGACCGTCGACGCGCTGGCGCGCGCCGGCGCCCGGATCGACGCCAAGGCGCGGCCCCCGGTCGATCCCGCCGAGGGGCTCTCGGTGTACCTGCGCCTGCTCTACGGCGTGACGGGTGCCGGGTTTCCGGCCCCGATCATCGAGGCCTTCGACCAGCAGCTCGAGAAGCTCGATCCGGCGGACACCGGCATGATGGCCGAGATGGTGCGGGGGACCTCCGGCCGACATCGCGACTGGAACCGCACCAACGAGCACCGCCAGCACCTGCGCGCGCGCTGGGCCGAGTACTTCCGCGACGTCGACGTGCTGCTGTGTCCGATCATGCCGACCGTGGCGTTCCCGCACGACCAGAGCGAGATCAGCGCGCGAAGCCTCGAAGTCGACGGTGCCGCGCGTCCCTACCTCGAGCAGGTGTTCTGGGCCGGCTTCATCGGCGCCGTGCTGCTGCCCGCCACGGCGGTGCCCGTCGGCGTCGGCCCGAGCGGTCTGCCGATCGGCCTCCAGGTGGTCGGTCCCTTCCTGGGCGACCGCACCACCATCGACTTCGCCCGCCACATGGAGGACGCCCTCGGCGGCTTCACCGCCCCGCCCGGCTACGAATAGCCCGAAAGCGCCGGAGCGCGCAGCGAGCGGCCGACGGCTATGCTGCGCGCATGAATCGCCCGCGGCGCCGCTACGAGGTGCGCCACCCCGAGCTGAACGAGCGCATCGAGGAGCTGGTGGCGTGCGCCGAGGCGCTCTACGGCCGCGAGGCGCCCGGCGACTTCCTGCGCCAGATGATGGTGACCGTGCTGCGCTTCCTGGGCGACGGCACGGCGACCGCCGACGTCAAGCTGGTCAACAGCGCGCTGAAGGAGCTGCGCCACGCGTTCCGCGTGTTCGCCCCCTACGAGCAGGTGCGCAAGGTGGCCGTCTTCGGCAGCGCGCGCACCGAGCCGGGTTCGCCCGACTACCGGCAGGCGCAGGCGTTCGCCGAGCGCATCGTCTCCGAGGGCTGGATGGTGATCACCGGCGCCGGCGGCGGGATCATGGGCGCCGCCCAGGCCGGAGCCGGGCGCGACGAGTCGTTCGGCGTGAACATCCGCCTGCCGTTCGAGCAGCGCGCCAACGAGGTGATCGAGGGCGATCCCAAGCTGATCAACTTCCGCTACTTCTTCACGCGCAAGGTCACCTTCGTGCGCGAGGCGCACGCGATCGTGCTGTTCCCGGGCGGCTTCGGCACCCACGACGAGGGCTTCGAGGCGCTGACGTTGATCCAGACCGGCCGCAGCGAGATCCTGCCGGTCGTGTTCGTGGACGCCCCGGGCGGCCACTACTGGCAGGACTGGCGCAGCTACGTCGACGGCCACCTGCGCGCGCGGGATCTGATCTCGGAGGACGACCTGTCGCTGTTCCGGATCACCGACGACGTCGACACCGCGGTGCACGAGGTGCTCGACTTCTACCGCAACTACCACTCGAGCCGCTTCGTCGACGGCCGCCTGGTGCTGCGCGTGCACGTGGCGCCCGACCCCGAGCAGCTCGAGCGGCTGAACGCGCGCTTCGAGGAGCTGCTCGTGGGCGGCCGCATCGAGGTGTGCGAGGCGCTCGCGGCCGAGGCCGACGAGGTGCCGCACCTGCCCCGGGTGGCGCTGCGCTTCGACCGGCGCCGCGCCGGTCTGCTGCGCCGCCTGATCGACGACCTGAACGCGCTGGCGAGCGAGCCGAGCTCGCCGCGCGAGGCGGTCTGGCACGACATCGTCCCCGAGGCGATGCCGCCCGAGGCGGAGCGCGCCGAGCTGGACGACGAGTAGCGGAGCGACCAGCGCGCCGCGGCGCGGCGAGCGCGTCGGCGGATGCCGGCGGGGCGGTCAGTAGTCGAGCTCCTCGTCCTCGTCGACCGGACGCACGGCGATCGGGTGCGGGGCGTACTCGTGGCCCGCGTCCCAGCCGGGAATGCGCCGCGCCTCGGCCAGCCACGACTCGGCCATGTGCGCGTCGAGCACGACCGAGCTGCCGTCGAAGCCCTCGGTGATGCTCTCCCACAGGGCCTGCCCGCCCGCGTCCCACCAGGTGCGCGAGGCGTGCTCGTAGTCGACCGAGAGGCGGACGGGGCGCGGCGCGGATTCGGACTCGGGCATCGGCCGCCGCATTGTACTGGAGACGCGCCCGCTGGCGCTCGGAGAAGCGCGGGTGTCCCGCAGCCGGCGCCCGCCCCCCAGGGGCGGCTTACCGAGCGTTAAGAAAATTCCGGGCCGCGGGTGCTCCTCGCGGAAGGTGCCAGTAGAATCGCTCGCGCTGTGCCTGTTCCGGTGCGGTGCTGTCGGGGGAACCTGCGCCATGCCCTTCTCGCGATCGTCACGCTCCGAGTCGAGCGTCCTGGTTCTGCTCGCGCTCGTCGTCGCCCTGGCCGCCGCGCCCGCCTGGGCGGCCCGGCGTCGCCACGAGGACACGGGCTTCCAGCTCTTCACGAGCCCGCAGTCGAAGCCGATCGTCCTGAACGCCGACGGCAGCCGGCTGTACGTCGCGAACACCACCAGCAACTCGGTGAGCGTCGTCTCGACGGCCTCCAACAGCCAGACCAAGACGATCGAGGTCGGCATGGACCCGGTCGGCCTGGCGCTGCGTCCCGACGGGCTGGAGCTGTGGGTCGCCAACCACGTGTCGGACTCGGTGAGCGTAATCGACCTGAACCCCGCCAGCGACACCTTCGAGCACGTCGTCGCGACCATCGACGACTTCGACGCGAACGGGGCCACGCGCTTCGACGAGCCGGCCGCGATCGTGTTCGCCAGCAACGGCAAGGCCTACGTCTCGCTGTCGTCGACCAACGACATCGCGGTCGTCGACGTGGCGACCCGCACCATCACCAACCGCCTCCACATCACGGCCCAGGATCCGCGCGCGATGATGGTGCGCGGCGGACGGCTCTACGTGGCGGTGTTCGAGTCGTTCAACCAGAGCGAGCTGTCGATCTGCCCCGACGGCGGCTCGGGACCGCAGTGCACGATGGACTCCGACGACCTCGCCAACTTCGTGGTGCAGAGCCCCAACATCCCGGGCGCCGAGGTCAACATCGTGAAGGACCCCGACGCACCCGACCGCGACCTCTACGTCTACGACACGGCGACCGACGACCTGCTCGACGTCGTCGACGGCGTGGGGACGCTGCTCTACGGCGTGACCGTCAGCCACGCCGGCCACCAGGTGTTCGTCACCCAGACCGACGCGCGCAACGAGGTGAACGGCCAGGACCTCGACGAGCTCGAGGACCTCGACAACCGCATGTTCACCAACGAGGTCGCGCAGGTCGACTGCGCGACCATCCCGTGCAGCTTCAGCCGGCCCGCCGACGTGCTCGACCTCGAAGGCGGAGCGCCCACCCAGGCCAACGCGCTGGCGACCCCCTACGGCGTGCAGATCAGCGGCGACGACACCACGCTGGTGGCGACTGCCGCGGGCTCGAGCCGGCTCTTCACGGTGGACGCCAGCACGCTCTCGCTGCTCGGCACGGTCGATCTCGATGCCGGGGTGCCCGCCGACGCCGGGCAGCAGATCCCGCGCGGGCTGGCGCTGCGCTCGGATGCGATGGGCGCTCCCGAGACGGCGTACGTGCTCAACACGCTCGAGAACACCGTCTCGGTCATCGACGTCTCGACCCCGGGCACTCCCACGCACCAGGCCAAGATCGCGGTGGGCGCCGACCCCACGCCCGACGCGGTGCGCCGCGGCCGGATCGCGTTCAACAACGGCTTCGGCGCCAGCAACGGCAGCTTCTCGTGCGCGAGCTGTCATCCCGACGGGAACACCGACCAGCTGCTCTGGCGCATCGGCGGCGACTGCGACTTCTGCGGCCCGCGCGTGGACGAGGTGCGCAGCACCATGCCGGTGCGCGGCCTCAAGAACACCCTGCCGCTGCACTGGGACGGAACGCTGGGGGATCCCTTCGGCGGGCCCAACGGCGCGACCGGCGCAGGCGGCAACGGCGGCAGCGACTGCGCCCTGGGGCCGGTCACCGATCCCGACCGCGACCACGCCTGCTTCCGGGCGCTGGTGGACTCGAGCCTGAGTGGCGTGATGTGCGACCAGAGTGGGCCGGGCTGTCCCACCGGGCCGTCGGGCCTGGACGGCGAGCTCACCACGGCCGAGCGCGAGGACATGGCCTTCTTCCTGGCCAACGTGTCCTACCCGCCCGCCCGCGACCGTCCGATGGACGACCTCGTGACGGCGAGCGCGCTGGCCGGATTCGCCGACTTCTTTGCGGACCTCAAGGGCCCGGGCACCGACCTCGGCGATCTGCTGGACGTCGACACCTGCGCCGACATGAACTCGGGCTGCCACTCCCTGCCGCTGGGCGTGGACACCAACTCGTCCACGCTGGGCGGCTTCGACGTGCCGACCATGCGCGGCATGTACGACCGCACCCTTCAGTTCTCCGTGGGGATCACCAACGCCGAGGAGACACTGGTCTTCGCGAACAGCCCCGGCACCATCTTCCTGCCGGGAGTTCCCTTCCCGATCGGCTTCGCGGGCTCCGACAACCCGTGGGACCCGGCCGACGGCTTCGAGGAGGACGTCACGTTCGCGGCGGCCTTCGCGATCTTCGCCCCGGTCTACGGCGAGGGCTCGCTCGACATGTTCCAGATGTTCGAGGAGGCGAGCACCGGCCACTCGGGCGCGATCGGCCGCCAGGTCACGGTCAACCAGGACACCACCACCGGCGGCAACCTGGCCGCCACCGAGGCGATGCTCGACCTGCTCGAGCAGGCGGACGCCGACGGCAACGTGAATCTGCGCGGGAGCGGCGTCCGAGGCGGCGGCGCGACCGCGATCTCGTACCGGCACGGCCTCGACGACTACGTGACCAGGAACGCAGCCCTCTCGCGCGCCGCGATGATCGCGGAGGCGCAGGCGGGCACGCTCAACGTGACGCTCACGGCCTTCCTGGCCGCGAACTACGGCAAGCCGGACTACCACCAGCCGCTGCTGGCGCCGAACACCACGGCCGACGATCCGTCGATCGCCAACTGGAACCCCGACCTGCCGGTGCTGCCGGGCGACGACCCGATGACGCTCACGGGCATCGACGTGCGGAGCGACGCCATCATCTACATGGACGGCGTGCCGGTCGGCGGCACGATCAGCTGCGTGGGGGGGATCTTCGACCCCTACTGCGACAGCCAGGAGGTGATCATCGACCTCGACGCGACGCCCGCCGGCGACGGGCCGCATCTGCTCCAGGTGAAGAACCCGAAGGGTCCGCTCTCGAACGAGATGCTCGTCTGCGTGGGCTCTGCGAACCTCTGCAACATCTGAGCGTGCCGCTCGACCCGATGCGGCTGGGCCGCCGCATCACCGCGCTGTCGAGTCGCGCCGCGGTGTGTGCACTCTGAGATGACCCAGCTCGTCTACACGCCCGAGGAGCTGCTGCGCTCGCACGACTGTGCGCGCCCCCACGAGGTGGCGGGGCACCGCCTGCACGGGGGCTTCGACGCCGCCGGACGCTACCTGCCGCCGCGGGCCCTGGTGCGCGGGCCGGCGATCGAGGCGTGGACCGCCGCGCTGCGCGAGCGCGGCGGCGACCTGCTGCCGGCCGATGCCTCGCTGCTGGCGGGCGTGCGCTACCCGAGCGAGGCCCAGCAGAAGCTGCTGCTCCAGGAGGGACTGGGGCAGACCTTCTGGAACGTGCTGACCGTGACCGGCGAGATCGAGGGGCGCGGCCGCGTGCTCGCGGGGATGACCTTGCCCGAGCTCCAGGACGCCGTGGTCGAGGACGTGTCGGGGATGGCCGTGGGGCACCTGAACCGGGGCCTCCTGGTCGCGCACGGCCTGGACGAGGGCGGCGAGCCCGAGCGCGGAATCGGCGGCCACGACGTGATGTGGTTCGCCCTGCGCGACCTGGCATTCGGTCCGGTCGAGTTCCCGGCACCCGAGATCCCCGAGCGGATCGGAAGGCCCGACGACGAGCGCCAGCGCGTGCCCCGGATCGCGCGCCGCTTCGAGCGGCTGGTCGCCTTCCTGCAGAACCTGCTGCTGATCGAGTTTCGCGCGGAGCGCGGCTTCTCGTTCACCGAGCGGCTGCTGCGCGATCCCGACCTCTTCCGCGATCGGCGTGCGCAGGCGGAGGAGGCGGCCGAGATCGTGGGCCGCATCCGCGCCGACGAGGCCATCCACGTCAGCTCGCTGCGGCTCTACCTCGGCGAGCTGCGCCAGCTCACCTTCCGCACGCGCGACGGCGGCGAGCTGCCGGGTCGGCAGGTGGTCGACCCGCTCTGGGAGGTGCTGGCGCACTGGGCGACCGTCGAGCAGCCGAAGCTCGCCGCCGCGCAGCAGCGCCGTGTGCTGCGCGAGCGCATCCTGCGGCATGCCGACGGCGCGCGGCTCTGGGAGCGCTTCGAGGCGCTCGGCGAGGAGACGGAGTAGGGGCGTGCGCCCGGTCGAGCTCCCGCGCTTCGTGCCGCGCGCGCCGTGGCTGGGCCCCGACCTCCAGACCGTGCGCAACTACGTGCGCGGTCCGGCCACCGCTCCGGGCGCGGGCGCCCGCGAGCGCCTGGCGCTCCCTCTCTCCGACGGCAGCGGTGACCGGCTCTCGGCGATGCTCGAGCGACCCGCCCGGGAGGAGGGCCGACCGCTGGTCGTGCTGATCCACGGGCTGTCGGGCAGCGAGGAGAGCGTCTACGTCGTGGCGAGCGCCGCGCACTGGCTGCGGGCGGGGCACCCCGTGCTGCGGCTGAACCTGCGCGGCGCGGGACCGTCTCGCCCGCTGTGCCGGCTCCAGTACCACGCCGGCCGCACCGAGGACCTGCGCGACGCCCTCGAGGCGCTGGAGCCGGTCTGGTCCTCTCGCGGCCTGGTGCTGGTGGGCTACTCGCTGGGTGGCAACATGCTGCTGAAGTTCCTGGCCGAGCACGGCCCGCGCTTCCCGGTGCACGCGGCGGGCTCGGTCTCCGCTCCGATCGACCTGGGCGCTGCATCGCTGCGCTTCCTCGATCCGCGCAACCGGCCGTATCACCGGCGCCTGCTCCACTTCATGAAGCGCGAGAGCCTGGCGGCGGGCGCCGCGCTGAGCGCCGGCGAGCGGCGCGCGATCCGCGCCGCGCGCAGCGCGCTCGAGTTCGACGAGACCTTCGTGGCGCCGCGCAACGGCTACGGATCGGCCTGGGAGTACTACGAGGCCAACGCGGCGGTCGGCTTCCTCGCCAGGATCCGCGTGCCCACGCTGGTGATCCACGCGCTCGACGATCCCTGGATCCCCGCCGACGCGTACACGCGCTTTCCCTGGGACGCCCATCCCGCGCTGCGGGCGCTGCTGCCGCCGGGTGGCGGCCACCTCGGCTTCCACGGCCAGGGCTCGCGCGTGCCGTGGCACGACCGCTGCCTGGCGCGCTTCGTCGCGGCTCAGGCGCCGGGCCGGTAGGCGACGCAGTCGATCTCGACCGCCGCGCCCAGCGCCAGCGCCGAGCAGCCGACGGTGATGCGCGCGGGCGGATCGTCGCCCAGCACCGCCAGGTAGGCCTCGTTCATCTCGCCGAAGGTCGCCAGGTCGGTGAGGAAGACGTTGACCTTCACCACGTCCGCGAACGAGGCGCCGACGCCGGCCAGGATCGCCCCGATGTTCTCGAGCGTCTGCCGCGTCTGCGGCCCGGTGCCACCCTCGACCAGCTCGAACGAGTCGCGCCTGGTGCCCAGCGTGCCCGAGACGTACACGAAGTCGCCGGCGACCGTGGCGTGGCAGAAGGCCGGCAGCCGCCCCAGCCCCTCGACGTTGACCTTGCGGATGCCGCCCATGGGGCCGCCCTAGGTGTAGACGAGGCGGGTCAGGGACTCGGCTACGCAGGCGGGCTTGGGCTGGCCCTCGATCTCGACGGTGACCTTGTGCTTGAGCTGGATCGTGTTCGGCGCGACCAGGTCGGCGCTGATCAGCTCGCGGCCGGCGCGCACGCGCGAGTCGACCCGTACCGGGCTCGGGAAGCGCACCTTGTCGAGGCCGTAGTTGATGCCCATCGCCACGCCCTGGTACGCCTCGCGCGCCGTCGTTCCCAGCGAGGTCTGGAGGTGCGGCAGCAGCGAGAGGGTGAGGAAGCCGTGTGCGATGGTGGTGCCGAACGGCGTCTGCTTCGCGCGCTCCGGGTCGATGTGGATGAACTGGTGGTCGAGCGTCGCGTCGGCGAAGGCGCTGATCTGGCTCTGGTCGACCGTGTGCCAGTCGCCGGGGCCCTCGCTCTCGCCCACGTGCTTCTGGAAGATCTCGATCGCGTTCTCTGCGTGGCTCATCGGGGGGATCTCCTTCCTTCGCGGAACCGGGCAGGTACTCTACCGCACCTCGCGGAGGTCCCTCCATGCTGCGGCTCCACGACTACCACGAATCGGGAAACGGCTACAAGGTGCGGCTGCTGCTTCACCAGCTCGGCATCCCGTTCGAGCGGGTCGAGCGGGACATCCTGAAGGGCGAGACGCGCACGCCCGAGTTCCTGGCGCTCAATGCCAACGGCAAGATCCCGACGCTCGAGCTCGAGGACGGCACCTGCCTGGCCGAGTCGAACGCGATCCTCTGGTATCTCGCCGAGGGCACGCCGCTGCTTCCCGCCGACCGGCGGGGCCGCGCCGAGGTGCTGCGCTGGATGTTCTTCGAGCAGTACAGCCACGAGCCCTGCGTCGCGGTGCTGCGCTTCTGGACGTTCGCCGGGCAGCTCGACCAGCACACGGCGGAGGAGGTCGCCGCGAAGCGCGCCGGCGGCGAGCGCGCGCTGGCCGTCATGGAGGGCCACCTGGCCGCGCGCGACTTCTTCGTGGGCGACGCCTACTCGATCGCGGACGTCGCGCTCTACGCCTACACGCACGTCGCCGCGGAGGGCGGCTTCGACCTCTCGCGCTACCCGGCCGTCGGGCGCTGGCTCGCGCGCGTGGCCGCGCAGCCGAACCACGTCCCGATCACGAAGCTCTGACTCAGCGCACCTCGGCGTCGAAGCCGCGCAGGCGCTGGAAGCGGTCGACGTGGTAGTCGGCGTCGCCGAACAGGCCCTGGAGCACGCGCAGGCGCTTGAAGAACAGGCCCTCGTCCTGCTCGTCGGTCACGCCGATGCCGCCGAAGAGCTGGATGGCGTTCTCCATCACGTACCAGGCGCCGTCCTGGAGCTGCAGCTTGGCCGCGGAGATCTCGGCCTGGCGCACCTCGGGGTCCGCGTGGTCGGCCTGGATCGCCGCCAGGATCATCGTGGAGCGGCACAGCTCGGTCTCGGCGAACATGTCGGCGGCCCGGTGCTGGAGCGCCTGGAAGCTGCCGATCGGGACGCCGAACTGCTCGCGCTGCTTCAGGTAGGCCACGGTGCGCTCGAACAGCTCCTGCACCTCGCCCAGGCCCTCGGCGCAGGCCGCCGCGGCGCCGCGGTCGAGTGCCCACTCGAGCAGCGGGAGCGCGCCGTCCACCTCGCCGATCACGCGGTCGGCGTCGACGGCGACACCGTCGAGCTTCAGCAGGGCCGTGCGCTGGCCGTCCATGCCGGGCACCCGGAGCCGCTCGAGCCCGGCGGACCCGGCGTCCACCGCGAACAGGGTGAGCCCCGCGCGGTCGAGCTGGTCGCCCGCGGTGCGGGCCACGACCAGCACCTGGTCGGCGGCGTGGCCGTTGAGCACCCAGACCTTCTCGCCCGAGAGCCGGAAGCCCGAGCCATCGCGCTCGGCGCGCGTGAGGCAGTCGGCCGGGTCGTAGCGGCTCTGCCGCTCGGCGTAGGCCAGCGCCAGCGAGGTGCGCCCCGCGACCATCGGCGCCAGCAGCGCCTCGACCTGCGCCTCGCTGCCGAAGCGCGACAGCAGCCCGCCGGCCAGCACCACCGAGGGCAGCATCGGCTCGGGTACCAGGCCGCGGCCGAGCTGCTCGAGGATCAGCGCCAGGTCGACGAAGCGGCCGCCGAAGCCGCCCTGCGCCTCCGGCACCTCGACGCCGAGCCAGCCGTACTCGGCCATCGCCTCCCACATCTCGGGCTCCCAGCCGCGCTCGGTGTCGCGCAGCTTGCGGAAGCGCTCCACGGGGGAGTCGTTGGCCACGAACTTGGCCACCGCGTCGACGATGATCTGCTGCTCTTCGCTGAGATCGAAGTTCATGGTCGTGTCCTTCAGCCCGTCGGCAGGCCCAGGATGTGCTTGGCGATGATGTTGCGCTGGACCTCGTTCGAGCCGCCGTAGATCGTCGCCGCGCGCAGGTAGTTGTACTGGGACGCGACCGACGACTCCCACTCCGGGAGCGCTTCGGCGGGCGAGTCGATCCAGCCGATCGCGTCGTGCCCCATGGCGTCCATCGCCAGCTCGGTGGTCTCCTGCTGGATCTCGGTGCCCACCAGCTTGAGCAGCGAGCTCTCGGGGCCCGGCGCCCGGCCGAGCTGGGCGGCGGCCAGGGTGCGCAGGTTGGCCATCTCGAGCGCCCGCAGCCGCATCTCGAGCCGCGCGATGCGGCGCCGGAAGGCCCCGTCCTCGAGCAGCGTTCCCCGGCCCACCGGCGTGTCGCGCGCGATGCGCTTGACCAGGGCGAGGTAGCGCGACGACTCGCCGATGCCGCCGATCCCGGTGCGCTCGTGCCCGAGCAGGGCCTTCGCCATCGTCCAGCCGCCGTTCTCGGGCCCGACGCGGTTGGCCTGCGGCACGCGCGCGTCCTGGAACCAGGTCTCCGAGAACGCCAGCGTCCCGCCGGTGGTGAGGAACGGCTTCACCGTGATGCCGGGGGTGTTCTTGATGTCGGCGAGGATGAAGGTGATGCCCTCCTGCTTCTTGCCCGACGAGTCGGTGCGGGCCAGCAGGAAGATCCAGTCGGCGTACTGGGCGTAGGTGGTCCAGGTCTTCTGGCCGTTCAGGACGTAGTCGTCGCCGTCCTTTTCGGCGCGGAGCTGGAGCGCCGCCAGGTCGGAGCCGGC
>JASJBO010000201.1 GCA_030066475.1 Myxococcota bacterium
GCGACCCGAACCGCGGCGGTGCCTGGCAGTCGGCGGACACCGAGAGCATGGCGCGGCCGATCACCAAGTACGCGGCCACGGTGCGCCAGTGGGAGCGGCTGCCCGAGATGATGCGCGCGGCGTTCCGCGCCGCGATGACCGGCCGCCCGGGGCCCTCGTACATCGCGATCCCCGACGAGCTGCTGCTCGAGCAGGTGGACGCGGACGCGCTGCCGCCGATCCACGAGGCGGCGCGCTACCGCGTCACGAACCTGGGCGCCGGCGACCCGGCCGCGATCGAGCGCGCCGCCGAGAAGCTCGCGGGCGCCGAGCGCATCTACCTGCACGCCGGCAAGGGTGTGCTGTGGGCGGACGCGTCGGCGGAGCTGCTGGCGCTGGGCGAACACCTCGGCGCCTGCCTGGGCGCCAGCCTGGGCGCGCGCGGCGTCGTGCCCGAGAGCCACCCGCACTACTTCCACCCGTTCGACCTGGGCGGCGCGGGCCTGGCGCGCAGCGAAGCCGAGGTGGTGCTGGTGGTGGGCGGCCGGCTCGGCGAGTACGACGGCTGGGGCGGCCCGCCGATGTGGGGCGACCCGAGCGCGCAGACCACCATCCAGATCGACTCGGATCCGATGTCGATCGGTCTGAACCGCCCGGTGGACGTGCCGATCGTGGCCGACGCGAAGGCGGCGCTCGCCGCGCTGCTCGAGGCCGTGCGCGCGCGCACCGACGCGCGCACCGCTCCGCCGGACCTGGAGCGCTACCGCGCGAAGACCGGCGAGACCATGCAGCAGGGCATCGGCTACCTGGGCTCGCCGCTCACCACCGGCGTCAACCCGGGCGCCATGGTGATGGCCGTGCGCGAGAAGTTCCCCGACGAGGCGATCACCGTGCTCGACGGCGGCAACACCACGCTCACCGGCGTCGCCTTCCACCCGATCCGGTCGTCGCCGAGCTTCCTGTACTCGGTGAAGATGGGCTACCTGGGCACCGGCCTGGGCTTCGCGCTCGGCGCCAAGCTCGCCGCGCCCGAGCGGCCCGTGTGCCTGATCAGCGGCGACGGCGCCTTCGGCTTCCACGTGATGGAGCTCGAGACCGCGGCGCGCGAGGAGCTGCCGGTGGTGGTGGTGGTCGCCGTGGACGCCGCCTGGGGCATGGAGAAGACCGCCTACCTGGCGCAGGGCCTGGGCGCGGCCGACTGGGCGCACCGCGGCATCGACCTGGCCGGCGTCGCCTACGACGAGATGGCGCGCAGCATGGGCTGCCACGGCGAGCGGGTGGCGAAGATCGAGGAGATGGGGCCCGCGCTCGAGCGCTCGATCGCGTCGGGGCGGCCCGCCGTGATCCACGTCGAGGTCGACCGCGAGCTCAACACCAAGCCGCCGGGCTGGGAGCAGTTCCGCGCGGCGCGCAGCGTCCAGGGCTACTGAGCGCGGCGACGGGACGGCCATGTCGGAGCGACCCGCGCCGCTGGGAGCCGAGGGACGCGCGCCCGAGATCCCCGCGCGCGTCTTCGTCACCGGGGCGAACGGCTTCCTCGGCCGCGCGCTGATGGCGCGCTATCGCGAGCTGGGCGCCGAGGTGCGCGGCATGGACGTGCGCGCCGACCCCGAGTGGAACGTCGTGGCCGGCGACCTCGGCGAGGCGGGCGCCTGGCAGCAGCACGCCGCGGGCTGCGACCTCGTGCTGCACACCGCGGCCGTCGTCTCGAACGTCGCCGCGCCCGAGGACTACCGGCGCATCAGCGTGGGCGGCGTGCGCCGCGCGCTCGACGCGGCGGTGGCGGGCGGCGCGCACCGCTTCCTGCACGTCTCGTCGACGGGCGCCTACGGCTGGCACCGCCCGCCGCACGCCGACGAGAAGACCCCGATCACCGTGCTCTCGGGCAACAGCTACCAGGACGCCAAGGCCGCGGGCGAGCACCCCGCGCTCGCGGCCCACGCCGCCGGCGAGATCGCCTGCACCGTAGTCCGGCCCGCCGACGTCTACGGCCCCGGCTCGCGTCCCTGGGTGCTGATCCCGCTCGAGATGATCAAGAGGGGCCTGTTCTTCCTGCCCGCCCACGGCCAAGGCCTGTTCTCGCCGGTCTACATCGACGACCTGGTGGACGGCATCGTGCTGGCCGCGGGACTCCCCGCCGGCGCCGGGCAGATCTTCAACCTGCTCGGCTTCGAGCCCGTGCCGGCGGCGGCGTTCTTCTCCTACCACCAGCGCTGGGCCGGCCGCAGCGGCCCGCCGCGCAGCTTCTCGACCGAGACCGCGATCGCCATCGCCGCCGTCGTCTCGACCCTCTCGAAGCTGGTGCGCCGCCCCATGGAGGCGAGCCCGCAGACGATGCGCATGCTCAGCAAGGCGCACCCGATGTCGGGCGAGAAGGCGCGCAAGCTGCTGGGCTACCAGCCGAGGGTGGACCTGCCGGAGGGGATGCGGCGGACGGAGGATTGGCTGCGGGAGCGGGGGCTCATCGAGGGCTGACCCGACGCACTGCCAGTGCCGCGAGTGCCAGGACCGCCGCGAGGCCCGGCAGCGCCCCGGACGGCTCCGATCGAGCTCCACTCGATCTCGGTGGTCTCACCGGCCGCGATGCTGGGCGGGTCGGCGCTGACGCTGACGAGCGGAGGCTCCGTCACGCTCACCGTCACCGATGCCGAGCTCTGCCCGCCGAGCCCGCTGCAGACGATCGTGTAGGTCGTCGTCGCCGAAGGGGAGACCGGGAGGCTCCCGGTCGCCCCCAGGAGCCTTCCGCTACCGGATCGCCCCGCGCTCCCGGAGTGCCGCGAGTCGCGCCTCGTCCAGCCCGAGCGCGCCGAGCACCTCGTCGGTGTGCTCGCCGAGGGCCGGCGCGCGCCGCGGCGCGACCTTGGGGCTGCCCTCCACCTCGATCGGGCTGGTGATCGTCCGGACCAGGCGGCCCTGCGCGTCCTCGGTGTCCACCTGGATGCCGGCGGCCTCGGCCTGCGCGTCGTGCGCCAGCTCCTCGGTCACCGCCACGTGGCCGAAGGTGATCTGCTGGTCGTCGAGGCGCTTGCGCCAGTCGGCGAAGTCGCGGCTCGCGAAGATCGGGGCGAGGATGTCGTAGAGCGCCTGCGCGTTGGCGCGCCGCTCGGGCTTGGCGCGGAAGCGCTCGTCCTGGGCCAGCTCGGGGCGCTCGATCGCGGCGCACAGCCGCGGCCAGAGCTTGTCCTCCTGCACCAGCGCCAGCAGCAGCCAGCGGCCGTCGCGCGTCTCGTACTGGTTGACCACCGCGTTGCCGGGCCGTGTGCAGTCGACGTGCTGGAACGGCTCGGCGCCCGACAGCATCGCCTGCAGGTAGACCGAGTTCGACCAGCAGCCGTTCGCGAGCAGCGAGCTGCGCACGTGGCTGCCCGCGCCGGTCTTCTCGCGGCGGTAGAGCGCCATCATGATGGCGCCGAACAGCGACATGGCGCTCGGGTTGTCGCCCATCCCTGGGACCGAGATCGCCGGCGGCGCGCCCTTGAGGCGCACCAGGTCCTGCAGGCCCGTGCGCGCCCACCAGGCGGTGGCGTCGTAGCCGGGCTTGTGCGCCTCGGGCCCCACCGGCCCGAAGCCGGTCGCGTGGGCGTAGACCAGCCGCGGGTTGCGCGCGCGCAGGTCGTCGTAGCCGAGAGCCAGGCTCTCGAGCACGCGAACCGGGTAGTTGGTGACGAAGACGTCGGCCGCGTCGGCGAGCCGCAGCAGCAGCTCGCGCGCCTCGGCGTCCTTCAGGTCGAGGGCGACGCTGCGCTTGCTGCGACTGGTGAGCGTCCAGCAGTAGTCGTCGTCGTGCGCCGGCAGCGGCGGCATCTGGTGCAGGTATCGGTAGGGGTCGCCGGTCGCGGGCGGCTCCACCTTGATCACGTCGGCGCCGAAGTCGGCCATCACCGTGGCGGCGGCGGGGCCGAACACGAAGCTGCCGACGTCGAGCACGCGAATGCCGTCGAGAATGGGTGTCACGGCAGACCCTCCCGGAGCCGCCGATGATACACCGAGAGCAGGCGGGCCAGGGCGCGGGGCGCGTTGGGCCGCCACCGACCCCGACTTCCCTCGAACTCCAGGCGCTCGGTGCGCGTCATGGGGTCCTCCGCTGCGATGCCGGCGGGTGCCCCCGGATCGCGCGCTAGGCTCCGCGCACCGCGGAGGGGAGGGACGAGGTGGATCGCACGGCATGGACGAGGCTGGCGCTCGCCGGTCTGCTGGCTGGGGCCGGCTGTGCCACCTCGGGCGCGGGCGAGGCCCCGCTCGAGGGCACCGCCTGGGTGGCCCGCGACATCGGCGACGCGGCGATGATCGAGGGCGTGCGCAGCACCCTCGAGTTCGGCGCCGAGGGGCGGGTGTTCGGGGACACGGCGTGCAACCGCTACAACGGCTCGCTCGAGCGAGACGAGGACGGCCGCGTGTCGTTCGGAGCGATCGCCTCGACGCGGCGCGCCTGCCGGCCCGCGGTGATGGACCAGGAGCAGCGCTTCCTCGAGGCGCTCGGACACACGCGACGGATCGAGCGCGACGAAGACTGGCTGCGCCTGCGGGGCGAGGGCGGCGAGGTGCTCGCGCGGCTCACGCCGACCGAGCCCTCGGGCGACTGAGCCCGACCGTGTAGAGCATCCGCGAGTCGCAGCGGAGGGAGCATGGCTGCTGCCGCCTGGATCGAGCCCCGGAGCTGAGGCCGGTCTCAGCCCGCCGCGTCGAGCCGCGCCCGAGCCCGTGCCGCCACGCCGGGCATGCCGAGCGCGGTGGCATCGCGCTCCACCGCGGCCAGCGCCTCGCGGCCGCGGCGTCGCTCGGCCGCCGCCCCGGCGCCGAGTCGCAAGGCCGCCACGTCGCAACGCACCCGCAGCTCGGTCGGCTTCGCCCCCACGCGCTCGCTCTCGGCGCGCGCGCCCTCGAGCAGGTCGAAGGCGGCGTCGCGCTCGCCGCGCGTAGCCGCCAGCAGCCCCAACGCGTGGCGCACGGGGCCCGCATACAGCAGGGGACCCGGGTAGACGGCGTGGCAGTCGGCGTAGGGCTCGAGCAGCGCCTCGAGCGTGGCGGCGCGCGCGGCGTCGCCCACGAAGGCCGCCGTGCGCGCCAGCTCGCACAGCGACACCAGCCACTCGGCGCGCCGCGGGATGTCGGCAAACTCGCCGGCCGCGGCCGACTCGAAGGCATCGCGCGCCTGCGCCTCGCGGCCCAGCTCGGTGTGCAGCAGGGGCAACAGCACGCGCGCGAAGCCGCCGGTCCAGGCGAAGCCCGAGACCGCCGCCGCCACCAGCGGCTCGATCTCGGCGAGGCGACCCTGCTCGCGGCGCAGGAAGAAGGTGTGCGCCACGGTCAGCGCGATCGCGCTGGTGTTGCGCGCGCGCTGACCCAGACGCGTCGCCTCGGCGATGGCCGCCTCGGCCTCGTCGAAGCGGCCGCGCAGGATCGCCTCGCTGGCGCGCGTGCCCTGGTGCAGCCACAGGAAGGCCGGATGGCGCGAGCCCTGGGCGGCGCGCTCGGACTCGGCCAGCGCGCGCTCGAAGCCCTCGACGTCGCCCCGCAGCAGGCGATCGGCGGCCCGGGTCTCGCGGATCGCGAAGGCGCGGCCCACCTGCGCCAGGCCGCGCTCGGCGGCGAGGATCTCCTCGGACAGCGCCTCGCGCTCGTCCAGGTGGTCGGGGCCCTGGAGCACGAAGTGGTGGGCGCGCAGCGCCTCGCACAGCGCGACGGGGTCGCCGGCCTCGCGCGCGATCGCGAGCGCCTCCAGGCTCGGTCCCGGCGCGTCGGAGTCGTAGGGCTCGTGGGGCGGGAGCACCGACACGACCGAGAGCAGGCGCGCGCGCCGCGGCGTCCGCTCGCCCTCGGTGGCGGCGAGCGCGCGATCGACCAGCGCGGGGCGCGCCAGCGTCGGGGAGTTGCCCCAGATCGTCGAGCTGCCGTAGCCGAGCATGGCGCGCACCAGGTCGTCGTCGCGGCCGAGCTCGACGGCCGCCTGGCCGGCGCGCTCGAACACCTCGCGGGCGCGCTCGGCGTCGCCGGCCGCGAGCTGCGCGTCGCCCAGCGCGAGCTCGAGCGCCAGGCGCCGCTGCGGATCGGCCGGCGTCGTCAGGTCGAGCGCGCGGATCGCGCGCTCGTACTGCTCCGCCGCCTCCTCGTGGGCCAGACGCCGCGAGGCCTGCTCGGCGGCGCGCTCGGCGTACTCGATCGCCTTGCTCTCGGTGCCGGCGGGCGCCGCCGCGTGGAAGTGGCGCGCCAGCTCGCCGAGCGCCTCGTCGAGGCGACCGGCGTAGAGCGCCTCGAGCGACTCACCGACCCGCTGGTGCAGGGCCGCGCGCCGCGCCGGCGCCGACGACTCCACCAGCGTCTCGCGCACCAGCGCGTGCGAGAAGCGGTAGCGCGCGTGCGCGCCCGGCACGGCGGCGACGATGCGCGCGCCGATCGCCTCGTCGACGCACTCGAGCAGGGCGGCGCGCGACGCCACCGAGGCCAGGCTCAGCAGCTGCAGGCCGAACTCGCGTCCGATCACGGCGGCCAGCTCGAGCGCCTCGCGACAGGTCTCGGACAGGCGCTCGAGGCGGCGCGCGATCACGCCGCGCACGCCGGGTGGCAGCTCGACGGCGGGCACCTCGGTGCCCGCCAGCGCGCCCTGCGCCTCGAGCCAGCGCAGGGTCTCGCGCAGGAAGAACGGGTTGCCCTCGCTGCGCTCGTGCAGCGCGCGCACCAGCGCGTCCGGCGCCGGGCGGCCGGTCGCCGAGACCACGTAGCGCTCGGTCGCCTCGGCCGAGAGACCTTCGAGCGCCACGTCCTCGACGTGCGGGTGCCGCGCCAGCTCGGCGAGGGTGCGGTCGAGCGCGGCGTTGCGCTCGGTGGCCGCATCGCGCAGCGTGCCGACCACCAGCAGGGGCGCCTCGCGCAGCTCGCGCGCCAGGAACTCGAGCACCAGCAGCGATGGCGCGTCGGCCCAGTGGAGGTCGTCGAGCACGATCAGCGCGGGCCGGGCGCGCGCCGCCTCGAGCACGAAGCCGGCAAGCCGGTCGATCAGCCGGAAGCGCGCCTGGTCGGGCGGGAAGACGGCCGGCTCGGGCGGCGCCGCCCCGATCGCGTCGCGCAGCTCGGGCACGACGTGGGCCAGCTCGACGGCCGCCGGCCCGAGCGCGGCGGGATCGTGCTCCGAGACCAGCGGCCGCAGGATCTGCGCCCACGGCCAGAACGCCGGAGCGGCCTCGCCCTCGTGGCAGCGCCCCACCAGCGCGCGGGCCCCCTCGCGACGCGCGCGCTCGGCCAGCACCTCGGCGCTGCGCGTCTTGCCGATGCCGGGCTCGCCGCGCAGCAGCACGCAGCGGCCGCGGCCGGCGAGCGCCTGCTCGAGGGCGCCCCCGAGCTGCTCGATCAGCGCCTCGCGGCCGACGAAGGCCTCCTCGGCTCCCTCGGGGCCGGCGTCCGCCGGGGCCTCGCTGGCCGCCTCGGCGCGGCGCTGGCGCACCTCGGCCGTGAAGCGGTAGCCGCGCCCGGTGTGGGTGCGGATCGCGGCGCGCCGACCAGTGCGCTCGCCGATCGCGGCCCGGGCAGCGCTGACGGCACGGGTGAGCGCGTGGTCGGTGACGACGACGTCGGGCCAGAGCGCCTCGTGCAGCTCGCGCTTGGACACGACGCGGTCGCGGTGCCGGACCAGGTAGAGCAGCAGCGCCAGCACCTTGGGCTGCACCTCGACCGGCCGACCGCGGCGTCGCAGCTCGCAGCGCGGCTCGTCGAGCTCGCATTGGCCGAACTCGTAGATCAAGGCTCAGCCGACCCCGTTCGGCGCCCCCGGCCGCGCCCGTGGCGACCGTGGTACCGTCGTGTGCGCCGGCCTCCCGGGCGCGCGGTGGCCGGCGCGCGACAGCCTAGTGCATTCGGGCGCTACGTCGCGGGTCCGACGGCGGCAGCGCGCAGCGGTCGACATGCTCCCGGTCCGAGCGCTCTGCGCGATCTTCTTCGTCTCCGGCGCGGCGGCGCTCCTGTTCGAGACGCTGTGGTTCCGCCAGGCGGGGCTCGCCTTCGGCAACGGCGTCTGGGCCTCGAGCCTGGTGCTGTCGAGCTTCATGGCCGGGCTCGCCCTGGGCAACGGCCTGACGATCCGGCTCGGCGTCCGGCTGCGCCGGCCGCTGCGCACCTTCGCCCTGCTCGAGGGGGTGGTGGCGGCGACCGGCCTCGGGCTGGTGTGGGGACTGCCAGTGCTGAGCGCCGAGCTGGCCGCGCTGCTCGGGCCGCTCCTCGACCGGCCCTGGCTGCTCAACCCCCTGCGGCTGGGCATCGCCTTCCTCTGCCTGCTGGTGCCCGCCACCGCGATGGGCGCGACGCTCCCGGTGCTGGTGAGCGCGCTCCAGCGCCACGACCCGAGCTTTGGCTCGGTGCTGGGTCGCCTGTACGGCTTCAACACGCTGGGCGCGATGGTGGGCGCGCTGGCCGGCGAGCTGGCGCTGATCGAGTGGCTCGGCATCCGCGGCTCGGCGGGCGCCGCCGCGGCGCTCGACGCCCTCGCCGCCCTCGCCGCCCTCGCCCTGGCGCCGCGCATCGACGACGCACCCGGGCGTGGTCGCGCGCCCGGCGAGCCCTGGCTCGACAGCCGCCGCCGCCTGCTCGCGCTGGCCGCGGCCGCCGCCCTGTCGGGTGCTGCACTGCTGGCGCTCGAGGTGGTGTGGTTCCGCTTCCTGCTGCTGTTCGTGAACCCCACCGCCCTCTCGTTCGCGGTGATGCTGGCCGTGGTGCTCGCGGGCATCGCGCTGGGCGGAGCCGCCGCGGGCGCCTGGGCAAGGCGGCGGCCGGCCGCGGACGGCCACGCGGCCGGTCTCGCCTTCCTGGCGGGCGCGGCGGCGGTGGGCCTCTACGCGCTCTTCCCGCGCGTCTTCGCACCCTACGGCACCGCCTTCGTCACCGAGGCCCGCGACGTCACCTGGCTGGCCGCCTGCCTGACTGGCCCCGTGTGCCTGCTCTCGGGCGCGCTCTTCACGCTCACCGGCACCGCCCTGCATCGCGAGATCGGTCCCGAGGTGCGCGCTGCCGGCCTCTTGACCCTCTCGAACACGATCGGCGCCGGGCTCGGCGCCTTCGCCGGGGGCTTCGTGCTGCTCCCGTGGCTGGGGGTCGAGCGTTCGCTGTTCGCACTGGCCGCGCTCTACGGCGTGGTGGGCGCGCTGCTGGTCGCGGTGCGCGCTCCCGCTGCGCAGCGCGCGCGCCCACTGCGGCGGCTCGCCGCGGCTCCGGTGCTGGCGGCGGCGCTGGCGCTCTTCCCGTTCGGGTCGATGCTGGACGAACACCTCGAGGTGGTGCGCCGGCGGCTGGGCCCCAACACGCGGATCGAACGCGTGAGCGAGGGCCGCACCGAGACGGTGATCTACCTGCGCAGCGAGCTGCGCGGCGAGACGATCTCCAACCTGCTCCTGACCGGCGCGTTCGGGATGGCCTCCGACACGGTGCTGACGCGCCGCTACATGAAGCTCTTCGTGTACTGGGCGATGGCGATGCACCCCGAGGCTCGCAGCGCCCTGCTGATCAGCTACGGCGTGGGCAACACCGCCAAGGCGCTCACCGACACGGCCTCGCTCGATCGGATCGACGTGGTCGACATCTCGCGCGACGTGCTGGCCGCCAGCGACGTCGTGTTCCCCGAGCCGGGCGAGGACCCGCTGGGCGATCCGCGCGTCGAGGTGCACGTCGAGGACGGGCGCTACTTCCTCCAGTCCTCGGCGCGCCGCTACGACCTCATCACGAGCGAGCCGCCCCCGCCCAAGCACGCCAGCGTCAACAACCTCTACTCGCGCGAGTACTTCGAGCTGATCCGGAAGCGGCTGGCGCCGGGCGGGGTCAACACCTACTGGCTGCCGGTCAGCACGCTCACGCTGCGCGAGAGCCTGGCGATCACGCGCGCCTACTGCGACGCCTTCCCCGACTGCACGCTCTGGGTCGGCACGGGCGCCACGTGGATGCTGGCGGGCTCGCGCGAGGCGGCGTGGCCGCCGAGCGAGGAGGGCTTCTCGCGCCAGTGGCGTGACGAGCGCGTGCGGCCCGAGCTGGTCGCCCTGGGGCTCGAGCGCCCGGAGCAGCTCGGCGCGCTGTTCCTGGGCGACGCCCGCTGGCTCGCCGAGCGGACGCGCGACGTCGAGCCGCTGGTCGACGACTTCCCGCGCCGGCTCGGGACGGGCGGTCCCGACGCGCGGGACTGGGCCACCTACTGGGAGTGGATGGAGCCCGAGGCCGCGCGCGAGCGCTTCGCCGCCAGCGCGTTCGCGGTGAGCGCCTGGCCCTCCGCCCGGCGCACCGGCACGCTGGCGGCGTTCGAGGCGCAGGGCCTGATCAACGACGTCTCCGAGCTGCGCTGGCGCACGATCCCGCCGCTCGAGCGGCTGCGCCGGCTCGAGCGCGCGCTCACCGCGACCGACCTCGCCATCGCCCGCCACCGGGCACTCCAGAATGGCGAAGACTTTCACACCCAGCTCCTCGC
>JASJBO010000202.1 GCA_030066475.1 Myxococcota bacterium
AGCGCGCAGCGAGCCGCAGGCGAGCGAAGTCCATCAGGACGCCAGCGCACAGCAACCAGCCCGTACGCGGGCACCCCCGCAAGCGGAGCCGCGCAGCGGCGCAGCGCGCAGCGAGCCGCAGGCGAGCGGAGTCCAAGATCTAGCTCCGCACGCGCTCGACCGAGAGCACGCCGCGCACCTTCTCGATCTGCTTCATCACCGCGTTGAGCGAGCGCAGATCGGTGACCCAGAGGTCGAAGTGCTGCACGGCCTTGTCGGCGTGCGTGCTCACGCGCGCGCCGCCGATGTTGATGCCCTTGCCCGAGATCGTCTTCGTGACGCGGGCCAGCAGACCCGGCTGGTCGACGGAGGTCACGCGCACGCGGATGCAGCGCGGCTGGGCCGACTTCGACTCCCAGTCCACCTCGATGCGGCGCTCGGGGTCGAGCGTGTAGGCGTGGGCGCAGTCCTTGACGTGGACCGTCACGCCGCGGCCGCGCGTCACGAAGCCCACCACCTCGTCGCCCACGATCGGGTTGCAGCAGCCCGCGAAGCGCACCATCACGTCCGGCAGGCCGTCGACCCGGATGCCCGAGGTGCGCTGGGTGCGCTCGCGCCCGAAGAAGCTGCGTCGCTTGCGGGGCTCGGGCGCGGGCTCCTCGTCGCCCCGCAGCGCGGAGACGCAGGCGGCCGCCGCGATCTTCCCGTAGCCGACCGCCGAGAACAGGTCGTCGGGCGACCCGTTCGTCTCGCGCTGGGCCAGCTCCTGGATCGCCCCCCGCTCGGTGAGGCGCGCCAGCGACAGACCCGCGCGTCGCAGCTCCTTCTCGAGGATGTCGCGGCCGAGCTCGCGGCTGCGCGCCTGCTCGGCGACGCGGATCGAGTGCCGGATGCGGCTGCGCGCGCGCCCGGAGACGACGAACTCGAGCCAGTCCTTGCGGGGGAACTGCGCGTCGCTGGTGATCACTTCGACGGTGTCGCCGTCGGCCAGCTCGTGGCGCAGCGACACCATCTTCCCGTTCACCCGCGCCCCCGCGCAACGCTCGCCCACTTCGCTGTGGATGGCGTAGGCGAAGTCGACCGGGGTGGACCCCCGCGGCAGGTTGATCACGTCGCCGCGCGGCGTGAACACGAACACCTCGTCCGGGAACAGGTCGACCTTCACGGTGTCGAGGAACTCGTGCGGATCGGACAGCTCCTGCTGGCGCTCCACGAGCTGGCGCAGCCAGGCGAACTTCTGGTCGTCGTCCGCGCCCTTGGAGCTGCCCTCCTTGTACTTCCAGTGGGCGGCGATCCCGAACTCGGCCCCGCGGTGCATGTCGACGGTGCGGATCTGGATCTCCATCCGCTCGCCGTAGGGGCCGATCACCGCGGTGTGGAGGCTCTGGTAGCCGTTGGGCTTGGGGAGCGCGACGTAGTCCTTGAAGCGACCCGGCACCGGACGCCACGTGGCGTGGACGATGCCGAGCGCGGTGTAGACCGACTCCTTGGGACCGTCCAGGATGATGCGGAACGCGATCACGTCGTAGATCTGATCGAGGGTGAGGCCCTGGCTCTCCATCTTCAAGTGGAGCGAGGCCAGCTCCTTGTCGCGGCCCTTCACCTCGGCGCGCACGCCCGCCTCCTCGAGCTTGGCCGAGAGGATCCCGATCACCTCCTCGACGTAGCGGGCGCGCTCCTTGCGCCGCGAGCGCAGCTGCTTCTCGAGCTCCTCGACCGCCCGCGGCTTGAGCGTGCGGAAGCCCAGGTCCTGGAGCTCGCGCCGCATCCAGTCGATGCCCAGCCGGTGGGCGAGCGGCGCGTAGATGTCGAGCGTTTCCTGGGCGATCCGGCGCGACGCCTCCTCCTTCATGTGCTCCAGGGTGCGCATGTTGTGCAGGCGATCGGCCAGCTTGATCAGCAGGATGCGGATGTCCTTGGACATCGCCACCAGCATCTTGCGGAAGTTCTCGGCCTGCCGTTCGCGGGCCGAAGTGAACTCGATCTTGGCGATCTTGGTGAGCCCCTCGACGAGGAACCCGACCTCGTCGCCGAACAGGCGTCGGATCTCCTCGGGGGTGGTGAGCGTGTCCTCCAGCGTGTCGTGCAGCAGCCCGGCCGCCACCGCGGCCTCGTCGAGACGCATGTGGGCGAGGATGCCGGCGACCTCGAGCGGGTGGACCAGGTAGGGCTCACCCGACATGCGCTGCTGCCCCTCGTGGACCTTCGCCGCGAACACGTACGCCCGCTGCAACAGCGAGAGATCTGCCTCGGGATGGGTCTCCAGGACCCGGTCGGCGACGTCGTTGAAGCGCAGCATCGGGATCTTCCCCGAGAATATCGGACGGCCCGGGGGGGCGCCGGAGTCAGCCGCCGACCCAGGAGGCCAGCACGGGGTCGAGGCGCTGGATCACGGCCGCGCGCGAGGCCCGCTCGGGCACGCGTTCCCCGGCGCGGACCGCGCGCACCACCTCGTGCACGGCCGTCACGGCCGACTCGACGTCGTCGTTGACGACGAAGGAGTCGAACCAGGCGGCCGCCTGGAACTCACGGCGCGCGATCGCGAGGCGGCGGTCGACCTCGTCGCCCGCGTCGGTCCCGCGGCCGCGCAGCCGCGCCTCGAGTGCCGCCAGGGACGGCGGCAGCAGGAAGACGAGGTGCGCGTCGGCGCGGCGCTCGCGCACCTGGCGGGCGCCGTCGGTCTCGATCTCGAGCAGGACGTCGAGGCCCTCGGCCAGGGGGGCGTCGAGCGCCTTCCAGGAGCTGCCGTAGAGGTTCCCGCTGTACTCGGCGTACTCGAGGAAGGCGCCGGCGTCGATCATGCGCCGGAATTCCCCGGGCTTCACGAAGTGGTAGTCGACCCCGTCGCGCTCGCCCGGACGCGGAGCGCGGGTGGTGTGGGAGATCGAGAACACGATGGCCGGGTCGCGCTCGACCAGCTGGCGGCAGACCGTGGTCTTGCCGGTGCCGGACGGCGCCGACACCACGAAGGGCGTTCCGCGCCGCGCGCTCACGACGGCTCGCCGCTCTCGCCGGCCAGTCGCGCGGCCAGCGTCTCGGGGTTGATCGCGGAGAGCACGATGTGGTCGCTGTCGGTGACCAGGATCGAGCGGGTGCGGCGCCCCTCGGTGGCATCGACGAGCTTGCCTCGATCGCCGGCCTCCTTGCGCAGCCGGCGCATCGGCGAGGCGTGGGGCGCCACGATCGCGACGACCCGGGTGGCGACGATGAGATTGCCATAGCCCACGTTGAGGAAGCGGGTGCGCGGGGAGACGGCGGAGACGCTCTCGAGTGCGGGGGGATCACTCAACGTTCTGCACCTGCTCGCGAACGCGCTCCAGCTCGGTCTTGAGATCGACGACGAAGTGGGCCACGGGGGCGTCGCCGCCCTTGGAGCCGATCGTGTTCACCTCGCGGCCGAGCTCCTGGAGCAGGAAGTCGAGGCGACGCCCCACCGGCTGGCCGGGGCCGGCCGACTCGAGGGCAGCGCGGAACTGCTCCAGATGGCTGCGCAGCCGCACGACCTCCTCGGTCACGTCGAGGCGGTCGGCAGCCAGGACGATCTCCTGGTGGAGGCGCGCCTCGTCGAGCAGGCCGGTCTCGTCGCGCAGCTGCTCGGCGCGCTTGCGCAGGCGCTCGCGCACGGCCCGCTGCACCTCGGCGGCCCGCGACGCGACGGCGTCTCCCAGCGCCTCGATGCGCGTCAGGCGCGCGCGCAGCTCGCGATCCAGCGCCTCGCCCTCGGCCGCGCGCATCGCCTCCGCGGCCGCGAGCGCGCGCTCGACGCCTTCCTGCAGCGCCGGGCGCAGCAGCGCCTCGGGCAGCTCGCGCTCGACCAGGCGCGCCACCCCCGGCAGCGACAGCAGACCGCGCACGTCGAGCTCGCCCCCCACCCCGTGCCGTGCCTCCAGCTCGCGCGCCGCCTGCAGGTAGCGGCCGGCGGCCTCCAGGTCGAGCTCGAGGCGCTCGGCGCCCGTCGCGCCGGACAGGCCGCGGACGGTCAGGTCGACCTTGCCGCGCGAGAGCCGTCCCTGCACCCAGCTGCGCACCTCGCCCTCGAGCGCAGCGAGCCCGCGCGGCAGGCGAGCGCGCAGGTCGAGGTGCCGGTGATTCACCGTGCGCAGCTCGACGGCGAACGCGGCGTCCTCGACCTCGAAGACCGCATCCCCGAAGCCGGTCATGCTGCGGATCACGGTCTCCTCCTCGCCGCGTCGAGGGCGGCCGGAAGCTGGCGCTTGAGCTCCTCGGGCGTCACCGTCGCCGTCCCCACCTTGCCGACCACCACACCAGCAGCGGCGTTGGCGATCACCGCCGCCTCGAACAGGCTGGCTCCGGCGCGAAGCGACAGCGCGAGCGCCGTGATGCTGGTGTCGCCGGCGCCCTGCACGTCGAACACCTCGCGAGGCGGCGTGTGCACGTCCAGGCCGGGCCCGTCGCCATCGAAGAGCGTCATGCCGTCGGCGCCCCGCGTCACCACCAGCGCGGCGCGGCCCAGGGTGCGCCGCAGGCTCGCCGCGATCCGCTCCAGGTCCCCGGGTGTCCGCGCGCGCAGGCCCGCGAGCGCCTCGGCCTCGCGCAGGTTCGGCTTCACCAGCTCGACGTCGCGGTAGGCGCGTAGCTCGGCCTTCGGGTCGACGGCCACGGGGACGCCCGCCGCGTCCAGCCGGCGCAGCACGCCCCGGATGGCGCGCGTCGAGAACACGCCCTTGCCGTAGTCCGCGAGCACCGCGCCCTGCACGTGCGGCGCCCCGGCCTCGACGGCGCGCTCGAGCGCCCGGATCGCGCCGTCGGGCAGCGGGTCGAGGGTCTCGCGATCGAAGCGCACCACCTGCTGGGAGCTCGCGACGACGCGCGTCTTGCGGGTGGTGGGCCGGCCGGACACGCGCACCAGTCCGGCCGGATCGATGCCGAGCTCGTCGAGCAGCGCGACCACCCGGTCGCCGGTGCGGTCGTCTCCGACGGCGGTGCAGAACCGGCAGCCCGAGCCCAGTGCCAACACGTTGCGGACGACGTTGCCGGCCGCGCCCAGCACCAGCGACTCGCGCTTCACGTGCACCACCGGGACCGGCGCCTCGGGGCTGACCCGCTCGACCTCGCCCCACAGGTACTCGTCCAGCACCACGTCGCCGACGACCAGCAGCCGCAGCTCGACGAACGAGTCGACCAGCTTCTCGAGCCGGCGCAGCGTCGGTTGCGTCATCGCAGCGCGTCCTCGCCGGCCGCGGGCACGCCCGTCAGGCCCCACGACGCCGGGCGGCCGCACAGGTGCCAGCCGAGGATGCGCAGCCGCTCGCTCCAGCGCGTGCGCTGGCGCGGCGACACCAGCGCCAGCGGGGCCAGCAGCACCAGGGCGAGCAGCAGGCGAACCAGGCGCAGCGCCACCACCACCCCCGCCTGCAGGCGCCCGCGCCGCTTGCGGAAGAAGTGGTAGAGCGAGCGGTGGTACTCGATCCGGGTGCGCAGCGGCATGCGCCGCTTCGAGCTGGCCCCGTGCACGTGCACGACGCGGGCGTCGGGCAGGTGCACCACGCGCCAGCCCGCCCGCCGGATCTGGAGCAGCCAGTCGGTCTCCTCCAGGAACAGGAAGTAGTCGTCCGGCAGCGGACCGACGCGGTCGAGGACCTCGCGGCGCACCACCATGCAGGCGCCGAGGATCGCCTCGACCTCCACGGGCTGGTGGTGCTCGGTCCGCTTCGAGGGATAACGGCGCGGGAACAGCGTCTCGAGCACGCCGAGCGGCACCAGCTCGGTGAGCAGGCTCGGGGTCGGGTGGATGCTGTTCTGCTTGCGGCGGTCGGGGTGCAGCAGCTGAGGACCCACGACGCCGACGTCGGGGTGGGCGTCGAGGTGCCGGACACACGCCTCGAGCGCGTCGGGGAGCAGCAGGGTGTCGTTGTTGAGCAGGGCGGCGTGGCGGCCCCGAGCACACGCCAGGCCGGCGTTGACCGCGGCGGCGAACCCGCGGTTCTCGGGCAGCGCCAGCACCCGGGCCCAGGGGAAGCGCTCGCGAACCGCCGCAGGCGTGTCGTCGCACGAGCCGTTGTCCACCACGATCGTCTCGACCTCGAGACGGTCCGCGTCCGCGCGGCCGAGCATCTCGCGCTCGATCGAGGCCAGGCAGTCCTGGACCAGCGCGCGGCCGTTCCAGCTGGGCATCACGATCGAGAGGTCGGTCACGCGCCGCCTCCCGGAACGGCGCGCAGCGCGCCATCGCCGCGGAACGAGCCCTCGAGCGCCGAGCGCGCCGCGCGCGTCACGCGCGCGGGGTCGAGGCGCGTCATGCAGCGGTGGTCGATGGGACAGCGGCGCTGGTAGCAGGGCCGGCAGCCGACGTCGGCCGCCAGCGCGCGCACGCGCTCGAGGTTCAGGTTGGTCTTGGCCAGGCTGGTCGGCCCGAACAGCACGACGCACGGGACGCCCAGAGCGACGGCGACGTGGCGGGCACCCGCATCGTTGCAGACCACCACCCGCGAGCGCCCGATCACCACCTTGAGCAGGCCCAGGTCGAGCTGGGAGGTCAGGTCCACGGCGGGCGCGCGCATGCGCGCGGCGACGCGCCGGGCCAGCGGCGTCTCCGCTGGCGAGCCCACCAGGAGGACGCGGGCGCCCGAGTCGGCGAGGGCGTCGCCGACCGCGGCGAAGTGCTCGAGCGGCCACAGCTTGGAGCTCCCGTACGACGCTCCCGGCGCCAGCGCGACCAGCACCTCCTCGTCACCGACGCCGTGCGCCTCGAGCAGCGCGGCCCCGCGCCGGGTCTGGCTCCCGGTCGCGAACAGCTCGAGCCGGGTGCCTCGAGACGGACAGCCCAGCGCCTCGACCAGTCCCAGCACGTGCCGCTCGCGCGCCACCAGTCCGGGCGCCGGCAGCGCCAGGTCGAGCAGGCGCGAGCGCCCCTGGCCGGCGTAGCCGACGACCCGGTCCACGCGCGCGAAGCGCATCAGCAGGGCCGACGAGAACGAGTCGGTCAGGCACAGGCCCAGGTCGAAGCGGCCGCGCCGCAGCCCCAGCCCCTCGCGCAGCTGCGCGACCGGCCCCCGGTGATAGGACGCCACGGACAGCAGACGATCGAACCAGGGCGAGCCCTGGATGAGCGGCCGCAGCTCGGCCCGCACGTGGAGCGCGATCCGTGCCTCCGGATAGGCGCTGCGCAGCGCCCGGAAGCCGGGCGTCGCCATGATCAGATCGCCGGCCCAGTTGGGACCACGCACCAGGATCCGCTCGGCCTGGATCATCTCGCTCCCCAGGGGGCCGCAAAGCCACGCCCCTGGTTCCTACCACCGGGGCGGCGCGCCCGCCAGAAGCTCGCGCGCCGCCGCCTCCACCGCATCGGGCGAGACCCCGCGCATGCAGGTGGCCGCCGCACAGCCGCGGCGGCAGGGGTTGCAGGCGACCTCGACCCGCACCGTGCGGGACGGGGTGTCCGGATATGGGCGGTTCTCGACCGGGTCGGTGGGGCCCAGGATCTGGACGACCGGCGTGCCGACCAGCGAGGCGATGTGGGTCGGCCCGGTGTCGCCCCCCACGTAGAGGCGCGCGCGGGCGAACAGCGCGGCCAGCTCGGCGAGGCTGCGGGTCTCGGGCGCGAGCCGGGCGGCGCCGTCCGAGACCGCGACGATCGCCTCGGCGAGGCGCCGCTCGGAGAGGGCGGGACCATGCGTCACGATCGACTCGAGCCCCTCGCTCTTGGCGAGGTGGCGCGCCAGCCGGGCGTAGCCCGCCACGGTCCAGCGCTTGTGCGGCGTCGCGTCGCTGGTGCCGGGGTGGATCGCCACCGGAGCGGGCCGACCCGCGAGCGCGGCGCCCATGCGGCGCTCGGCCCTGGCGTCGAGCCGGAGCGGCGCGGGCGCCGGTTCGTGGGACACGCCGAGGAAGCGCACCAGCGCCAGGTTGCGCGCGAAGCGACTGGCATGCGGAACGGCCATGCGGGCGCGGCGGTTCGCGAACAGCCAGGCGGCCTCGCGCCCGTCCTGGCGCGCGTAGGCGACCCGCTGCGGCGCGCCGCTGCTCCAGGAGAGCAGCCCGCTCTTGAGGATCGAGTGGAAGTCGACCGACAGATCGAAGCGCCGCGCGCGGAGCTCGCCGCGGAAGCGCCCCAGCGCGCGGGCTGCCGCCAGCAGCCGCCCCCGCACCAGCAACCCGCGCAGCTCGCCGCGCGGGAACACCATCACCTCGTCGACCCAGGGCTGCCCCTCCACGACGCTGCGCGAGGCCGGCTCGACCAGCCAGGTGAGGCGCGCCTCGGGATACGCGGCGCGCAGGGCCGAGACGGCCGGCAGGGTGCGCACGACGTCGCCCACGGCGCCGAGGCGCAGCACGAGCACGCGCTCCGCCCTCGGCGGCCTGGACAGCGGGTTGGTGCAGAGCTCGGACAGGGCGACGACGAGCCTCGCGGACGGGGGAAGCCGCGATAGGATACGCCGGCATGCGGAGCTCCCGCACCCTTTCCCGCGCGGTCCGACGCGAGGTCGCGACCTACGCGGCGGTCGGCTGCGCGGTCTTCCTGCTGATCCTGCTGGTCCAGAACCTCGGCCAGCAGCTCGACGAGCTGATCGAGGCCGGCTTCGCGGGGCGCGACGCCGGCGCCGTGGTGCGTTGGATGCTTCCCATGGTGGCCGGCTACGCCGTCCCGGTGGGCTTCCTGTTCGGGGTGCTGACGACCACGGGCCGGATCGCCGCCGACTCCGAGCTCGTGGCCGCTCGCGCCTGCGGCCTCGGCCTGGCCGCGCTGCTGCGGCCGGTGCTCGGCATGGCCCTGCTGACCACGGCGCTCACCGGCTGGCTGATGATCGACGTCGAGCCACGCGCGCGACTCGCCCTGCGCGCCGTGCTGCACGACGTCGCCGCGCGCGGCGCCGTGCTCGAGCCGGGGCGCTTCCGCAGCCTCGCGGACAACGTGGTCTACGTCCGGTCGCGGACGCGCGAGAACGAGCTCCAGGGAATCATGATCTCCGACCGCACCGAGCCCGAGCGGCCGTTCCTGATCTTCGCCGAACGCGGGCGCTTCGCCCTCGACGCCGAGGAGATGGTGATCCACCTCGAGCTGGAGAACGGCGACCTGCACCTGGAGCGCACGGATGGCGAGCGGGAGGCGCACCGACGCATTGCGTTCGAGCGCTTCGACTACGCGCTGGACGCCAGCGCCATGCTCGACCCGGCGCGCCGGATGCGACCGCGCGAGATGAGCCTGACCGAGCTCGCGCGCCGGATCGAGGCGGCCGAGGACGGCGCCGCGTCGCGCCGCGATCCCAACGACTACCGGGTCGCCTACCACCGCCGGCTCGCCCTGCCCTTCGCGCCGCTGGTGTTCGCGGCGCTCGGGGTGCCGCTGGGCCTGCGGAGCACCCAAGGCGCGCGCTCCCGGGGCGTGCTGGTGTGCGTGGGACTGGTCAGCGCCTACTACCTGCTGCTGACCTTCGGGCGCTTCGCGGGAGAGGCGGGCACCATCCCCCCGTGGCTCGGCCTGTGGCTTCCCAACGCGGCCTTCGGCGCCTGTGCGATTCCCCTGCTCTGGCGCGCGCGGCAGGCGGACGCGTGACGCCCGCCACGCCGCCGGGCTGGCCCCGCCTACGGGCCGGCGGCCGGATCGCGACCGTGAACCCGAAGCTGGCCGGCGAGGTCGAGGCGGCCGGCCTGCTCGAGCCGTCGCGGCTCGAGCGCTCCATCGCGGCCGCGCGCGGCGCGACGGGGCGCGGCCCCACCGGCCAGGTGGAGCTGCCCGACGCGGAGCCGCGTTCCTGGCTGGTGCTGCGCCCCGTGCGCCGCGGCGGGCTGCCCGCCCGGCTGCTCGGCGCCAATCTGCTGGGGCCGCGCCGCCCGTTCCGCGAGATCTGCGCCCACGCGGCGCTGCACGCGGTGGGCGCGCCGGTGCCAGAGCCCGCGCTGGCCGTCGCGTGGCGGCAGCGCGGTCCGTTCTGGCGCGCCGTGGTCGGAACCCTCCGCATCGAGGACGCGCGCGACGGTCTGTCGTTCCTCCGCTCCGCTCCCGACCCGGTGCGCCTGCGTCGCGCGCTGGAGACGGCGGGCGCCGTGCTCCGGCGCTTCCACGACCTCGGTGGCGTACACGCCGACCTCCACGCGAAGAACCTGCTGGTGCGCGAGGCGGGCGACGCGCTCGAGGTGCTGGTGATCGACCTCGACCGCGCGGAGCTGCGCCCCCATGTCGCCGCCCCGGAGCGCATGGCCGAGCTGATGCGTCTGTACCGGTCGCTGCGCAAGCGCCGCGTGCTCGCGACGGTGGGCGAGCGGGGCTGTGCCCGGTTCTTCCGCGCGTACGTCGCCGGCGACCGCGCGCTGCGAGCCGCCCTGCTCGCGCGCCTGCCCTGGGAGCGGCGCCGGATCGCGATCCACGCGCTGCGTTACAGGTCTTAGTGGACTCCGCTCGCCTGCGGCTCGCTGCGCGCTTCGGCTTCGCCTCCGCTTGCGGCTTCCCCCTTCGATCC
>JASJBO010000203.1 GCA_030066475.1 Myxococcota bacterium
GAGAGCTTCTCGATGCCGCGGTGGTTGTAGCCGAGCTCGATGTCGAGCCCGACGACCCGCTCGCCCTCCACGTGGAGCTTGAAGAACTCCGGCTCCTCCTGGAGGGCGTGGTAGGGGCCGATCGGGACGATCGTGCGCGTGGCCATGGCGCCGCCCTCACCGCTGGTAGTCCCGGCGCAGCGGATGGCTCCCCTCCGGCCAGTCCTCGGGCAGCAGCAGGTGGCGCAGGTCGGGGTGATTCCGGAAGCGGATGCCGAGCAGCTCCCACATCTCCCGCTCGATCCACTCGGCGGCGGGGCAAAGATTGGCGATCGACTCGATCTCCGGCGCCTCGCGCGGGAGCCGGCTGCGGATCGAGACCACCAGTCCCAGCCGATCGAGCGCCCAGTGGTAGAGGATCTCGAAGCCCGCGGGCGTGTCGATGCCGCTCGCGGTCTGGAAGCGCGCCGCCGGCTGCTGGCCGAGGAGCCGGGTCGCCGCCAGGACGTCCTCGGGCGCGACCTCGACGAAGACGCGCCGCTCGGAGCGGTGCTCGAAGGCGAGCGCGCGCTGGCCGAGCTCTTCGCGCAGGACCTCGATCGCCGCCTCGCGCGTCGCCGTCATCGCGTCATCCGGCTCGCAGCCGGCGCACCAGCTGCAGGATGGCCGAGATCATCGCCTCGGGCTTCGGCGGACAGCCCGGCACGTAGGCATCGATCGGAATCGTCCGACCGATCGGCTCGACCCAGTTGTACGAATCGCGGAAGATCAGCCCCGAGGCCGGGCAGCCACCGATCCCCACCACCAGCACGGGCTTCGGGGCCTGCTCGTAGAGCCGCCGCGCCCGCTCCGCGACCTTCTTGTTGAAGACGCCGGAGACGAGGATCAGGTCGGCCTGTCGGACGCTCGGAACCTGGACGATGCCGAAGCGCTCGAGGTCGTACTTCGGGGTCAGCGCGTCGAGGATCTCGATGTCGCAGTTGTTGCACGCGCTCCCCCCCATGTGGAACACGAAGAGCGATCGGGACAGCAGGCGGTTCGCGAGACTCACACGCGCCTCCCGTCACCAGCCCAGCGCGGCCAGCGCCACCGCGCCGACGGCGGCCGCGGTCACGGGACCCCAGAAGAAGCCCAGCGCCTGATCGATGCGCACCCGCGGCGCGGTGTTGCGCACCAGGATCACGATCACCAGCAGCGGGACGTAGGCGAGCAGGGCGGCGAGCGGCCAGCCAGAGGCCGGCACCAGGAAGAGCGCGATCAGGAAGCACGGCACCAGGAACAGCATCATGGCGCGGGTGATCCGGTACAGGGCGAGCGGCGGCCCCGAGTACTCGATCAGGGCGCCGCCGGTGAGCTCCGTCTCGGCCTCGGGCAGGTCGAACGGCACCTGTCCGAGCATGGCCTGCATACACGGCACGGCGACCGCCAGGGCGAGCAGCCCCGAGGGCACCGCCACCGCGGCCGGCGCCAGCACGATGTCGCCGAGGCGCAGGCTCCCCGCCGAGACGATCGGGACGCAGGCCGCCAGCACCAGGGGCAGCTCGTACGCCAGCATCATCTTGATCTCGCGGCTCCCCCCCAGCGACGCCAGCGGGTTGCGCGCGGCGAAGGCGCCGAGGGCGATCGACAGGGGCGGGAGGGTGAGCAGCGAGAGCACCACGATCAGGTCGCCGACGAAGGCCTCTTCGGGCGACAGCAGCGCGCGCCAGACGATCACCGAGGCCAGCGCCGCACCGGCCAGCCCCAGCAGCGGTGCCCCCAGGAACAGGGGAAGCGAGGCGCCCTCGGGAACGCAGGTCTCCTTGATCATCAGCTTGCCGACGTCGTAGAGCGGCTGCAGGAAGGGCGGACCGACCCGCTTCTGGAGGCGGGCCGTGAGCTTGCGGTCGACCCAGCTCGCCACCAGCCCCGCCGCGGCGGCAAACAGCAGCCCCGGGAAGACGAGGACCTGGAGCAGGGCGCCGGCCGCGCTCATCGGGCGGCCCCCCCGGGTCCGGGCTCGCGCTTGTGCCAGCGGCGGGCCCGCGCCGCCAGATGCTCGTCGACGACGTGGACCGAGTCCTCGTCGGGCCCGACCTCGCGGTACGCCAGCCCGCCGCGCCGACAGCTCGCCACGCAGGGGGGCTCGTCGGCGCCGGTCGCGTCGAGGCAGGGGTCGCACGGGGTGTCGTAGAAGGGCAGCAGGTCGGGAAGGATGGTGCCGAAGGGACAGGCGTGGGCGCACGCCATGCAGCTCACGCAGCGCAGGTTGTGGCGCTCCAGCACCCCGTCGGCGCGCCGCTCGAGCGCGTCGAAGGCGCACGCCAGGATGCAGCTCGGCGCCTCGCAGCGACGGCACACCAGCAGGTAGGTCGCCCGCTCCCGCAGGCCTCGGATGCCGTGGTCCGCGGGCAGCGGGCGGTAGTGGTAGCGACAGTCGACGATGCACTCGTCGCACCCGTGGCACGTCTCGAGGTCGATGACGAGTCGCCTAGCCATGCGCCACCAGGTCCCAGGCGCGCGGCAGTGCGGCCAGGTCCGCGTAGCGGAACACCGGCCCGTCCCGGCACACGTAGTAGGGCCCCACGCGGCAGTGACCGCACAGGCCCACGCCGCAGCTCATGTTCCGCTCGACGGACAGGAACACGTGCTCCGCGGCGTATCCCTCTTCGAGCAGCTTCCCGGTCGCGAAGCGCATCATGGCCGGCGGACCGCACATGACCGCGATGCGCTGCGACGGGTCGCCGTGGAAGCACTTCTCGTCGAGGATCTCGGTCACCATGCCGACCCGTCCGTGCCAGTCGTCGTCGCCCTCGTCGACCGTCACCAGCACGTCCACGAGGTCGTCGCTGCCCCAGCTCCGGGCGCAGGCCTCGCGATACACGACGTCCTCGGGCGTGCGCGCGCCGTAGCGGAACAGGATGCGTCCGTAGCGGTCGGGCTGCTCGAGCAGGGCGAAGAGCAGCGCCCGCAGCGGCCCGACCCCGCAGCCGCCGCCGATCACCACGACGTCGCGGTCCCGGAACGCGTCGAGGGGGTAGGGACGACCCAGCGGCCCGCGCAGGCCCACGCGCGCTCCGGGCTCGAGCTCGTGGAGCGCCTCGGTGACCCGACCCACGCGCACGATGGTGATCTCCATGCGGTCCGCGATCGACGGCGACGACGAGGGCGTGAAGGGCGCCTCCCCGATGCCGGGCACCGTGAGCTGCACGAACTGACCCGCCTCGAACGGAATCGGCTCCGCCGGGCGAATCGAGAACGTCTTGATCGTGGGCGTCTCGTCGACGATGCCCTCGATCTCAGCCGGAATCGGCATGTAGGGACTGCGCATCGTCCACCGCCCTCTTGAGCACTTCCCGGATGTCGATCCTGCCGATGCACGCCTCGGTGCAGCGGCCGCAGCCGTCGCAGGCGTAGAAGCCGAGCGTGTCCGGGGCGAAGTCGAACTTCTTGTCGAAGCGGTGCCGCAGCCGCTCCGCGCGTCGGGCGCGCGGGTTGGCGCCACCCGCCAAGCGCACGAAGTTCTCGAACAGGCACGAGTCCCACTGCTTGACGCGCGCCGGACAGGACGCCTTGCAGAAGCCGTCGGCGAGCAGGAAGCAGTGACAGGTGCAGCAGATGAAGTTGCAGGCGCCGCACTCGACGCAGTCCGCGGCGAAGTCGTCCCAGAGCGGGCGCCCGAACGACTCCCGCACGGCCTGCTGGAGATCGAGGCCGGGCTCGAGCCCACGGCGAGCCGCCTGCGCCGTCACCCGCTCCCGCATCGCGGCGCGCCGGGCCTCCCGCTCCTCGAGCAGCGCCGGCGGGACGGGCTCCGGCTGGGGGACGGCCGCGCGCAGCGCGGCCTCGCCCCGCTCGCTGCCGGTCTCGACGATGGTGCCCTGGGAGGTCGCGGACAGGTTCAGGTCGAAGCCGCGCGCGGGATGCGGCTGCTCGCCGACCACGGTGCAGAAGCACACCTCGCGGCAGTCGGAGCAGTCGCTGGAGACCAGCAGGGTCTGACGACGCGCCTCGGTGTAGGACGGATCGGAGGGCTGCGCATCGCCGAGCACCCGGTCGTGGAAGCGCAGCGCCGAGAGATCGCAGTTCTTGACGCCGATCACCACGCGGGGGGGCAGCGGCTCCAGCGCACCTTCCCCGTCGAGCCGCCCCAGGTCCTCGCGCGCTCGGAAGAAGAGCGCCTTCAGCGGCTCGACGGGCCGGTAGCCACCCAGCGCGTGGCGGCTCTCGTCCCAGCCGTCCGCGCGGGAGAGGTGCAGCTGCCCGTCGGCGCCGCGCTCCGGCGCGTACACCACGCGGTCGCGGCCCAGTGCCTGGAACAGCTGGACGAGGTCGCTCTCGTGGCGGAGCCAATGGAGCATCCGCTCCCTCCCTCACGCGACGCCCACCCGAAGCCTCGCCGCAACGGGTCGGAGCAAGCCTCGTGCCGAGCCCCGAGGCCCGCGGCCCGACGGACCGCGTACCAACGGCGTGGCAGAATGCATCACGCCGGCCCTGACTGTGGCGTATTGCCCCGGCCCTGCAGTCGGACTCCCGACCGAGCTCCCGCCCCGGATCCGCGATCATCTCACCCTATTCGAAACGGGGGAGTGGGAGTCGAATGCGCCGGACCGATCACCGAAGCGCCCGGTGCGCCCTGCTGCTGGCGGCCGTCGGGCTCGGCGTCGCGGGCTGCGCCACGCGCCTCGAGCGTCCGGCGCTGGAGCCGGCGGACGTGACGGCCGAGCGCCGCGAGCACCACCGGCTCGCGTTCTCGCTGCTGTTGCAGCGGCAGACGCGCGTGTGGAACGTGGCCTTCCGGCTGCGCGCCGCGGGCGCGGAGCTGTGCGGCGACCAGGTGCGCTACGCGTTCGGCTTCCTCGCGCTCGACCGCGAGGTCTTCCCGCCCGACTACCGGGCGGTGGCCGACGAGCTGGGCCTGGGACACGGGGTGCGGGTCTGGAGCGTGAGCCCGGTGGCGTCGCCGGACGCCGAGCCGCTGCGGCGCGGCGACCGCATCGTGCGCGCGGGCGGAAGCGCCGTCCCGGACCTGCGGTCGTTCCTGCGCGCGCTCGAGGCGCCGACCGTCAGCGGCCGGCTCGCGCTCGAGCTGATCCGCGAGCCCGACCACGCGCTCGAGCTGTCGATCCAGGGCGTCCGCGCCTGCAGCCACCGCGCGCTCGTCGTCCGGGACGCCTCGATCAACGCCGCCGCCGACGGCCGGAACGTCTTCCTCACCACCGGCATGCTGCGCTTCGTCGAGTCCGACGACGAGCTGGCGCTGGTGATCGGCCACGAGATGGCCCACAACGCACTCGATCACCTGCGCCAGCTCCAGGCCCAGCGCTACGCCGGGCTGCTCATCGACATCCTCGCCGCCGTCCTCGGCGACGTGGACACGGGCGGGGCGTTCACGGAGCTGGCCGGGGTGGTCTTCTCCGAGCAGTTCGAGGCCGACGCCGACCACCTGGGCCTGTATCTCGCCGCGCGCGCCGGCTACGACATCCGGCTGGCGCCCGACTTCTGGCGCCGCATGGCCGTCGAGCATCCGGGCAGCATTCGGGACGGCATGCTCGCGACCCACCCGAGCACGCCCGAGCGGGCGGTCGCCCTCGAGCGCAGCATCGAGGAGATCGAGCGCAAGCGCGCCGAGGGAGTGCCGCTGACTCCGGAGTTCCGCCGCTGAGGCAGCCGCCGGCGGGAGTCGCCGGCGCAGCACCGAGGGACGATGACCGAGCCTTCCTGCCAACGCGCCGCTATGCCGCCAGCGAGATGCTCTGGGGCGCGGAGCCGAACCGATTCGTCGCGATCTCGAGGCCCCGACCCGGGCCGAGCTCGAGAAGGCGATCGAGGGCCACGTGATCGCCCGGGCCGAGCTGATCGGGACGTATCGGAAGACGGGACCCTGACGCCGAAGCGCGTCGCGCAACCCGGATCAGCGGCCCTCGTCGCGGAAGAAGTCGAGCCGCCACGCGCCGCTCGCGAGATCCTGTCGCAGGACGTACTCGGACCCGTCGCGCAGGCGCACCCGGAAGTAGCGATGGCCCTCGCCGGGCCACCAGTCGAGCACGACCTCGACCTCCTGGAAAGGCTCCCCGGGCAGGCCGAAGCGCACCGGCACCGAGCCGCGTTGCGGGTCGGGTCGCGACTCGACGACGAGCTCGCTCATGGCCCGACGGGCTACGGCTTCCGGTCCACCCGGAGCGGGAGGGAGGCCGCGTGGTCGCCCATCATGCCCACGAAGCCGTCGGCCCAGCCGTACTTCTCCGCCATCCGGTCGTTGACCTCGCCGCGCATGTCCGGGGCCTCTACCAGGGCGACGTCGACCACCCCGCCCGCGCGCTCGAGCCGCACGGTCGGGTCCGCGCGAGAGCGCACCAGCCAGCCGCTCTCGGCGCTGCCCGCGCGCAGGTACTCCACGCCCTCCGCGTCGACGATCCACAGGGGAGTCGTCTTCCACTCGCCGCCCTCCCGCGTGTGGAGCGTGACGACCTCTCCCACCAGCGGCGTCGCCGTGATTCCGGCGACCAGCAGGAACAGGAGCACGAGGGCTCCCAGGACGCCCAGGATCGTCTTCATCGTGACCTCCCCTGCGAACGCGCGCTTCCCGCTGGACATACTAGAAGGCCGAGCCAGGAGTCGGCCCGCGACGCAGCGGCCAGCCGTCCAGCACCAGCGTCCCGTCCAGCAGCTCGCGCCACAGCGTCCCGATCCGCCCGACGTGTGCGCGCGTGATCTCGGACGCGCGCTTCCGAACGCTCGAGGGGATCGGCTCGGCGCTCCGCAGCCCGACCTCCACGAACTGCGGGTCGTCCACAGGGCGGCCGATGCGACTCACGAGCCGGCACTCGGCTTCGGCCACGCCCGGGAGCGACGCGGCCAGCTCCTCGGCGAGCAGACCGGCGCACAGGTTGTAGAGCTTGCCGACGTGGGTGATCGGGTTCTTGCCGGCCACGGACTCGAGCGTCATCGGCCGGTAGGGCGTGATCAGTCCGTTGACGCGGTTGCCGCGCCCGGCCTGGCCGTCGTCGCCGGCCTCGGCGGAGGTGCCGGTCACGGTGAGGTAGAAGCGCCCGCACGCGGGATCGTCCGCGCCGTTCACCACCACCTCGACGGCGCGGCGGGTCAGCGATGCGGTGCGCGCGCGCACCAGCTCGCCGACCTGATCGACCGCGGCGGCGTAGTCGTCGGGACCAGCCAGATGGCGGTCGACCAGCGCGCAGGCGACGGTCAGGTGGATGCGCTCCCCCAGTCGGGTGCCCATCACCTTGACGTCGGGGCCGAGCGCGGGATGCGAACGGCGTCGCTCGGGACGGTTCAGCGTGCGCTCGGCCTCGAGGACGACGCGCTCCAGCTCGCTCAGCGGCGCGAACCCCACCCCACAGGAGGTGTCGTTGGCGAGCGGCCGGTCGTCGGCGCGCGCGGCGTCGAAGAGCGACGCCAGGTCCTCCGATCCGGGTCGCACCAGGCAGTGGATGCGGACGTGGCGCTCCACGTCGAGAGCCGGCAGGTTCGCGCGCAGCCAGCGCTCGACGCAGTCCCGCGTCCACGCTTCGACGGGCAGATCGCCGGCGCCCGCCGCCCGTCCGGCGAGGTAGATCTCGAGCGGCGCGAGCACCTCGCCGCCCCCGAAGCACGGGGCCGCGCGTCCGGCCCACAGCAGCGCCTTGTCGACGTTGTGGTGCAGGATCGCCCCGGCCCGCTCGAGGTAGGCACGCGACAGCGCCAGCCCGAGCTCCTCGGCGAGCGCGTCACAGATCGTGTCGGGATGTCCGAGGCCCTTGCGCTCGACCGCCTCGGCCGCTGCGGCGTCCCGGATCGGACCGGGCAACGAGTCGACGGCGATGTCCACGACCCATCTTCCAGCAGCATTCGTGCCAGCACGGCGGCCTCGGCTGGAGTCCGCGCGTCGCCCCGGTGAGACCGGCTGCCGCGACCCGATGCGGCGTGCTGCCCCGGCCTCACCCCTCGTCCGGCGGGACCCCGGGGCCGGCGGCCGCCAGCACCGGCGCGGAGTCGTAGAGCAGCTCGGCGGCGACGTCGCCGTCCTCGATCGCACCGATCAGCTCCTTGAACTCCAGGTCGATCGGCAGCCGCGAGCGGAGGAACGAGGCGCGGCCTCGCTCGCGGTCGGCCAGCTCCGAGAGCAGCACCAGCACCGGTCCGGACTCGCCCTCGACCAGGAAGAACAGCTCGTGGCGCGTGCCCTCGAGCCGGTACGCCTCCGCCAGCTCGGTCCGGCGGGCGGGCAGCTCGGCGAGCCAGGCGCGCAGCCTCGCGACGTCCTGGCGCCGGATGCGAACGAAGGTGGCGTTGAGCACGACGGGCGGTCTCAGCGCCCGCCCGGCCGTAGACGCACGTGGTGCCGCATGACCTGCGAGCCTATCGACCCAGCGCTTCCGACTCAACGAGCCCGCCGCGGGGCACGTGCGCGCGCGTGCCCGCCTCGTGGGCGGCGAAGCCGGCGAGCAGCAGCAGACCGAGCACGAGCAGGGTCCAGGGTTGGACGGACTCCATGACTCGCGGCACAGTCGTCGCACGGACCGCACGCGGGTGGTCACGATGCAGACGCTGCTGATCGACCTCGACGGAGTGATCTACCGGGGCGAGGACGCGATCCCGGGGGCACCGGAAGCGGTGACCTGGATCCAGGAGCGCGGCATCCCGCATCGGTTCCTGACCAACACGACGTCGCGCCCGCGCGCTGCCCTGGTCGAGAAGCTCGCCGGCCTGGGCGTCCAGACGGACGCGGAGACCGTCCTGACGCCCCCCGTCGCCGCCGTCCGCTGGCTCGCGGAGCACGCGCCGGGCCCCGCCGCGCTGTTCGTGCCCGAGGCGACGGCGGCCGAGTTCGCGGCGCTGCCGCGCCTTGCCGACGACGCCGAGGCGGGGGCCGCGAGCGTCGTGCTCGGGGATCTCGGCGAGGCCTGGAGCTTCCCCACGCTGAACCGCGCCTTCCGGCTGCTGATGGCGGAGCCGACGCCGCGACTCGTGGCGCTCGGCATGACGCGCTACTGGCGGGCAGCCGACGGCCTGCGGCTCGACGTGGCGCCCTTCGTGAGGGCGCTGGAGCACGCCGCGGGGGTGACGGCCACCGTGCTGGGAAAGCCCGCCCGGGCGTTCTTCGAGGCCGCGCTCGGCCTGGTGGGAGGCGCCGCAGCGGACGCCGTCGTGATCGGCGACGACATCGTCGGCGACGTGCAGGGCGCGCAGCGCGCCGGGCTCCGCGGGCTCCTGGTGCGCACGGGCAAGTTCCGCGCTTCGGATCTCGACGGCGAGATCCGCCCGGACGCGGTGCTCGACTCGTTCGCCGACCTGCCGGACTGGTGGATCGCGGACGGCGCGGCGGGGCACTGAGCCGGAGTCACCTCGCTCGACCCGGCACGCGACGATGCACACCGCGCGCGCCGCGCCACGGCTCGAAGCCCGCTGCCCCGGGCGGCAGCGCTTCGTGCGCGCCGATCACCAGTGCGCCGCCCGGCGCCGTGTGCGCGGCCAGCCGGGCGAGCACGCGGTCGCGGGTCGGCGCGTCGAAGTAGGTGAATGCGAGGTTGCGACACAGGACCAGCTCGAAGCGCCCCTCCGGCGCACTGCGGCGCAGGTCCTGACAGAGGAAGGTCACGTGGCGGCGCACCGGCTCCCGCACCCGGAAGCCGGCGCCGTCGCGTTCGAAGGCAGTCTCACGCAGCGCGGCCGGAACCTCCCGGAGGCTGCTGAGGCCGTAGACGCCCCGCCGGGCGCGTTCGACCAGGTGGGGATCGACGTCCGTGGCGACGATCGCCAGCGAGGCCGCATCAGAGCCCTGGGCGAGCACCAGCTCCCACTGGATCGCGAGCGAGTACGGCTCCTCACCCGAGGCGCAGCCGGCGCTCCAGGCGCGCAGCGCACCGCCGCGCGCGGCGAGTTCCGGCAGCACCTGTTGCGCCAGGGCGTCCCAGACGCCCCGGTCGCGCAGGAAGCGCGAGATCGGGATGCGGCACAGTCCATCGAGGACCTCCCACTCCGCGGGACGCACCCCCAGCAGCCTCCGGTAGGCTGCGAGGTCGTCGAGTCCGAGCGCGCGCACACGGCGCGCCAGACGCCGGCACACCTGGCGACGCACGCGCCGGAAGCCGGGCCAGCGCATCCCCAGGCGCGGCAGCGCCCAGCGCAGGAACTCCACGCACTCGGCGTCGCTCACGCCATCGATGCTCTAGCTCGGCCCGAAGCGCGGCGCCGAGCCGCTCCGGATCGCAGCGGGCCGAAGGCGAGCGAAGTCTCTTCCCGCCCGCAAGGAGGCCGGCGCTCGGGCCGGCCTCCGCGCAGCGAGCCGAAGGCGAGCGAAGTCCACCCGCAAGGAGGCCGGCGCCCGGGCCGGCCTCCGCGCAGCGAGCCGAAGGCGAGCGAAGTCCACCCAGCTAGCCCGGTGCCGCGAGCAGGGTCGCGGCGCGGGGCTCGAG
>JASJBO010000204.1 GCA_030066475.1 Myxococcota bacterium
GCGGCCGGCCCAAGGGCGTGCGCCTCACGCGCGACAACTTCCTGTGGAGTGCGGTGGGCTCCGCCTTCCACCTGGGCGCGCTGCCCGACGACCGCTGGCTCGCCTGCCTCCCGCTCTTCCACGTGGGCGGGCTCTCGATCCTGCTGCGCAGCGTGCTGGCCGGCAGCGCCGCGCTCGTGCACGAGCGCTTCGACGCGCGCGCCGTCTCGGACGCGCTCGACCGCGAGCGCGTGACGCTCGTCTCGCTGACCGCGACCACGCTGCACCGGCTGCTCGACGCCCGCGGCGAGCGCCCTGCGCCGCCCGCGCTGCGCTGCCTGCTGCTCGGCGGCGGGCCGTGTCCGCCGGCGCTGCTCGACCGGGCCGCGGCGCTCGGCTTCCCGGTGGCGCCGACCTACGGGCTCACCGAGGCGGCCTCGCAGGTCGCCACGGCACCGCCCGGCGAGCGCGCGCTGGTGCCGCTGCTCGGGACCGCCGTGCGCGTGGTGGACGCGGCGGGCCGCCCGCTCGGGCCGGACCGCGCCGGCGAGATCGAGGTACGCGGTCCCACGGTGACGCCGGGCTACGTCGCTCCCGGCGCCGGCTCGCCGCTGCGCGACGGCTGGCTGCGCACCGGCGACGTGGGCGAGGTGGACGCGCGCGGCCGGCTGCGCGTGCACGATCGGCGCAGCGACCTGATCGTCTCGGGCGGCGAGAACGTCTACCCCGCCGAGGTCGAGGCGGCGCTGCTCGACCATCCGGACCTGTCCGAGGCGGGGGTGGTGGGACGCCCGGACGCCGAGTTCGGCAGTCGTCCCGTCGCCTGGCTGGTGGCGCGCGGGGGGGCGCAGCGCCCCGACGCCGAGGCGCTGCGCCGCTTCTGCCGCGAGCGCCTGGCCGGCTACAAGGTGCCCGTGGCGTTCCACTGGGCCGAGGCCCTGCCCCGCAACGCCTCGGGCAAGCTGCTGCGCCGCGAGCTGCCGGACTGAGGCGCGCGGGGCGCGCTCCGGGGTAGCATCGCCGCGCGCGATGACGGGTCCGTGCGATCGGCGCCAGTTCCTGCGCGGCGCGGCGACCGCCGCCGCCTCGCTCGGCCTCGGTCTGCCCGGCTGTCGCGAGGGCCTGCCCGCCTTCGCGGAGCCCGGCGGCTGGAGCGCCGGCCGCGTCGCGCACCTGCTGCCCAGCGCGAGCGACGATCGCATCCTGCTCAAGCTGTCGCTGCGCGAGCCCGCCGAGGCGGCTCCGGTGCTCGAGGTCGGCGAGCGCGCGGCCACGGGCGAGCGCACCGACTCGGCGGGGCGCTTCTACGCGTTCGACGCGCGCGGCCTCGAGCCCGGGACGCGCTACGAGCTGCGCCTGCGCGGCGCCGACGGCGCGGCGCTCTGCGACCCCTGGACGCTGCGCACGCTGCCCCACCCCGACGCCGAGCCCGAGCGCCTGCGGCTGCTCTGCTACACGTGCGCCGGCGGGCCCGAGCTGACCATGCCGGTCACCGGGACGCGCGCCTTCCTGCCGATCGCCTGGCGCCGCCGCCTGCTCGCCCGCGCGCTCTCGTTCGAGCCCGACCTCGCCATCGCCAACGGCGACCACGTCTACTGGGACCAGCGCGGTCGCGCCGGCCGCTGGTTCGGCGGACCGCTGGGCTGGTGGCTGGCCGGACGCTTCGACCGCGAGCAGCCGGTGCTCGGTACCGCGAACGAGGCGGTGCTCGAGCGCGCCGTCGACCCGCAGATCGCGGAGCTCTACGGCACGCTGCTGCGCTCGGTCCCGGTCGTGTTCCTGCGCGACGACCACGACTACACCGAGAACGACGAGGCCAGCGAGGCGCTGCGCACCTTCCCGGCGGATGCGTTCATGCGCAGCGCCGCCGCCGCGACCCAGCACCTCTACTACCCCGAGCTGCTCGCCGATACGACGCTGCCCGCCGCGCACCGCGGCGCGAACGACCGGGCCGCGAGCTACGGCCGAGTGCGCTACGGCCGGCTGTTCGAGGCGCTGCTCTACGACTGCCGCGGTGGGCTGGCGAACGCGGCCGACCCCGGGCACGGGGGGGCGGGCTCCTGGTTCGTGCCGCCCGAGATCGAGCGCTGGCTGCTGGGGCGCACCGCGCGCAGCGCCGCCCGCCACCTGGTGCACATGCCGTCGACGCCCGTCCTGTGGAGCGCCGGCAAGTGGGGCGAGTGGTATCCCGACGCGAAGGACGCCGACGGCGTGCTCACGGCAGAGGCCGGGAAGCCCTTCTGGCCGCGCGGCTGGAAGGACCAGCACGACCGCCTGCTGGCCGCCGTCGCCGCCCGCTCCGACCGCATTCCGCTGTTCGTGAGCGGCGACCTGCACGCGACCGGGCTCGGCGCCATCACCGCCAACGAGGGCGCGGCGGTCGGCCCGCGCCCGGTGGTGAGCCTGCTGTGCGGGACGCTGGGCACGAGCGATCGCGGCTGGCCCTCGGCGTTCCGCGGCCAGCGGCCGCTGCCCTCGGGCACGCTGTCCGTCGAGGAGTGGATCGAGCCGCTCGAGGAGAACGGCTTCTCGATCCTCGACATCACGCCCGACGCCATCGCGATCTCGCTGTTCCGCTGGACCCCAGCCCAGGGCCCCGAGGCGATCGACACCCTCGAGCCCTTCGCCGTCCACACCCTGGCGAGATCGAGATCGGAGATCGGCTAGCCTCGGCCGGGCCTGGGCTGGCATGCAGTTCGCACACGGAGGAAAAGTCGGCCGCAAGACACGCCCCGGGCGTTCCCTGCTGCCTCACTGAGACGGAATGCCTCAGACGGGAGGACCCCCCTTGCCCCGCTTCCCGACCGTCGCACTCCTTGCCGCCGCCCTGCTGCTGCTGGGCGCCTGTGAAGGTGAGCGCGAGCCGCGCCGCACCCAGACTCTTCCCGTCTCCGATCCGGCGGTCGAGGTCGAGACGGTGCCGGCCCGGGTCGGGTCGATCGCCCAGCGTATCGCCGCGCCGGGCAGCCTGGTGGCGCGGCGCGAGAGCCGGATCGGGGCCCAGGTCCACGGCCTCATCGAGCGCGTGTTCGTGACCGAGGGGGACCGCGTCGAGGCGGGCGACCCGCTCTTCCAGATCGATCCCGTCCCCTTCGAGGCGGCGCTGCGCAGCGCCGAGGCCGGGCGCGACGTGGCGCGCGCCGAGCGCCAGCAGATCGAGGCCGACCTGGCGCGCGCGCGCAAGCTCCAGAAGCGCAAGGTGGTCACCGAGCAGGAAATCGACCGGCTCGCCACGTCGCTGGCCGTGGCGAAGGCGAAGGAGCGCCAGGCCGACGAGGCGATCGCGATCACCAAGGAGGACCTGGAGCGGACGCTGGTCGAGGCGCCCTACGCCGGCTCGATCGCGCGCCGGCTGGCCGACGAGGGCACCACGGCGCTGGTGCGTCCGCAGACGATCGTGCTGGTGCTCCAGGAGACCGCCGAGCTCGAGGCCGAGGCGGCGATCCCCGAGAGCCAGCTCCAGGCGGTCGCGATCGGAGACCGCGGGCGGGTGTTCGTCGAAGGACTGCCCGAGCCGATCGAGGCGACCGTCAGCGCGGTGGGCGACACCATCGATCCCGCCACCCGGACCTACTTCGTCAAGATGCGCGTGCCGAACCCCGACCGCGCGCTCAAGGCCGGTGTGTTCGCGCAGGTCGAGATCCTGCCCCGCGAGCGGCGCGACGCCCTGCTGGTGCCGCGCGAGGCGATCCGCACCGAGGACGGGCGCGCGCGCGTCATCACCGTGCGCGACGAGCACGCCGTCGCCGTGCCGGTGCAGGTGGGGGTGGTGTCGGAGGACGAGGCGGAGCTGCTGAGCGGCATCGAGTCGGGCACGCCCGTGATCGTCGGCGAGGCGGCCCGCACCATCGCGCCCGGCATGCGCGTGCGGGTGGTGAACGGCTCGCGCGGGCCCGCCTCGTGAGGCTGCCCGACGCATCGATCCAGCGTCCGGTGTTCGCCGTGATGCTGATCGGCGCGCTCGTCGTGATCGGCATCGTGTCGATTCCGCGCCTCGGCCTCGACCTGTATCCGCGCGTCGAGTTCCCGGTCGTGACGGTGCGGACCATCCTCGAGGGCGCGGCGCCCGAGACGGTGGAGCGCGAGGTCTCGCAAGTCCTCGAGGAGTCGATCAATACGATCGAGGGCATCCGCCGGCTGCGCAGCGCCTCGAGCGACTCGCTGTCCCTCGTCTGGGTCGAGTTCGAGCTCGAGTACGACATCCAGGAGAAGGGCCAGGAGGTCCGCGAGAAGGTCGCGGCGGTGCGGGGCGACCTGCCGCGCGACATCGAGCCACCCGTGGTGGACCGCGTCGACCCCGACGCCGGGGCGATCCTCGCGATCATGGTCGCGGGGCCCGACTCGATCCTGCAGCTCAGCGAGTTCGCCGACAAGCGCCTGAAGCCGCGCCTCGAGCGCGTGCCGGGGGTCGGCAGCGTGTCGCTGGTGGGCGCGCGCCCGCGCGAGATCCGCGTCTGGATCGACCCGCTGCGGCTCGGCGGCTACGGGCTCGCGGTGGACGACGTGCTCGCCGCCCTGCGCCGCGAGCACGTGGAGCTGCCGGGCGGGCGCATCGAGACCGCGCAGCGCGAGTGGGCGGTCAAGACCCAGGGCAAGCTGGTCGACGCCGACGAGTTCGGCGCCGTGGTGGTGGCGCAGCGCGGCGGCCGCGTGATCCACCTGCGCGACGTGGCCACCGTCGAGGACGGCATGGCCGAGGAGCGCACCGTCTCGCGGCTGAACGGCCGGCGCGGCGTGTCGCTGCTGATCCGGCGCCAGTCGGGCGAGAACACCGTGGCGGTGGCGCAGGCCGTGAAGGCCGAAGTCGACCGCATGCGCGCCGACCTGCCGGCGGGCTACGAGATGATCGAGGCGCTCGACACCTCGCGCTTCATCGTGAGCGCGATCCGCGACGTGGCGATCGACCTGGCCTGGGGCGCGCTGCTCGCCTCGGCCGTGGTGCTGCTGTTCCTGCGCAACGTGCGCTCGACCGGGATCGCGGCGGTGGCGATCCCCTCGTCGCTGGTGGCGAGCTTCGGCTTCTTCTACTTCTTCGGCTTCACCCTCAACACCATGACCCTGATGGCGCTGTCGCTCTCGATCGGCATGCTGATCGACGACGCGATCGTGGTGCTCGAGAACGTCTACCGGCACATGGAGGGCGGCACGCCGGCCAAGGAGGCGGCCTCGAAGGGCACCGACGAGATCGGCCTGGCCGTGATGGCCACCACCTTCGCGATCTGCGCCGTGTTCATCCCGATCGCGTTCCTCTCCGGCGTGGTCGGGCGCTTCTTCCGCGAGTTCGGGCTGGTCGCGACCTGCGCGATCCTGACCTCGCTGCTGGTGGCCTTCACGATCACCCCGATGCTGTGCTCGCGCTGGCTGCGCGTCCGCACCCACCAGGGCCGCGCCTGGCACTGGCTCGAGGGCGGCTACCAGCGCCTCGAGGCGCACTACCGGCGCGTGCTGGCTTTCGGCCTGCGGCACCGGGCCGCGGTGGTGGGCCTGGCGGCGGCCGCCGTGGTCGGGGGCATCGGTCTGGCCCGCACCGTGCCCGTCGACTTCCTCGCCATCGAGGACCGCAGCGAGTTCAACGTGTGGCTGAAGCTGCCGCTGGGCAGCTCGGTCAACCAGACGCTCGGCGTCACCACCCGCGTGGAGCAGGAGCTGCGCGCCGATCCCAACGTCACGAACGTGTTCTCGACGATCGGCTCGGGCGTCAAGAAGCGCGTCAACGAGGCGCTCGTCTACGTCCAGCTCGTCCACAAGGGCGACCGCCGCGACGGTCAGGTGGACGTGATGAACCGCATCCGGGAGCGCATCGGCCAGATGGACCTGCCGCTGCAGGACTACGCCGTCGAGGAGGTGTCCTGGATCAACGTGCCGGGCGCGCGCAGCGCGCAGATCATGTACGCGATCCGCGGCCCCGACATCGACCGCCTCCAGCTCTACGTGCAGCAGCTCACCGAGCGCATGCGCGCCGCCGGCGGCTACGCCGATCTCTACACCTCGTACGAGACCGGCAAGCCCGAGGTGGCGCTCGAGATCACCCGCGCGCGCGCGGCCGACCTGGGCGTGCCGGCGCTCCAGATCGGGCGCACCATCTCGGCGCTGTTCGCCGGCATCAAGGTCACCAGCTTCGAGGAGGCCGGCGAGCGCTACGACGTGCGCGTGCAGCTGCGCCCCGAGTACCGCGACGACCTCGCCAAGCTCGACCTGGTGCGGGTGCGCGCCGCGAGCGGTCAGCTCGTGCCGATCCGCAACCTGGTGGTGCCGCGCGTCGGCACCGGGCCGGTGCAGATCGACCGCGACAACCGCACGCGCGCGATCACCCTGTACGGCAACCTCGACGGCATCGCCGCCGGCACCGCCGACCTGGAGGTGACCCGCTTCGCCCGCGAGCTCGGCATCGGCGGCGAGTACGAGTTCGAGCCGGTGGGCCCCTCCAAGCGCCTGCGCGAGACGGCGTCCGCGATCGGCTTCGCCTTCCTGCTGGCGCTGATCGCGATCTACATGATCCTGGCGTCGCAGTTCAACTCGTTCGTGCACCCGTTCACGATCATGCTCTCGGCGCCGCTCTCGTTCATCGGGGCGTTCGCCGCGCTGGCCGTGCTGGGCATGCGGATCGACCTGATGGGGCAGATCGCCTTCCTGATGCTGATGGGCATCGTGATGAAGAACGGCATCCTGCTGGTGGACTACACCAACACGCTGCGGCGGCGCGGGCGCTCGCTGCGCGACGCCGTCCTCGAGGCCGGGCCGGTGCGGATGCGGCCGGTGCTGATGACGGCCACCTCGACGATCTTCGGGATGCTGCCCGTGGCGCTCGGACAGGGCGACGGGTCCGAGTGGCGCAACCCGATGGGCGTGATCGCGATCGGCGGCCTGGCGGCTTCGACCCTCCTGACGCTGCTGGTGGTGCCGGTGGTCTACACCCTGGTCGACGACGCGCAGACCTGGATCCAGCGCGGAGCGCGGCGGCTGCGCGGTCGCGGGCCGCGCCCCGCGAAGAGCGCGCCGCGCGAGGCGGCGTGACGGGAGGACACCGATGAGCCGAAGACCCGACGACGGCGACGCGCTGCGCGAGGCGGTGCGCGACGGCTACACGAAGATCGCCGAGGCGCAGGGGGCCGACGCCGAGCGCGCGGCCGAGCACGCGGCGCGGATCGGCTACAGCGAGGACGACCTGGCGGCGGTGCCCGACGGCGCCAACCTGGGCGTGGGCTGCGGCAACCCGACCGCGATCGACACGCTGCGCCCCGGCGAGACGGTGGTGGACCTGGGGTCTGGCGCCGGCATGGACGCCTTCCTGGCCGCGCGCCAGGTCGGGCCCACGGGTCACGTGATCGGCGTGGACATGACCGACGCGATGCTCGAGAAGGCGCGCGAGAACGCGCGCGCGCAGGGCATCGAGAACGTCGAGTTCCGCAAGGGACAGATCGAGAGCCTGCCGATCGAGGACGCGAGCGTCGACGCGATCATCTCGAACTGCGTGATCAACCTCTCGCCCGAGAAGGCGCGCGTGTACGCCGAGGCGCACCGGGTGCTCAAGCCCGGCGGTCGCATCATGGTGTCGGACATCGTGCTCGAGCGGGAGCTGCCGCGCGTGGTGCTCGACAGCATCGACGCCTACATCGGCTGCGTGGGCGGCGCGAGCCTGCGCCCGGAGTACCTCGAGACGATCGCGAAGGCGGGCTTCCGCGAGGTGCGCATCACGGGCGAGGCGAGCTTCGGCGAAGCGTTCGACCTCGACGCGCCGCCGGTTCGCGAGGCGATGGAACGGCTGGGCATCTCGGAGGCCGAGGCGCGCCGCTACGCCGAAGCCGTCACCAGCCTGCACGTGTTCGCGCGCAAGTAGGCGCCGCCCCGGCGGAATCGTCTTGTGTCGGGTGTCACCGCCCGGCGTCGCGTTGGGCCGTATCCTCGAGGCCGATCGCTCGAGGGAGGGTCGGCCATGGGCCGATGCACGTCGCACTGGCTCCGAGGAGCGCTGATCGGCAGCGTCGCGGTGCCCGCTCTCGCGCTCTCGCCGGCGGCTGCGGCCGACCCCGCGGACGGCGCGGCCCTCGCGGCGCTCGGTCTCGCGCTGCTCGCGCTGCTGCGCCTGCGCACGGCCGACCGCCGGCCGGCAAGACCGGGCTAGGACCGTGTGCGCGGCAGAAGCCCCTCGCAAGCGCCCGAAGGGCGCGCGCAGTGAGGCGAAGCCGAACGAAGTCAGACAGCCTAGGAGCGGAAAACTCGATTCCGGGCGGCCCCGGCTCCGGGCCGGCCGCCGGGGGAACTGCCTCCCAGTGTCCGGCACGCATCGCCGATGCAACAATCCGGGTGATGCGAGAGGACGAGCAGAAGGTCTCCGCGCGGGAGCCCCAGGTCGACGGCGCTGGCGAGGCCCGCTTCCGCGCGCTCGCGGACCATGTCACCACCCTGTTCGCCGAGCTCGCCGCCGACGGCAGCTATCTGTACGCCAGCCCCAGCTACCGCGAGCTGCTCGGCTGGGACCCGGCCGAGCTGCTCGGCAAGCCGCCCGGCGACCTGATCCACCCGGACGACGCCGCCCAGTCGACCCGCACGTTCCTGGCCGCCCTGGCCGGAGAGGGCGAATCGCACTCGCTCCATCGACTGCGCCACCGCGACGGGAGCTGGCGCTGGTTCGACAACACCGGGCGCGCGTTCCGGACGCCGGCCGGCGAGCTGCGCTTCGTCTCGATCGGGCGCGACATCACCGAGCGGCGCGAGGCCGAGCTGGCCCTCGAGCGCCAGCTCGATGCGGAGGGGCGCGTGGTGCGTCTCTCGCAGCGCTTCCTGGCGCGGGACCCCGAGGAGCTCGAGGCCTCGCTGTGCGCCGCCCTGGCCGAGGTGGCGCCCCTGGCTGGCGCCGACCGCGCCTATCTGGTCGACGCCGATCCCGCGAACGCGCCGCTCGTCGAACGGCGCACCCGCCCGTGCGATCCGCCGGCGCCCGACCCGGAGCGGAGCAGCAGCTGGTGGCGGCGACTCGAGGACGGGGAGGTGGTGTGCATCCCGCGCGTCGCGGCGCACGCGCCTGCTGGCGATCGAGCGCTGCTCGAAGCACGCGGCGTCTGCTCCTTCCTGGGCCTTCCGATCCGCTCGGGCGAGACCGTGGGCGCCTTCCTGCTGTTCGAGGTGAATCGCGGCGAGCGGACCTGGTCCGAGTCGGAGACGACGCCGCTGCATCTGGCCGCGGAGCTGCTCGGGGGCGCGCTCCAGCGCAAGCGGATCGAGGACGCCCTGCGCGACAGCCGGCTCCAGCTCCTGCAGGCGCAGAAGATGGACGCGCTGGGCCGCCTGGCGGGCGGGGTCGCCCACGACTTCAACAACCTGCTGATGGCGATCGGCGGCTTCGGGGCGAGCCTGGTCGAGGAGCTGGCGCCGGACCATCCGGCGCACGAGGACGCGCTCGGGATCCAGGATGCGGTCGAACGCGCCACCGCGCTGACGCGTCAGCTCCTGGCGCTGAGCCGCCCGAGGCTGGTGGCCCTGGAGCCAGTCGAGCTGAACGCCGTGGTGCGCGGGCTCGAGCAGATCGTGGCGCGACTGCTCGGGGAGGAGCACACGCTCCGGGTGTCGCTCGACCCCGAGGTGCGCGGTGTGGGGAGCGTGGCCGGGCACCTGGAGCAGGTGCTGGTGAACCTCGTCATGAACGCGCGCGACGCGATGCGCGCGGGCGGGACGCTGCGCATCGAGACCTTCCGCCGCGACCTGGATGCGTCGCGGGCCGAGTCGCTGGGGCTCGAGGGGGCCGGCCCGTATGCGGAGCTGCGCGCCTGGGACGATGGCAGCGGGATGGACGACGAGGTGAGGGCCCGCGTGTTCGAGCCGTTCTTCACCACCAAGGAGCCCGGGGGCGGCACCGGCCTCGGTCTCTCGGTGGTGTACGGGATCGTGCGCCAGAGCCGCGGAGCGATCGAGCTGGCCAGCCGCCCTGGCTCGGGCACCCGCGTGTCGATCTACCTCCCCGACTGCGCGCTCGCAGCCCCGGCGGCGACCGCCGAGCCCCCGCTGCGCTCGACCGCGGGGAGCGAGACCGTGCTGATCGCCGAGGACGAGGCGCCGCTGCGTCGGATCGTGCGCCGCACGCTCGTGCGCCGCGGCTACCGCGTGCTCGAGGCCGCCGACGGCTTGGAGGCGCTCGAGGTCGCTGCTGCCCACCCGGGCGAGATCCACGCGCTGCTGAGCGACGTCGTGATGCCGCGCCTCGGCGGCGTCGAGCTGGCGCGCCAGCTGCTCGCCCAGCGCCCCGATCTGCGCATCGTCTTCCTCTCCGGCTACCCGCGCGAGCGCACCGACGCCGAGCCCATCCCCACCGCCGCCTTCGTCCAGAAGCCCTGCACCCCCCAGACCCTCCTCAACACCCTCCGCGCCGTGCTCGGGGACGTTGGTTAA
>JASJBO010000197.1 GCA_030066475.1 Myxococcota bacterium
CGCAGCGGCTTCTTCCTGGAGAGCACGACCGGGGCGACCGGGCCGGTCTTCGACCTGGCGAGCGACGGAACGCTCCGCGTCTCGCCGAGCGCGCTCGAGCTCGGCGGAGACCTGCTGCTCGCACCCGAGCTCGCCGGGGCGCTGGACCGTCGGCGCGAGGCGGGCCGAGTCGTCGGAAGCGCGCAGGTCCACGCTGTTCCCGAGGCGTCTCGGGCGCTGCTCGCGGCGGTCGCGCTGGCGAGCCTCGCCGCCCTACGGTCGGTCCGCCGACCGCTGCACGCGCTGCAGCGTCTTCGCGGCGTCGCGGCGGACGCCTTCGTCGCGGTCGGCGTGGGCGAGCTGGCCGACCTGCTCTCCCACCTCGGGGGACCAGGCGAACGGGGCGGCGCGCAGGGCGGTGCGGCGCACGTCCGGCGCGGGGTGGGCGAGCGCGCGCAGCACGGTGGCGCGTAGCGCCTCGGGTTGCTGGACGCCGCCGCGCAGCGCCAGGTCGAGGATGGTGGCGTCGTCGCCCTCGGCGGGCAGGCGCTCGAGCAGGAAGACGGCGCCGTCGGACTGGCCGGTGGCGAGCAGGGCGGAGACCTGTCGCAGCGTCGGCGAGGCGTGCACGTCGAGCGCCGTCGCAGCGCGCTCGAGCGCCTGGGCGGGCCGCAGCGGGTGGAACGGTGCGCTGCGGTCGAGCAGCGCCGCCGAGCCCGCCTGCCGCAGCGACTCGGAGGGCGCGTCGAGCCAGCCCAGGTAGAGCGCGTACAGGCGCTGTGGATCGCCGCGCGCGGCCTCGAGTCGGGTCAGCGCCTCCTCCCAGCGGGCCGCCTCCGCATCGTCCAGCGTCGCCACCAGCTCGCGCGGCTCGTCCACCAGCACGAAGGGCGAGCGCGCCCCGCGCAGCAGCAGGATGGCCCGGCTGCCGACCGCGAGCGGCGGCGGCCGCGAGGGAGAGCGCTTGATCTCGAACGCGTCGTCCGCCTCCCCGCGCAGCACGCGGGCATCGCGCACCAGGATGCGCCCGGTGCGGACCTCGGCCACGGTGGCGAGCGCCAGCACGTCGGCCAGCGCCAGGCGGTCGTGCAGGGAACGGGCGCTCGGCGGCATGGGGTGCTGCGCTCGCGCCGAGGCGGCGCCGAGCAGCAGAGCCGCGCAGACGGCCACGGCGAGGCAGCGGAGCGGGGGGGTGGGCACGGGCCCGCAGTATAGAGCCGCACGTTAGACTCGGCGGGCGGCAGCAGGAGGACCGTCGAGACATGCCGACCATCGTGATTCCGCCGCCCTACCGGGGGCCGACCCGAGGCGTCGACGAGGTCGAGGTGGGTGCCGGCACGGTGCGCGAGTGCATCGAGGCCGTGGAGACGCGCTACCCCGGCTTCCGCGAGCAGATCGTCGACGGCGCCGACAACCCGCACCGCTTCGTCAAGCTCTTCCTGAACGGCGACCAGCTCGACGGCGACGTGCTGGCCGCCAAGGTTGGCGATCAGGACCGGCTCGAGGTGCTGGCCGCGATCGCGGGCGGTTGAAGCCGGCCGCTCGCCTCGGGCCCCCCGGGGCCTGACGCTCTTCGATCGCGACTCCGCGTCCGCCGGTGGGCGGGCTTTGATAGCATCCGGCGATTCCAAGGAGGAGAACCCGCATGAGCGGCCCCCAGGGCGACCAGCTGATCCGCGTCGACATGACGACCCAGACCGCCACCACCGAGGCCTACCCCGAGGACTGGAAGCTCCTCGGCGGCCGGGCGCTGTCGGCGCGCATCCTGCTCGAGGAGTGCGACGCGAGCTGCGATCCGCTCGGTCCCGACAACGTGCTGGTGATGGCGCCCGGCGTGCTGTCCGGCACCGCGGCGCCCACCTCGGGCCGCATCTCGATGGGCGGCAAGAGCCCGCTCACGAACGGCATCAAGGAGGCCAACTCGGGCGGCGAGCCGGGCCAGGACCTGATGAGGCTCGGCTACCGCGCCGTCGTCGTGAAGGGCCAGCCGGCCGACCCCGACAAGCGCTACGGGCTCGAGGTCGACGGGACCGGCGTGCGCGTGGTCGAGGCCGACGACAAGAAGGGCATGTGGAACTACGCGCTGTCCGAGGCGCTGGTCGGCCAGTACGGCGCGAAGGCGTCGTTCATCCAGATCGGCCCGGCCGGCGAGCTGCGGCTGGCGGGCGCCTCGATCGCCACCACGGACGAGAAGAACCGGCCCGCCCGCCACGCGGCGCGCGGCGGCCTGGGCGCCGTGATGGGCTCGAAGGGCCTCAAGTACGTGGCCGTCGACGCGGGCAAGGCCCCGCTGCGCGGCGCCTCCGACCGCAAGCCCTTCATGGCGCACAACAAGGAATACACCAAGGAGTACCTGGCGGGCCCGCAGATGTTCAAGACCGGCACCAGCTCGGTGGTGCCCGTGGCGAACATGCTCAACACCTTCCCCTACAAGAACCGCACCGAGGGCCAGTCGCCCGACGCGCAGAACCTCGACGGCGCGCGCATCGTCGAGAGCTTCGAGGAGCGCGGCGGCGGCATGCACAACTGCATGACCGGCTGCATCGTGCAGTGCTCGAACGTCGTCCACGACGCCGAGGGCAACTACAAGACCTCGGCGCTCGAGTTCGAGACGCTCACCCTGCTCGGCGCGAACTGCGCGATCGCGAGCTGGGAGGACGTGGCCGACCTCGACCGGCTCTGCGACGAGGTCGGGCTCGACACCATCGAGGCCGGCGCGGCGATCGCCGTCTACATGGACTCGGGCGCGATGGAGTACGGCGACGCCGAGGGCGCCAAGCGCATCCTGAAGGAGATCGCCGAGGGCACCGAGCTGGGCGTGGCGATCGGCAACGGCGCCGCCTCGATCGGCCGCAAGCAGAAGCACCACCGCGTGCCGGTGGTGCGCGGCCAGGCGATCCCGGCCTGGGACCCGCGGCCGCTCAAGGCCACGGGCGTGACCTACGCCACCAGCCCGATGGGCGCCGACCACACGGCCGGCCTGATCGTGAACCCGGGCCTGCCGGCCGAGGAGTTCGCGCGCGCGTCGCAGGAGTCACAGCTCGTCAATGCGGTGTGCGACTCGTCGGGCTTCTGCCAGTTCCTGCAGCCCAGCATCGCGGACATCTCGCAGTACTACTCGGAGCTGTACGGCGAGACGATCAGCAACGAGCAGGTGGCCGACATCGGCTGGCAGTGCCTCTCGGACGAGTGGGCGTTCAACGAGCGCGCGGGCTGGAAGGCCGAGGACGACGACCTGCCCGACGTGATGAAGGACGAGGGCGTGGGCCCCGGCGGCGCCCTGAAGTTCGACGTGCCGAAGGACGAGATCGCGAAGGCGAAGGTGCGCTTCGACCCGCGCGACGAGCTGTTCGCGCTCAAGGCCACCGGCTGATCGGAGCGCCGGGCTGATTCTCGCTGCGGGCAGGGGCCATCCCCTGCCCGCAGCCGTTTGCGGCTGTTCCCACATGGCGAAGAATCCCGACATCCGGATGCGCGGCTTCGCGGAGCGCGCCGACGTCGAGGAGGTCGAGCGCTTCCTCGCCGAGCACGCGCGCGCGCTGGCGGCCGAGCCCGTGCCGCTCGACGCCTGCGCGGGACGCGTGCTGGCCCAGGACGTCGTCGCGGCCGTCGACGTGCCGCACTTCGCGCGCTCCGCGATGGACGGCTACGCGGTGCGCGGCGAGGACACCTTCGGCGCCTCCGCCTACGACCCGATCGCGCTCGAGCTGGTGGGCCTCTCGCTGCCCGGGCGGGCCTGGGGCGGGCGTCTGGAGCGTGGCCAGGCCGTGCGGATCATGACCGGCGCGCCGGTGCCCGAGGGCGCCGACGCGGTGGTGATGGCGGAGGTGACCGAGGAGGCCGACGGGCGCGTCGCGGTGCGCGAGCCGGTGGCGCCGCGCAAGAACGTGGGCGCTGCGGGCGAGGACATCCGCGCCGGCGACGCCGTGCTGCGCGCGGGGCGCCGGCTGCGCCCGCAGGACGCCGGGCTGCTGGCGTCGATCGGCGTGGCGCGACCGTCCTGCGTGCGACGCCCGCGCGTCGCGCTGGTGGTGACCGGCGACGAGCTGCTGCCCGCCGGCAGCACGCCGGCCGGCCACCGCATCGTCGACTCGAACTCGGTGGTGCTGCGCGCGCTGGTGGCGCGCGACGGGGCCGAGGCGCTGCCCTTCGAGATCCTGCCCGACCGCCCCGAGCGCATCGCCGCCGCGCTGGAGACGCCCGAGGCCGACGTGGTGCTGGTTTCCGGCGGCAGCTCGGTCGGGCAGGAGGACCACGCGCCGCGCCTGCTGGCAGAGCTCGGCAGCCTCGACTTCCACGGCATCTCGATGCGCCCCTCGAGCCCGGCAGGCCTGGGCCGGATCGGCGCGCGCTGGGTATTCCTGCTGCCCGGCAACCCGGTCTCGTGCCTGTGCGCCTACGAGTTCTTCGCCGGGCCGACGCTGCGCGCGCTGGGCGGCCGCTCGCGCGCCTGGCCGCACCGGCGCGTGCGGCTGCCGCTGGCGCGCAAGATCGCCTCGGCGGTGGGCCGCACCGACTACGTGCGCGTCGCGGTCGAGGACGGCTACGTGGTGCCGCTCGCGACCTCGGGTGCGTCGATCCTCTCGTCGACCGTGCGCGCCTCGGGCTGCGTGATCGTGCCGCGCGAGCTGGAGGGGATGCCGGAGGGCGCGGAGGTGGAGGTGCGGCTGTACGACGAGGCGGAAGCACCGTGAAGCAGAGCCAGTTCCTCGAGGTCGTGGATCGCGACGAGGCCGAGCGCCGCTGGCTGGAGGTGATCGACGCGAGCCCGCTCGGCGCGGAGGGGGTGCCGCTCGCGCAGGCGCTCGGCCGCGTGCTCGCCGAGGACGTGGGCGCCGAGGTGGACGTCCCCGGCTTCGACCGCTCCAACATGGACGGCTTCGCGGTGCGCGCGGCCGACACCTTCGGGGCCAGCGAGGAGGAGCCGCTGCGCCTGCGCCTGAACGCCGAGAGCATTCCCACCGGGGTGATGCCCCAGGTCGAGGTGGGCGCGGGCACGGCGACGTCGATCGCCACCGGCGGAGTGCTGCCGCGCGGCGCCGACGCGGTCGTTCCGGTGGAGGTGACCGACGTCGAGGGCGACCGGGTCGTGGTGCGCCGCGCCGCGGTCCCCGGCGCGGCGGTGTCGTTCGCCGGCACCGACATCGGTGCGGGCGAGACGGTGCTGTTCGCCGGGACGCGACTGACCTCGCGCGACACCGGCGTGCTGGCCGCGATCGGGCGCGCCGAGGTGGCGGTGCAGCGCCGCCCGCGCGTCGCGATCGTGTCGACGGGCGACGAGATCGTGCAGCCGGGCGAGGCGATGCGGCCCGGGCTGATCTTCGACAGCAACGGCCGCATCCTGGCCGACGCCGTGGCCGAGCTGGGCGCCGAGCCGTGGTTCCTGGGCGCCATCCGCGACGACGAGGCGGCGCTGCGCGCGGCGCTCGATCGGGCGCTCGCCGAGGCCGACGCGGTGCTGCTCTCGGGCGGCACCTCGAAGGGCGAGGGCGATCTCAACGCGCGGGTCGTCGAGGCGCTCGACCCCGGCATCGTCGTCCACGGCGTCGCGCTCAAGCCGGGCAAGCCGATCTGCCTGGCGGCGGCGGGCCGCAAGCCCGTGGTGATCCTGCCGGGCTTCCCGACCTCGGCGATCTTCACCTTCCACGAGTTCGTGGCGCCGGTGCTGCGGCGCCTGGGCGGCCTGCCCGCCGACCGCCGCGAGTCGGTGACGGCGCGCCTGGCGCTGCGCACGACCTCCGAGCGCGGCCGCCTCGAGTACCTGCTGGTCGGGCTCGTGCGCGGCGACGACGGCGCGCTGGCCGCCTATCCGATGGGCAAGGGCAGCGGCAGCGTCACCGCCTTCAGCCGCGCCGACGGCTTCGTGCGGGTGGGGCGCAACACCGAGATCGTCGAGGCCGACGCGCCGGTGGAGGTGATGCTCGTCGGCCGCGAGCTGCCGCTGGCCGACCTGGTCGTGATCGGCAGCCACTGCGCCGGGCTCGACCGCATCGCCAGCGCGCTGGCGCAGGAGGGCTTCACGCTCAAGGTGCACGCGGTGGGCAGCCAGGGCGGGCTGGCCGCAGCGCAGCGCGGCGAGTGCGACCTGGCGCCGATCCACCTGCTCGATCCGGCGACCGACCAGTACAACGAGCCGTTCCTGGGCGACGGCCTGCGCCTGCTGCGCGGCTACGGTCGCATGCAGGGCGTGGTGACGCGCCCCGACGAGACGCGCGAGCCCGAGGCGCTGCTGGCCGACGCGCAGCTGCGCATGGTGAACCGCAACCGCGGCAGCGGCACGCGCGTGCTGATCGACCGCCTGCTCGGCGAGCGGCGCCCGCCGGGCTTCGCCTACGAGCCGCGCTCGCACTACGCGGTGGCGGCCGCGGTGGCGCAGAAGCGCGCCGACTGGGGCGTCACGATCGAGACGGTCGCGCGCCAGGCGGGCCTGCGCTTCCACCCGCTCCAGGCCGAGCACTACGACTTCGCGGTACCCGCCGCGCGCTGGGAGCGTCCGGCGCTGCGCGCGCTGCGCCGCCTGCTCGAGCCCGGGAGCGCGCTGCGGCGCGAGCTCGAGGCGCTGGGGTTCACGACACCCGAGGCGCCGTGAGCGCGTCCGCCGGCGACGTCGAGCTGGTGATCGACTCGCTGGCCGCGGGTGGCGACGGGGTGGGGCGCACGCCCGACGGCCGGGTGGTGTTCGTGCCCGACACCGCGCCCGGCGACCGCGTGCGCGTCGAGCTGGTCGAGCGGCGGCGCCGCTTCGCGCGCGGCCGCGTGTGCGAGCTGCTGGCACCGGGGCCCGATCGCACCGAGCCGCGCTGCGCCGTGTTCGGCCAGTGCGGCGGCTGCAGCTGGCAGCACCTGCACTACGACGCGCAGGTCGCCGCCAAGCGGCGCATCCTGCGCGACGCGCTCGAGCGCATCGGGCGCCTCGAGCTCGAAGCGGAGGTCGAGTTCGTGCCGTCGCCGGCGGCCTACGGTGCGCGCGGCCGCGCCCGCGTGCGGGTCGAGGCCGGCCGGGTGGGCTTCCGGCAGGCAGGCTCCAACGCGCTGTGCGCGGTGTCGCACTGCCCGGTGCTGGCGCCTCCGCTCGAGCGGGAGCTGGAGCGCCTGGCCCTCGATCCGCCCGCTCACGACGGCGAGTGGGAGCTGACGCTCGGCGCCGGCGATGTGGTGCGCCGCGCGGACCTGGCTGCCGCTGGCGCCGAGCCCTTCTCGGTGCGGGCGGGCGCCGACCCGCTCACCGTCTCGACGGGGGTGTTCGTGCAGGCCAACGCGCTGCTCCACGAGCGACTCGCCGCCGAGGTGGTCGCGGCGGCCGGCTCCGGCGGGAGCGCGCTGGAGCTGCACGCGGGCGCCGGCTTCTTCACGCTGGGGCTGGCGCGCCGCTTCGAGGCGCTGACCGCCGTCGAGTCCGATCCCGCCGCGGTGCGCGACCTGCGGCAGAACCTCGCGAATGCGGGCCTCGACCGGGTGCAGGTCGTGCAGGCCCGGGCCGAGCGCCTGCCGCCGCGCGCGTTGAGCGCGGACGTCGTCGTACTCGACCCGCCGCGCGCGGGCCTGGGCGAGCCGCTCGCGACGGCACTCGGCCGGGCCGGCGCCGCACGCCTCGTCTACCTCTCCTGCGACCCGGCCACCCTGGCCCGCGACCTGCGCGCCCTCGTCGCCACCGGCCTCCACCCGCAGCGCGTACTCGGCTTCGACCTCTTCCCCCAGACCCCCCACGTCGAAGCCCTGGTCACCCTGGCCCGCTAGCCCCCGACCCAACCCCCGCCCGCCTGCCAACCCCAGAACCAGCACCCAAGGTCGCCGGCGCAAGCGCCGCCGGTTCCCCCGGCGGCGCGCGCAGCGAGCCGCAGGCGAGCGAAGTCCATAAGGCCGCGCCCGCCCCGGCAACGACTCCCTACGCAGGCACCCCCGCAAGCGGAGGCGAAGCCGGAGCGCGCAGCGAGCCGCAGGCGAGCGAAGTCCCTCAAGCCGCGCCCGCCCCAGCATCGAGCTGTCCCGCAGGGGGAAGCCGCAAGCGGAGGCGGGTCTTCCCGCCGGAGCGCGCAGCGAGCCGCAGGCGAGCGGAGTCCCTCTAAGGCTGAAGCAGTCCGTGCCGCAGCGCGTAGCGCACCAGCTCCGTGGCCTTCTTGGCGCCGAGCTTGCGCATCAGACTGGTGCGGTGCGCCTCGACGGTCTTGGCGCTGATGCCGAGCTCGCCGGCGATCTCCTTGGCGGACAGGCCCTCCGCGATCAGCTGGAGCACCTCGCGCTCGCGGCTCGTGAGCAACGAGAAGGGCTCGCACGCGGCACGGCGCGGCTCGCGCAGCTGCTCCACGATCTCGCGCGCCACCGGCGGACTGAAGTAGGAGCCCCCGGTCACGACGGCGCGCACCGCGGCCATCACCTCTTCGGCGCTGGCGTTCTTGAGCACGTAGCCGTCGGCGCCCAGCGAGACGGCGCTCTGGACGAACGGGGCGTCCCCGTGCATGGAGAGCAGGATCACCTTGGTGTCGGGCCGCTTGGCGCGCAGGCGCTCGAGGGCGTCGAGCCCACCGAGCCGGGGCATCGTGATGTCCAGGATCACGACCCGGGGCGAGTGCTTCTCGACCTGCTCGAGCACCTCGCGGCCGTCCGTGGCCTCGCCGCATACGACGAAGTCCGGCTCGGACTCGAGTAGACGTCGAAGTCCCTCGCGCACGATGCCGTGGTCGTCCGCGATCAGCACCGAAATCACGGCCGGAGTCTACTACCGGTTGCGGCGCGGGACCAATCGCCAGTGGCGCCGGGTCGCAGGCCCGGGCTAGCCTCCCGAATGAGGATTCCATGTCGACTCCGCGTCCGGCGCCTCGCGCAGCGGACGGCTCCGAAGCCGGGCCGCGTTTCGTCCTGTACGTGGAGGGCGCGCGCGACCACGGGCTCGTGGAGGCCTGGGCGCGCGCCACGTCCCCGGCCCTGGCGCGCTCGGTGGCCGCCGTCACGGTGATCCTGGGGGGCTGTCGCCCGGCGCGCGCCGCCGAGCACTTCCGGGAGCGGCGCGCCGAGGACCCCGGGGCGCGCGCGCTGTGCGTGCTCGACCGCGACCTCGACGAGCCGCGCCGCCCGCTGCACGCCGACGAGCCGGGGCTCGAGTTCTTCACCTGGCAGCGGCGCCACATCGAGAGCTATCTGCTGGTGCCCGAGGCGGTGCGCCGTGCGCTGCGCCTGCCGCCCAGCGACTCGCGCGTCGAGCGCTTCTTCCGCAGCGAGCTGCCCCACCCCGAAGACGAGGCAGCGCTCGCCGGCGTCGACGCCAAGCGCCTGTTCGGCCCCAACGGCGACCTGGCCCGCCTGTTCGGCCGCGCCGTCATGCCCGGTCGCATCGCGCGCGTCATGCTTGCGTCGGAGCTGCACCCGGAGATCCACGATCTCATCCGCCGGCTGCGCGAGGCGCTCGGCACGCCCGAGCCCCAGACCTCGCCGCGGAACTCCTAGGCGCGGCCCCGCTCGTGCGCGCCATGCGGCTCCACGACCCCGCGCCCGTCGAGTCGAAGCCGCTGCGTCCGGAGCGCCTCGCCCCGCCCGAGCCGGGCGACGGCGAGGTGCTGGTTCGGGTCGAGGTGTGCGGCGTCTGCCGCACCGATCTGCACGTGGTCGAGGGCGAGCTGGCGCCGCAGCGGCCCGCCGTCGTGCCCGGCCACCAGGTCGTGGGCCGGGTCGAGCGCTGCGGCGCCGGGGTGCGACGCTTCGCTCCGAGCGACCGCGTCGGCGTGGCCTGGCTGCACCGCACCTGCGGCGGCTGCCGCTTCTGCACGCGCGGCGACGAGAACCTGTGCCTCGAGCCGCGCTTCACCGGCTGGCACACCGACGGGGGCTACGCCGAGCAGGTGGTGGCGCCCGCCGAGTTCGTGCACCCGATCCCGGACGGGGTCGCGGCGCGCGACGTGGCGCCGCTGCTGTGCGCCGGCATCATCGGCTACCGCGCCTTCGTGCGCTCGGGGGCCACGGCGGGCGCGCGGCTCGGGATCTGGGGCTTCGGCGGCTCCGCGCACATCGTGATCCAGGTGGCGCGTCACGCGGGCTGTGAGGTCTACGTGTTCAGCCGCGCGGCGGCCCACGCCTCGCTGGCGCGCGAGCTGGGCGCGGTCTGGGTGGGCGACAGCACCGACGCCCCGCCGGCGCCGCTCGACGCGGCGATCCTGTTCGCGCCCGCGGGCGAGCTGGTGCCGGTGGCGCTCGAGCGCCTCGACCGGGGCGCCACCCTCGCGGTGGCCGGCATCCACCTGAGCGACGTGCCCGCGCTCGACTACCAGCGCCACCTGTTCCAGGAGCGCGTGCTCACCAGCGTCACCGCCAACACCCGCGAGGACGCCCGCGCGCTGCTCGACCTGGCGGCGCGCATCCCGATCCGCACCCACACGACCCCGTACCCGCTCGACTCCGCCAACGAGGCGCTGATCGACCTGAAGCACGACCGTGTTCGCGGCGCCGCGGTGCTGACGCTGTAGCGCATAGCTGGTGGACTTCGGTGCGCCGTGCCAAGGCGGCGCTTCTCAGTGGGTGCGAATCCCACCCGGTGACTGGTCGCTCCAGCCGGTAGC
>JASJBO010000198.1 GCA_030066475.1 Myxococcota bacterium
CGCGGGGGTGCGCATCCTGCGTACGACCCGCGTGCAGAACCCGGACCTGGGTGCCGAGGCCGTCTTCGTGGCCGACCCCGACGGCACGCGCGTCGAGCTGGTCCAGTGGGAAGGCACCTAGAAGCGGCGGACGAGCGGCCTCCGCCGTCCAGCCGACGCTGCGATGGAACCGCTGCTGCTGCGTGTCCTGCTCGCCCTGGTCCTGCTCGTGCCGAGCCGCTGTGTGCTGCTGGTCGAGGACGGCGCGGTACCGGCGCGGCTGCGCCGCGACGGGGACGTCGTGCGCTTCTTCACGGCCGAGGCCGAGGTCGCCGTGGAGGTGGATGCGTTCCGGCTGCGTTTCGGCGAGCCGGGCGCCGCCCCGCGTGTCCAGCAGGTGGCCGGCGGCCTGGCGGTCGAGCGCGACGGCGCGGTGGCCGCCGTGGGCGCGGTCCGCGACTTCGACCTGCGCGCCGGCGCGCTGGTGCTGCGGGTCGACACGCCCGACGGGCCCGGCGAGGTGACGCTCGCCTGGCGCACTGCGCGCACGCTCGAGGTCGTCTACGAGCCGCCCGACCCGGCCGGGGTCGAGGCCTTCCGCGACGCCTGGCGGCTGGCCGAGGGCGAGCGGGTCTACGGCCTCACGACGCGCCTCCAGCAGCCGATCCCCGACGACCCGTCGCAGGTGGGCAACGACGTCCCCTACGTGGACGACGTCTTCCCGGCGGGCCTCGGCACGCTCGACCGGCGAGGCGAGTCGGTCGAGATGTTCGTGCGCCCGACGATCGCGCTCTACACGCCCTTCTACCACTCGTCGGCGGGCTACGGCCTGTACGTGGACCGCGCCACGACCGGAGGCTTCGACCTCGGGGCAACCGATCCGGAGCGCCTGGCGGTGCGCTTCGAGGCGGGCACGACGCCCGAGACGCAGCGCCTGCGCACCTTCCTGTTCCTCGGGCCGGGGCACGCCCGGATCGTGGACGAGTACACGGCGCTCACCGGCCGGCCGTTCCGCCCGCCCGACTGGACATTCGAGCACTGGCGCTGGCGCGGCGAGCTGGCGATCGGCCCGCCCGTCGAGCTCGACGGCGTCCCGATCAACGCGCAGGTGGCGCGCGACCTCGAGCGCTACGACCGTCACGGCATCCCGGCGGGCGTCTACCTCATCGACCGCCCGTGGAGCGAGGGCGAGTTCGGCTTCGAGAACTTCCGCTGGGACGAGGTGCGCCTGCCCAACGTCGAGGCGATGCTCGAGCTGCTGGCCGACCGCGGCTACGAGGTGACGATCTGGGGCTCGGCCTGGGCCTTCGGCGACGACCCGGACGACCTGGGCACCGAAGCGCGAACGCTCGGCTACCTGGCGCCGGGCAGCGACCGCGTCGTCGACCTGACCAACCCCGACGCCTACCGGTGGTGGCTGGACCAGCACGTCGAGTTCTACGCACGCTACGACATCGCCGGCGTGAAGCTCGACCGCGGCGAGGAGTTCATTCCCTCGGAGCCCACCGACGTCTGGGCCGACGGGCGCACCGGCCGCGAGGTCCGCAACGAGTACCCGAACCTCCAGCTCGAGCTGTTCCACGACGCCCTGCGCGAGGCCCGCGGCGACGACTTCGTGGTGCTGACCCGCTCGAGCTGGGCGGGCGGCCAGCGCTGGGGCGCCTTCTGGGGCGGCGACACGGCGGGCAGCACCTTCTTCGGCTTCGGCCCCGGCACCGACCTGGGCCTGCGCAGCGCGATCATCGGCCTCCAGCGCGCCGCCTTCATGGGCATGCCGTTCTGGGGCTCCGACACCGGCGGCTACTACCAGTTCAAGCAGCGCGACGTGTTCGCGCGCTGGCTCCAGTTCAGCGCCTTCTGCCCGATCATGGAGATCGGCGGCGAGATGCAGAACGCGCCCTGGGACATGCCGCCCGGCACCGCCGTCGAGTGCGGCGCGGGCCCCGGCGTGGACTGCGAGCTGATCGAGATCTACCGCCGCTACGTGCAGCTGCACCACGACCTGATCCCGTACATCGCCAAGGCCGCCGACGAGGCTGCGACCTCGGGCCTGCCCGTCGCGCGCCCGCTCGTCTTCGCCTATCCCGACGACCCGAACGTCGGGGATCGCTGGGACGAGTACCTGTTCGGGCCCGACATCCTGGTCGCGCCGGTCTGGCAGGACGGCGCGCGCGCGCGCGAGGTCTACCTCCCGGCCGGCGCCTGGGAGGACTTCTGGGACGCGGGCGTCGTGGTCCAGGGGCCGGCGACGATCACGGTGGAAGCGCCGCTCGACGTGATTCCGGCGTTCGTGCGCGCGGGCGCCGAGGTCCCGGGGCGCTGAGGCGCAGCCGCCGCGGCCGCGCCCGGCCGTCAGCTCGAAGGCGGTGACGTCGTCGCCAGCGCAGCCTCGCGGCGGCTCGCCTCGGCGGCGAGGCGGCGTGCGCCGGTCGCGACCTCTAGGATGCGGGCGTGCCCTGCCCCGCTCGCGCCTCGCTCATCCCCCTGCTCCTGGCGGCGCTCGCATCGGGCTGCGATCGGGGCATCCCACCGCGCGAGGCCCAGTTCCGCGTGGACCCGGACGAGGCTCGGCGGCTCGATTCCGCCGACCTGTTCGCGGGTCCGATCACGCCCGACAACGCCGCGCGCCGCCTCGTCGGCGGCCCGCACGCGATCGGCGGCATCGGCGACTGGGCGCTCGGCAACGGGGTCGTGTGCGCCGTGGTGTCGGCGCCCGAGCACGAGGCGATCCTCACCGAGGGCGGCGGCGTGCTCGTCGACCTCGGCCACTGCGGCCGCGCGGACGACCAGTGGGCGGTGCTGCAGCTCCACATGTTCAACCTCTCTCCACGTCGCATCGCCCCCGTCGACGCGATCGAGGCCGCGGTGGAGGGCGACACGGCGCGCCTGGTCACGCGCGGCGCGCTCCAGGGCATCGAGGTCGAGACCAGCTACGTCCTCGACGCGAAGCTCCCCGACGTGCTGCGCGTGACCTCCCGCCTGCGTCGCGTGGCGCCGGGCGAGCGCCTCTTCATGCTGGGCGACACGGCGCTGCACGGACGGCGCTCGCTGGCGCCCTTCGTGATCTCGCGCCCCTGGCCCTGGATCTCGCAGGGCTTCGACCACCCCGACGCCGACCCGAACGACATCGGCTCGATCATCGCCGCGATCCATCCGGCGGACCTGCACGTGCTGGTGGGATCCGAGGACGACGGACCCGGAATCAGCTACGGGCTGCTGCTCGACGGGGCAACGCTCGCCACACGGGATGGTGGGCGGCGCGCGCTGTCGTCGCTGGCGCTGAACGGTGCGGACTACACGCTCCAGGGCGTCTTCACGCGCCCGCTCTGGATCGGCGGCCGCAGCCAGGTGGGCCTGCTCCAGTTCGCGCAGACGCCCTTCATGCGGCTGCGCACGGGCGAGACGCTCGAGGTCCAGCGCGCGCTGATCGTGTCCGACCGCGCAGACGTGGCGGGGGTGACCGATCGTCTGCTGACCGACGCGCCGCGGGTCACGGGCTGGATGGACGATCCGGGCGCGCGCCTGCACGTCGACGAGCGCAACGCACTGGGGCTGTGGTCGGCCTTCACCGTGGCGCGTCCCGACCCCTACGGGCGCTTCGCGTTCCGGGCGCCGCGCGGCCGCTACCGCCTGCGCGTGCTGGCGCCGGGGCAAGCGCTCGCGGAAACGGACTTCGCGGTGGACGCCCGGGACGTCGCGCTGGGCGTGCTCGAGACGGAGCCGCTCGCGACCTTGCGGCTGCCGCGGGACTGGATCGCCCGGCTCGTCTTCCTGGGTCTGGACGACACGCCGGACCCCGTCTTTCGCGACGACGGGCTCGCCTTCCGCAGCGGCGGCCGCCTGCACCGCAACGCCGCGGCGAGCCGCGACGTGGTGCTGGCCGGCGCCCCCGGCGATCCCGAGACCGTGTCGCTCGCCGCCGGCCGCTATCGCGTGATCGCGACGCGCGGGCCCGAGTGGGAGGTGAGCGAGACCGCGATCGAGGTGACAGCCGGGGAGACGCACGTGCTGGCGCTGCCGCCGCTGCTCCGCGCGTTCGACACGCCCGGCTGGATTGCGGCCGACCTGCACGTCCACACCGGGCGCAGCTTCGACTCGAGCCTGGCGCCGGCGACCCAGGTGCGCGCGTTCGCCGCGCAGGGTGGCGAGGTGCTGGTGTCGACCGAGCACGACTACGTGGCGGACCACGCGCCGGTGATCGCCGCGCTGGGTCTCGACGATCGCCTGGCGAGCGTGGTGGGCGCCGAGCTGACGAGCACTGCGCGGACCGAGCGCCTGCCCTTCACCGGCGGGCACAGCAACCTCTTCCCGCTGCGCCCCAAGCCCCTCGACTACCGCAACGGCGCGCCGCGGGGCGAGGGCAGGCGCCTGCGCGAGGTGGTGGCCGCGGCGCGCCGGGCCGGGCCCGACACGCTGGTCCAGCTCAACCACCCGCGTCCCGAGGGCGAGTCGGACGATCTCGAGACGGACGCCTACTTCACGCACCTGGCGGTCGCGGGTCGGCCCTTCCGGCCCGACCTGCCGCTCGACCGCGAGCCCAACGCGTTGCTGCTCGAGCCCGACCCCGCGACGCGCCTGCGCGACCTCGACTTCGAGCTGATCGAGGTGATGAACGGCGCGTCGCGCTGGCACTACCGCCGCGCCCGCGCCGACTGGCTGTCGCTGCTGCTCCAGGGCGAGCCCCGCACGGCGACGGCCAACAGCGACTCGCACGGCCGGGCGACGCCGGTGGCGCTACCGCGCACCTGGGTGCGAGTCGACGACGACCGTCCCGCACACTTCGACGCGGAGGCATTCGTCGCCGCGCTGCGCGCCCACCGCGCGATCGGCAGCAGCGGACCGTTCCTCGATCTCGACCTCGGCGGCGCCGGCCCGGGCGAGACGTTCACCGGCACGAGCGGCCTGCTGCGCGTGCGGGTCGAGGCGGCCACCTGGGCGGCCGTATCGGCGCTGCGGGTGCGAGTGAACGGACGGCTCGAGTTCGACGGTCGGATCTCGCCGCCCCGCGAGCAGAGCCTCGCCCTGCAGTTCGACCGCGATGCCGTCGTCACGGTGGAGGTCGAAGGCGAGCCGAGCGAGATCTTCGACGCGCTGCTCCCGGGCGGCGCCCCGCTGGCCTTCGCCAACCCGATCTTCGTCGACGCCGACGGCGACGGACGCTGGAGCCCGCCGGGCCTGCCCGGGCGACGCCTCGACGTGCTGAGCGAGCCGGATCGCACGCCGTAGGCATGGGCGTTCCGGGCCGAGCGTGAGACACTGGCGGGGTCGAATCGGGGGGGACCGCCATGACGCCTCGCTCCGGACCGGTCCTGGCCCTCGGACTGGTCGCGCTCGCCTGCAACCTGGATCCCGGCAAGGAGGCCTGGGTGCCCGAGTCCGAGCCGGCGCGGAAGGCGACGCCCGCCCCGCGCGAGCCCTGCGCGCACCGCGACCCGCTGCGCCTGCCGCTCTACGGCGACCTCCACCTCCACACGGGCTTCTCGATGGACGCCTGGGTGACGGGCACGATTGCGACCCCCGACGACGCCTATCGCTTCGCGCGCGGCCACGATCTGGGCCTGCCGCCCTTCGACGACGCGGGGCGGCCCGCGGCGACCACCCGCATCGACCGGCCGCTCGACTTCGCCGCGGTGACCGACCACGCCGAGTGGCTCGGCGAGGTGCGGTTGTGCCGCGACCCCGAGTCGCCCGTTTATGCCACCAACTCGTGTCGCATCTTCCGCGGCGAGGCGGAGTCCACGCTGGCGCGCCTGCTGGGACTGAAGGGCTTCCGCAAGCGCCTGGTGGGCGCCATCTCGCTGTTCGGCCGCAACGAGGAGATCTGTGGCGACGACTCCGCGCGCTGCCGCGCCGAGACCCGCACCGCCTGGCAGGCCAACCACGCGGCCACCGAGCGCTGGTACGACCGCAGCAGCGAGTGCCGCTTCACCACCCTGCACGGCTACGAGTACAGCCGCTCGCCGTCGTTCACGAAGATCCACCGCAACGTCATCTTCCGCAACGAGATCGTGCCCGAGCTGCCGATCTCGTGGATCGACACGCCCACCGAGCCCGAGTTCTGGAGCAAGCTCCGCTCCCAGTGCGTCGACACCGACTCGGGCTGCGACGCGGTGGCGATCCCGCACAACCCCAACCTGTCGAACGGCCAGCTCTTCGCCGTCTGGTACCGCGACCTGCCAGTCGAGGAGCAGCGCGCCCAGGCCCGGCTGCGCGCCGGGCTCGAGCCGATCGTCGAGATGGTGCAGATCAAGGGCGAGTCGGAGTGCCGCAACGGCCTGTACGGCGTGGTGGGCGGCCCCGACGAGCTGTGCGAGTTCGAGAAGATCCGCGATCTGCCGGGGCGCCCGCTCGAGGACTGCGAGGAGGGCACCGGCTCGGGCGCGCAGCGCGGCCAGGGCTGCGTCTCGCGCCTCGACTACGTGCGCTACGCGCTCGTCGAGGGCCTGCGCGAGGCCGAGCGGATCGGCGTCAATCCCTACGCGTTCGGCTTCATCGGCAGCACCGATACGCACCTGGGCAATCCGGGCGGAACGGACGAGCGGACGTTCGTCGGCAAGTTCGCGGCGTCGGCCGTCGACCAGCTCACCCTGGGCGAGCGACGCCGTCCCGAGGCCTTCCGCAGCGCCGGCGGGCTCGCCGGCGTCTGGGCCGAGGAGAACTCGCGCGAGGCGATCTTCGACGCGCTGGCGCGGCGCGAGGCGTTCGCGACCAGCGGCACCCGCATCGCGCCGCGCCTGTTCGCGGGCTGGGACCTGCCGGAGAACCTGTGCGAACGCGACGACCGGGTGACGCGCGGCTACGCCGCTGGCGTGCCGATGGGCGGCACCCTGCCGCCGCCGCCGCGCGCGGACGCGACGCTGCGCTTCCTGGCGGAGGCGCGGCGCGATCCGCGCGGCGCGCCGCTCGAGCGCATCCAGGTCGTGAAGGCGTGGGTCGGCGACGACGGCAGCTTCCACCAGGCCGTGCACGACGTGGCGCGCGTGCCGCCCGGCGCCTCGGTGGATCTCGACACGTGCGCGCTGCGGGGCGCGGGCGCCGAGACGCTGTGCACGACCTGGAGCGACCCCGACTTCGACCCCGAGCGCGCGGCCGTCTACTACGCGCGCGTGATCGAGAACCCGAGCTGCCGCTGGACCACCTGGAGGTGCCTGTCGCTGCCCGCCGAACAGCGCCCCGACGGCTGCAGCGATCCGCGCGTGCCGCGCACGATCCAGGAGCGCGCCTGGACCTCGCCGATCTGGCTCACCCCGCTCGCAGCCCGTTGAGGAAACCTCCGTCGCCTGGCGCGGCGGCGGCGCCCTCAGCGCCGCCCGCCCAGCCCGAGCCCCTGGCGCGCCACCACGCCGCGCATCACCTCGGAGGTGCCGCCGCCGATGGTCTCCCAGGTGCTCTGGCGCCAGAGGAACTCGACCGGCTCGCCGCGCACCAGCGCCGCGGGCCCACCCAGGTCGAGCGCCGCGCGCGCCAGCTCCTGACAGACCACGCTCTGCACGACCTTGTTGGCCGCGGCCTCGACCAGCCCCGAGCGGCCCTTGAGCACCTGGTCGAGCACGCGCAGGCCGTGCATCTCGCACTCGGCCACGCGCACGGCCAGATCGGCGAAGCTGCGGCGCACCACGGGATCGTCCGCGAGCCCGTGCCCGCGCGCGAAGGCCACCAGCTCCTCGAGGTCGCGGCGCAGGCGCTTGGGCGGGAACTGCACGTGGCGCTCGTCGGCGAGCGCCTCGGCCATGATCTTCCAGGCGCCGTTCTCGGGGCCCACGCGGTGGTCGGCGGGCACGCGCACGCCGTCGAGGTGGATCTCGCCCAGCGCCTCGTCGTCCAGGGTGGGCAGCGGGCGCACCGTCACCCCGGGCGCGTGCAGGTCGAGGATCAGCAGCGAGAGGCCGTCGCCGCGGCTGTCCGGCGCGCCGGTGCGCGCCAGCGTCCAGAGCCAGTCGGTGTCCTGCGCGTAGGAGGTCCAGCACTTCTGGCCGGTCACCACGTAGTCGCCGCCGTCGCGCTCGGCGCGGGTGCGCAGCCCGGCCAGGTCGGAGCCCGCCTCGGGCTCGGAGTAGCCGAGCGAGAAGGTCGACTCGCCGCGGCGGATCGCGGGCAGCCAGCGCTCCTTCTGCGCCTCGGTGCCGTAGCGGATGATCGTCTTGGCGACGATGCCGGCGTCGAGTGGTGGGCGCGCGGCGCGCACGTAGGCGCACTCGTCCCACAGGATGTACTCGTACGCGGGCGAGCGGCCCAGCCCCCCCGCGCCCTGCGGCCAGCCGAGCGAGAGCCAGCCGCGCTCGCCCAGCGCCCGGAAGAAGGCGCTCACCCGCGCCCAGTGGGTGCCCATCAGGAAGAAGCCGTCGAGGTCGCGCCAGTCCTGCAGGAACTCGACGACCTCCGCGCGGAAGGCCTCTTCTTCCGCCGAAAAGAATCTCACGAATCTTCGCCCTTGGCGCGCGCGTTCGGGTCCGGGTTCCACTCCGGCTTGCGCTTCTCGGCAAAGGCGCGCGGCCCCTCTCCGAAGTCGGGGTGGCCCCAGTGTACGCGCAGCAGCGCCCAGGCGTGCTCGAGGGCCGCGGAGTAGCCGTGCTCGACGGCGCCCCACACGGCCTGCTTCGAGAGCGCCAGCGCCTGGGGCGAGCTCTCGAGCATGGCGTCGGCCATGGCCTGGGCCGCGGGCGCGAGATCGGCGGGCGTCGCCACCAGCTCGTCGACCAGACCCAGCTCGTAGGCGCGCCGGGCCGGCATCCGGTAGCTGCGACCGAGCAAGGTCATGCGCAGCGCGGCGCCGAGCGGCAGGCGCTTGGCCAGGCCCACGTTCTCGAGCGCGCCCACCATGCCCACGTTCACGTGGGTATCGGTGAAGGCGGCGTTCTCGGAGGCGATCACGATGTCGGCATCGACCACGAAGTGCAGGCCGCCGCCCACGCACAGGCCGTTGACGCAGCAGATCACCGGCTTCCACACCCGGTTCTGGTGCGGCGACCAGTGCACGGCGTCGGCCAGCGGGCGGTTGGCGAACACGGTGTCGTCGCCGCCGTCGTCGGAGCCCACGTCGAAGCCGGTGCAGAAGTGGCGCTCGCCCGCCGCACCGACCACGGCGACGCGGATGTCGGGCCGCTCGCGCACCTCGCCCCAGATGCGGCGCATCTCGGGCTGCATCGACGGGGTGAGCGCGTTGCCGCGCTCGGGGCGGTCGAGCCGGATCCAGGCGACCCGGTCGCGCACCTCGTAGACGATGCCGCCGCTCATGCGAGCCCCCAGTGCGCGAGCAATGTCGCGCGCGCCGCGTCGGGCGCGGGCGGCGCCGAGGCGAGCTGCCGGATGCGCCGCGAGACGTGGAACACCGGCCCCTCGAGCGTGATGCCGAGCGCGCCGAAGGCCTGGTGCGCGGTGTGCGCGGCGGCGAGCGCCGAGCGCGACGCCGACAGGCGCGCCGCCGCGGCGCTCGCGCCCGCGTCGTCCGCCCCGGCGTCGATGCGGTACGCGGCGCAGCGCGCCAGCGCCTCGGAGGCCGACAGGTCCATGGCGCATTCGGCGAGCGGGTGCGCGACCGCCTGGAACTCGCCGATCGCGCGCCCGAACTGCTTGCGGGTGCGCGCGTGCTCCGCGGCGGCGTCGACCAGCCGCTGTCCGGCGCCCGCCAGGTAGGCGGCGGTCGCCGCGTCCCAGAGCGCCGCGGCGCGTGCCGTGTCGCCGAGGGCCGTCTCACGCTCGAGCTCGACGCGGCCCCACGGCTCGCCTCCCAGCGTCTCGACGCGCAGGGCGGCGCCGCGCGGCCGCGCCAGCCAGGCGCCGTCCTCCGCCACCTCGACGAACAGGTCGGCCACGGCGGCCCAGGGCAGCAGCGGCGGGGCGCCCACCGCCACCACCTGCTGGCCCGCTGCGACCGCGCGCCGCTCCGCGTCGGGGAGCAGCTGCGTCGCGAAGAAGGTCGCGGCCAGCGGCCCGGGATGCGCCGCGCGGCCCAGCGTCTCCATCGCCGCCGCCACCTCGAGCGCGCCGCCGTCCCCTTCCGGGGTCGCGAGCCCCAGCACGCCGAGCTCGGCGAGCCCGCGCCACAGCGCCGTCGGGAAGGCGTCGGTGGACTCCTTCACGGCGTCCTCGGTGCAGTGGTCGCGGCAGAAGGTCGCGACCGCGTCGGCGATCGCCTGCTGGCCGTCGTCGAGCGCGAGGTCGACGCTCACGTCCAGCGCTCCTGCGCGACCGCGCGGCGATGCGCCGCGACGCCGCCCAGCTCGAGCCAGAGCGCGGGCAGCCGCATGGTCCAGACGTGCAGGTCGTGCTCGTGGGTGAAGCCCATCGCACCGCTGAGCTGGTGGGTCTCGGCGAAGACGCGCTGCGCCGCGGACAGCGCCTGCGCGGCCGCGACCGTCGTCTCGGCGGCGGGCGCGCCGTGCGCGGCCGCCTCCAGCGTGAGCCAGCGCGCGCCGTGCAGCCACACCGCGCACTCGCCGAGCCGGTGCTGCACCGCCTGGAACGAGCCGATCGCGCGCCCGAACTGGCGGCGCTTCTGCACGTAGTCGAGCGTCACGTCGAGCGCGGCGCCCATGGCGCCC
>JASJBO010000013.1 GCA_030066475.1 Myxococcota bacterium
TGGTGCGCGAATTCGGCCCGAGATCAAGGCGCGAAACCGCAGCCATAGCCGTAGCTACGGCGAGGTTTCGCAACGCAGAGCTCGGGCCGAAGGCGCGTGCCAGGCGACGGGAGGGTTCTTCAACGGGCTGCTAGGCGCGGCGCGCGCGTCGTCGCGGCCCGCCTCGCGCGGGCGCAGCGCCGTCACGCGGCCACCCATGCCTGCGCGACGCGGTAGAACTCGTGCCCGCGCATCTCGCGGGCGGCCGCGACGAAATACTGCTCCTGGTAGTCGGCGGCGCCCACATCGCTCTCGAGCACCAGACCGCGCTCCGCGAGGAACCCGCCCAGCTCGGACGGCTCGATGCCGAAGCGGAGCTGCTCCCCGAACCGGGCCAGGGACGCGTTCAGGCGGCGGTCGCTGCCGGCGAAGCGCTCGGGGTTCGCGAGGATGTCACGGTGCGGGCACCCGCGCCGCCCAGGCCACGGCGGCCAGCGAGCCCGAGAGGAAGTCGCGGGCGAACGGGTCGTCGAAGAGCCGCCGATCGGGGGGGAGCGCCGCTTCGAGGGCGCGGAAGAGCGCGTTGTGCTGGGCCGTCCGACTCGCGTGTCCTTCGCGCATGGCTCGGGCTCAGCGGGCGCCGTCTCAGCCTACCCCAGGTGGAGGCTACCCTGCCCGCATGCCGCGCGAGAACGAGCTGGGCCAGCCGATCGGGCGGGCGCTCGAAGGTTGGAAGGGCGCGCGGTCGCCGAGCCGCGAGCCGATCGAAGGCGAGCGCTGTCGGCTCGAGCCGCTAGCGGCCGCGCGACACGCCGAGGCGCTGCATGCGGCCTACGCCGAGAACCGCGACGGCGGCAACTGGACCTACCTGCCCTACGGACCCTTCGACTCGACCGAGGCGTATGCCGCCTGGGTCCGGGAGCACGAGGCGCTCGACGACACGATCTTCTTCGCGATCGTCGACCGGGCGAGCGGGGCGCCGGTCGGCGTCGCGTCGTTCCTGCGCATCGATCCCGAGATGGGCTCGATCGAGGTGGGCCACCTCTGCTACGCGCCCGCGCTCCAGCGCACGCCCGTGTCGACCGAGGCGATGTACCTGATGATGCGGCGCGTCTTCGACGACTGGGGCTATCGCCGCTACGAGTGGAAGTGCGACAGCCTGAACGCGCCCTCCCGCGCCTCCGCAAGGCGACTCGGCTTCCGCTACGAGGGGCTCTTCCGGAACAGCGTCGTCACGAAGGGCCGCAACCGCGACACCGCCTGGTACTCGATCACCGACGACGAGTGGCCGGCCGTTCGGGCCGCCTTCGAGGCGTGGCTCGCGCCGGAGAACTTCGACGCCGACGGTCGTCAGCGGAGGCGGCTGGTGACGTGGATGCCAGCAACCGCGGGCGAGCCCATCGTGCGCGACGCTGCCCTTCACTCGCAGCGCTGCTGACACTCCTCGAGCGAGGAGAAGATCTCGACGGGCTCCGACGAGCAGCCGCTCACGCCGACGCACTGGCCGTCCACCACGCCGACGCCCAACACCGCGGCGCAGGCGCCGAAGTCGGCGCGCGCGACGTCGATGCACCGGGGGTCACCGCACTCCCAGCCGCAATGGCCCGGCCCGGACAGTCCGTCCGTCGCGCAGGTGGGATGCCCGACGCAGGCGATGTGCGGGTAGTCGTTGCCCGGCACGGCGCAGTCGACCGCGTTCCGGCAGGTCCCGTCGTCCCGGCAGGCGGCGCCCGAGCAGTACTCGTCGACCTCGCAGTCGTCGTTCGAAGCGCAGGGGCGCCGGCAGATGCCCGGCGCATCGGCGATGAAGGGCGGGAAGTCCGTGCACACGAGGTCGGGCGCGCAGCGCGCCTGCGCCCAGACGGGCGTGAAGCCGCCGCACCAGTCGCCCTCCTGCTGGAAGGGCCGGCACTCGTTGGTGCCGTCCACGGTCGGGCTGCACCAGGCGTCGCGCGCGCAGTCGGAGTCGTCCCGACAGGCGGTCTCGGTCCGGCAGCGGCCGCCGGCCGAGCAGCGCTGGCCGAAGCCGCAGTCGCCGTCGTCGTCGCAGGCGTGGCAGACGAGCTGGCTGAACTCGTCGTAGAACTCCGCGTTGCAGCCGCCGCAGTAGTTCGAAACGCAGGTGTCCGAGTCGGGACAGCTCGCGACCGTGCACGGGTCGGCGAAGCACTGCACCAGGTCGTCGTTCACGCACGCGCAGCGGTCCCCGCAGCAGTTGAAGCGCGACTCGAGGAACTCGACGTCTTCGGGCGCGAGGCTCTCCCAGCGGACGTTCGCGTCGCACGAGTGGATGAAGAGAATGCGCGGCATGTTGCGGGCGTGGATGCCGGTGACCAGCACGGTCTGGCCGCGCGCGAAGCGCACGCCGCACGCCGCCGAGCTCTGCGGCGTGCCGAGGAAGACGAGCTGACCGCGCTGGTAGCAGCCCTTGTAGGCGCGCTGGACGCGGGCGATGTGGAAGCGATTCGCACCGAGATCGACGGACAGCAGGATCTGCGCCCGCAGCACGTCCGTGCTGGCGTTGTAGCTGCGCGGGAGGTTCGGCGGCAGGCAGCTGCAGGCATCCGCGCTGGCGGCCCCGAGCACGAGCAGGCCCGCGAGCGCAGCGCTCGCGAGCAGGAGACGACGACCGAGGCGCATGCGGATCCCTCCGCGGCGAGCAGGGGAAGGGTACCACGCCCCGAGGCCGACCGGCGCGGCTAGCAGCCCGTTGAAGCGTCGAGCCGGCCGCGCGCCACGCTCAGGCCCACCGACCGGTCCCCCGATACACGGGTGGAAGGCCCCGCTGGGGCGGACGGGGGGACGAGGTGGGGGCGCGAGGCACGGCTCGAACCAGACGCCAACGCGCGCGGCTGCTGGCTCTGCTGCTGGCAGCCGGACCGCTCGCGTGCGCCCAGGCCATGCCTTCGTTCGAGCCCACGAGCTGGGAGGCCGTGGCGCGGCCCAGCCCGAGCCCCTCGGCCCACGTCACGGTGACCGAGCTGGTGTCGATGGACCGCAGCCAGCCTACGGCTGCCTCGCTCCGGCACGTCGAGCAGCAGCGAGCGGCGATCGTCGAGATTCTGCAGGGATCGGGCCTGTTCGAGGAGCTGAGCGGCGGGCCCTACCCCGACGGCACCGACCTCAACTTCCACTTCATCATCGACAGCAGCGGGCGCACGCAATGGGCCTGGACGGGTCCGTTCGCGCTCTTCCTGCCGCTCCCCTGGCGGACGCGCTTCATCACCTTCGACCTGACGGTACGCGACGCCGGTGGGTCCGTCCTCGGCGAGTACTCCGCCCGGGGCGAGGTCGCCATCTACGGCTCGATCTACGACATGCTCCGACTGGGCCCGGGGCACACGGTCGGTGGCCAGGAGCAGGTCCTGCGCAACGAGCTGATCCTCGAGCTGGTGCGTCAGGCGGCGGCGAGCGGGAGCCTGGCTTCGACGCGTCCCTGAGAGGTCAGTCCTCGATCGTCACCTCGACGCGCTGGCGCCCCCACTCGAGCGCGTCGTCGTGGTCGTCGAAGTAGAGGTCGAGGCGGTTCGGTCCGACGATCGCGCCGCCTCGATCCTCGACTCTGCCCCAGCCCCATCCGGGCACGTGCATACGGGTCCCGAAGTCGTAGTGACGGGTGTCGGCGGCGATGGTGCCGTCGCGGGCGAGCCACAGCCATGGGAAGACGAGCCGCACGGGGATCATCCACGGGTGCGTCAGGCTATCCCACGAGAACAGGCCCGGATGGGGCTCGCGCGGCACGGTGCGGCTCGCGGTGCGCCCGTCGTAGGACCGCCCTTTGCGCGGGCCGTGGTCGACGTAGCGGTTCCAGAAGTCGAGCTTGAGGTATTTCCAGCTACCGCGCTCCCAGCCCGTACAGGCACCGCAGCCGCAGTAGCCGGTGACCTCCATGCGACGGACGCGATCGGCGCTGCAGCCGCCCAGCAATCCGATCGCCAGGACGAGCGCGATGACCCGGACCCGAAGTAGCGAGCTCCGCGTAGAACCTCCTGCCGGCACGCGTCGTCTGCGAAGCGAGTGTATCAACCGGGGCGATGGGCGCTCGACTGGCGCGTGCAGGGCGGAGCGCGCCAGGCTGAGCCGGGCTCGGGCGAGCCATGTCGAGGCAAGCAAGGCGACCTGGCGATGGGGCCCGATCAGGTGGGAAGGTGGCCGCCTCTCCGGAACAGCGTCGTCCTGAAGGGCCGCATCGAGCTCCGCGACCCGTTGGAATCGCGCCCGCGCGGGGGGCTGTTCCCTTCGCTTCGTTCCAGCTTGACCGAAGACCGCTTCGCGGACCTTGCCCCGAAACACAGCCTGAGTTCTCTATCCCCCCAGGCGACCATCTGGGCTCGGAACTCCGCCGGGTCCGGCGGACGGCTCTTCGGCATCGTGGATCGCCTCTCCCCAAGTGGTGGGGCAGCCACGAATACGACACCGGGTCGACTCCACTCTGCAGAGCGGAGATTCTCGACTTGGCGCTCGAGACTAGCCCGGTCTTTGCCGGTGTATGCGCACCGCCGAGCGCATGCCTACGCAGGCTCGGATCGAACGCGCTGGGCAGCGTGCGATACCGTCTCCGGTTTGGCGGTCGATCTCTGGCTCAGCAGGCGGACGCCAAGTAGCGTTCGAGTGCGGTTGGGGACATCGATCCCCCACGAATCAGGAGCTTGCGCTCGTCCGACCCCTCACCGCTGCAACGGTCGAATCGACCTGCGGCTTCCGCAAGCCTGGAGCCGGGCCGCCGCTTCCGCGCGCCCGGCCAGCGCCCTCCTCGCGGCCCCGGCTGCGAATCGAAACCCGACAACAAGGGAGAACGACATGCTGACGAAGAAGGTGGCACCCCGGGTGATCCTGGCCTGCCTGCTGCTGCTGCTCGCCGCGCCGACGCAGGCCGCGCCGCCACCCGGACTCAACTACCAGGGCTACCTCATGGACGCGGCGGGCTACCCTGAAGATGGGGAAGTCGACATGACCTTCCTGCTCTACGACGCGCTCGAGGCGGGCAAGCTTCTGTGGTTCGAGGACCGGCGCGTCACGGTGTCGCAGGGGGTATTCTCCGTCCGCCTCGGCGTGTCGACCGTGCCGTTTCCGACGGGCATCTTCGAGAGACCGGTCTACCTCGCGATCGAGGTCGCCAACGAGGAGCTGAAGCCACGGCAGCCGCTCTCGTCGAGCCCCGGCGCGTACGCGGCCGAAAACGCGCAGCTGTTGCAGGGGCGCTCCGCACAGGACCTCGACCAGTCCGACCACGTCGACGCGCGCGGCAATCCGCACCAGGTGTCCTGGCGTCAGCTCCAGGACGTGCCGTCCGGCTTCGCCGACGGCGTCGACAACGACGCGGGCGGCGACGTCACGGCGGTGCTGCCGGGCTTCGGCCTCTCGGGTGGCGGCGACGCCGGCGGCATCACGCTGTCCGCGGACCCCACAGTCCTGCAGCGCCGGGTCGGCGGCGAGTGCGCCACGGGCGAGTCGATCCGGCGAGTCAATGCCGACGGCACGGTCTTCTGCGAGCCCGACTCCACGGCGGAGACGATCTGCGACCAGCCTCTGCTGCTCGACGGGGGCGGCGGCTGCGTCGAACCGAACGCGCATGCGCACACCGGCCAGGCTTGGAGCACCGTCCTTGGCGGCACGAGCGCTTTCTCGGTCGTGAACGCGACGGGCACGTCTGGCACCGTCGCGATTCACGGTGGCCAGACGTCCAACCCTGCGCACGGCTACCTGGGCGTGGTGGGCACCAACGACTTCCGCGGCATCGACGAGCTCGACATCGTGGCCGACGAGATCGGTGTGCTCGGCACGGCAGTCGACGGCGGCGCCGCCGACAACGTCGGTGTCTACGGCTACTCGAACGGCGTCGGCATCCACGGCGCCGGCGGCCTGCTCGCCGGGCGCTTCGTCGGGGATATCGAGGTCTCTGGCGACGCGACGGTGGACCGGGTGGCCTATACCACGCCGCGCACGCACGCCTACTCGCTGAGCGACGGTGACTTCCACGCGGCGTCGAACGAACTCTACCGGGTGCTCGGTGGGGGCGGCGCCTACGTAAGCGAGACCGGTCCCGGGCAGCTCATCGCGGGCGTACACCTGCCCGACGGCGCCGTGGTGACGGGCTTCCGGGCGATCGTGGAGGACAACGCGATCGGAGACCTGACGGTCGACCTGAGGCGCCGCCAGCACGCCGCCGCCGTCTTCCAGAGCGTCGCCTCGGTGAGCACATCCGGCACCCCGGGCATCGGCACGCTGGTCGACCAGACGATCACGGCGACCTTCGCGGGCGTCGACAACGCCGAGTACGGCTTGATGGTCCGGGTGTTCAGCTCCAACTGGCCGGGCAACACCTCGCTCAGGATCAAGGCCGCCGTGATCGAGTACGCGCTCTCCGAGGCGCACTAGGGGAGAGCGCGCGGCACACCGCTCCTTCTTGCGCATTCCACGCCGAAGCCCGTCGCGATCTCGTCCGCGATCAGGAGCACGTCCGCCTCGTCGCAGAGCGCCCGGACGCGGGCCAGGTACTCGGGCGAGTAGAACCACATGCCGCCGGCACCCTTGATGCAGCGGCGGCCCAGGCCGATCGGTCACGGGAAATCGGTCGCCAGACATCGAAACGGCCCGGATCTGGGCTAGGCAGAATCCTCGACGCCGATCCACCCGCGCAGCTCGGCCGGATCCGCCTCCCAGAGCCAGTCGCCGGCCGGCACGCCCGCGGTGTTGCGCTCCGCGATCGCGCGCAGCAGGCCCACCAGGGCCGACACCATCTTCTCCTCGGCGAGGCGGCCGTACAGCACCTTGCCGATGCGCGAGCCGGTGCGCGAGCCGCCCACCGTGATCACGTGGTCGTTCTTGCCGTAGCCGAAGATGCCGATCTCGGCCGAGGGCGGGCGCGCGCAGTTGTTCGGGCAGCCCGTCATGCGGATCTCGACATCGACGTCGCCCAGGCCGGCCGCGTCGATCGCGTCGATGTAGCGCGGCAGGATGTTCTCGGCGTCGGTCATCGCGAGACCGCAGGTGGGCTTGGCCGGGCACGCCATCGCGAGCTGCCGCACCGGCGAGAACGACTCGGGACGCGCCACGCCGTGCCCGTCGAGGATGCGCAGCAGCGCCTCGCGGTCGCGCACGCCGGTCAGCACGATGTCGTGGTGCGGCGTGAAGCGCACGCCCGCGCCGAGCTCCTCGACGGCGGCGCGGATGCCCTTGCGCCAGGCCGGATGCAGGCGCCCGTTCTCGATCGAGATGCCGTAGTAGCCGCGGCCGTCGCGCCCCTCGTGCCAGCCCAGGTGGGTCTCGCCCCGCGGCAGCGGCGCGGGCTCGGCGTCCTCGAGCGCGATCCCGAAGCGCTCGCGCAGCTCGCTCTGGACGCGCTCGAGACCGAGACGCCGGATCGTGTACTTCCAACGCGCCTGCTTGCGGTTCTTGCGCTCGCCGTGCTCCCGCTGGAGCACCGCGATCGACTTCACCGCCTCGACCACCTGCTCGCGGGACACGCGTCCCAGGTACAGGCCGAGCAGCGGCGCGGTCGCCGGATTGTTGTGGGTCTGCCCGAGTCCGCCGCCCGCGTAGAGATCCCAGACGCTGCCGTCGCTCGCGGCCGGCAGCAGCCCCACGTCCTGGGTGCGCAGGTCCACCGAGTTGTCGCCCGGCGACGCCAGCCCGACCTTGAACTTGCGCGGCAGGTAGGTGGGGCCGTAGAGCGGCTCGTCCACGTTGATCGGCTTGACGGTGCGCGCCTGGTCGTCCGAGAGGAACACCTGGAAGTAGGCCGAGCTCCTCGGCGCCAGCGCGTCGGCGATCTGGTAGCCCAGCTCGCGGCCCCGGGCGTCGTCGCCCGCCTCGAGGCCGTCCACGGGTGACGCCATCACGTTGCGGCTCACGTCGCCGCAGGCCCCGAGCGTGGCGCCGTCGCGGTAGTGGCGGTTCAGGTGGCGCACCAGCGGTGCCAGCTTGGGCCCGGTCACGTAGTGGAACTGCACGCCCTGGCGCGAGGTGATGCGCAGCGTGCCGTCGGCGAACTGGTCGGCCGCGTCGTCCACCGCGGCCCACTGCGCGGGCGTGAGCTCGCCGCCGGAGGGCACGCGGATGCGCACCATGAAGATGAACTCGCTGGTCTTGCGCCCGCGCTCGCCGCGCACCTGCTGCTTGTAGATCCCGAAGAACTTCGAGAGCTCCTTGGCCTCGCCCCCGATCGTGGGCTCGTCGCCGCGCGTGAGCGCGTCGATCTCCTCGGCGAAGGTGTGCACCTCGCCGGGCTTCGTGCCCACGAAGAACAGCCCCTGGCTGGCGGCCTTGAGGCGCTCGTTCTTGGACATCTGCGCCGGATCGCCGTCGGCGAGCGACACCACGGGCTTGTCGGGGGGAGTCCAGTCCATGGAAAAAGCAGACTAGCGGGCCGGGGATTCGGCAGCGAATTCCCGACTCTCGTAATCAATTTTCCTCGGGTGGCTCCAGCGGCCACTCGAACGGCTCGGCGCGCAGCTGGATCGCGGTCTGGAAGCACTCGCCAGGCGTGATCGCCTCGATCGCGATGCTCGGGAAGGCCAGGCCGCCTTCCACGAGGCCGCTGTCGAGGGTCGCGAGCGGGTCGCCGTCGACCTCCAGGTCGAGGATCAGACGCTGCTGGTCGAGCACTGGCGCGGCGGTCGAGTAGAGCCCGCGGCCCCGGATCGTGATGGTGCGGTCGCCGTCGCGGCGCATCCACAGCAGGTCGCGCACCGCGAACAGGCGGGTCGGACCCGGCTGGAGCGTGGGCAGCTCTTCGAGCACGAAGCTGCCCCGCAGCGAGTCGTCGTAGCGGACCGGACACAGGCAGGGCCCGACGATGCAGCCCTCGAGCCAGGCGCTGCCCTCGGTGAGGCGGTAGGCGATGCCGCCGTCGGGATGGCAGAAGTAGCCGGTGCCCAGCGCGACGAGCGCGGCGGCGACGAGCACCAGGCGACGGAGGACACGCACTGAGGTCATGGGGCGGCTCCCTTGGACGGAGAGATTCTGGCACCGCGCCAACCCGGGGGCAATCCGGCGGCGCTGGCGTCCGGACCGGCGCATGAGGCATGCTGGCCCCACCAGGGCGCCCTGAGGAGGCCGAGGACGCTCGCTCGGAGGTCCCATGCCGTTCCGGAAGCTGGCCTTGCTGGCCCTGCTGGCCCTGTGCGCATCCCTGCTCGGAGCGCGCTGCTTTCCGCACTGGCCGACGATCCTGCTGCCGGCGCGCGAGAGCCACCACGCGGGCCCCGAGGTGCAGGTCGTGATCCAGCTCCCCGAGCCGCTCGCGCTGGCGAGCACGGTCCGGGTGCTGCTGATGCGCTCGCTCGACGAGCCGCCGATCACCCAGGTCGACGTGGGGGGCTTCCTCGACGTGAGTCCCAGCGGCTCGCTGACCGGGACCCTGTCCGCCCCGCAGCTGGTTCCGGGCCGCAACCGGCTCGTCGTGCTCCTCGACAAGGACGGCGACGGCGTGGTCGAGGGCGCCGCGAACGCGTTCTTCTCCTGGGAGCCGCAGATCGACTCCGCCAACGCCGTCGACTGCGATCCCTTCGACACCACGCGCTGCCTGCTCCCGTTCCCCAACGACCACTTCACGCGCGAGGACGCGGGCACGCCCACCGGCCGGCGCGTGGACTTCGCGCTCGCGTCGATGCCCTCCAACTTCGGCGGCGTGCGCGCCGACCCCGCGCGCTGGAACCTGCTCGACGGCTTCGCGGTGGGCCCGGCGCTGCTCACCGACATCCCGGCGGTCGACCTCGCCGCGACCGGCGCCCCGCCGCTGACCGACATCGCCCGCTCGCTCGACCCCGACTCGCCGGTGGTGCTGATCGACGCCGAGAGCGGCGAGCGCCAGCTCCACTGGGTGGAGCGCGACACCAGCGACCCGTCGGGGGCTCAGCGGCCGATCCTCGTGCGGGTCGGACGCAACCTCGCGAACGGGCGGCGCTACGTGGTGGCCTTCCGCCGGCTGCGCGACGCGGGCGGCGCCCTGCTCGAGGCGCCGCGGGCGTTCCGCATCTACCGCGACGGCCTGCCGACCTACGACCCCGCGCTCGAAGCGCGGCGCCCGCACATGGAGGACGTCTTCGCGCGGCTCGCGGCCGCCGGCATCACGCGCGAGGAGCTCTACCTGGCCTGGGACTTCACCACCCAGAGCGTCGAGAGCGCCGCGGGCAAGATGCTCCACATGCGCGACGACGCCTTCGAGCGGGTGCTGGCGGGCGCGGCCCCGAGCTTCACCGTCACGAGCGTCGAGGAGCCGCTCGACTCGAACGTCTGGCGCCGCGTGCAGGGCACCTTCCAGTCCCCGCTCTACATGACGGGCGGCGGCGCGCCGGGCGAGCTGCTGCGGCTGGGCCCCGACGGGCTGCCGGTCAACGAGGGCGACTTCTTCACGGCCCGCTTCCGCTGCGTGATTCCGTGGTCGGCCACCACCGACGGAGCCGGCCCGGCGGCTCCCGCGCGCCCGTCCCTGTACGGCCACGGCCTGCTCGGCAGCGAGCGCGAGACCAGCGCCGGCAACGTCCGCGTGATGGCGAACAGCCACAACATGATCTTCTGCGGCACGCGCTGGACCGGCATGGAGGAGGACGACTTCCCCACCGCGATCGACATCCTGAGCGAGTTCGGGCAGTTCCCGAAGTTCTCGGAGCGCCTGCACCAGGGGCTGCTGAACTTCCTGGTGCTCGGCCGCCTGATGATCCACCCGGACGGCCTCGCCAGCGACCCGGCCTTCCAGGTGGAGGGCGAGTCGCTGGTCGACCGCAGCGAGCTGTTCTACGACGGCAACAGCCAGGGCGCGATCGCGGGCGGCGCGCTCGCCGCCTTCGCCCAGGACTTCACGCGCGCCGTGCTGGGCGTGCCGGGCATGAACTACAGCACCTTGCTGCGCCGCAGCATCGACTTCGACGACTTCAACCTGATCTTCAACATCTCCTACCAGGAGAACTTCGACCGCACGCTGCTGATCAACATGGCGCAGATGCTCTGGGAGCAGGCCGAGGTGAGCGGCCACGTGAACCACATCACCGGCGACACCTACCCGAACACCCCGCCCAAGAAGATCCTGCTGCACATGGCCTTCGCCGACCACCAGACCGCCAACGTCTCGGTCGAGGTGGAGGCGCGCAGCCTGGGGGCCCACATCCACACGCCGGCGCTGGTGCCCGGCAAGGCGGTGCCCGACGTGACGCCGTACTACGGGATCCCGCCGATCCCGAGCTACCCGTTCGACGGCTCGGCGCTGATCGTGTGGGACAGCGGCAACCCGGCGCCGCCGGTGGCCAACACCGCGCCGCGCCTGTCGCCGGCCGATCCCGAGTGGGCGGACCTGTCGGCCTGCGCCCAGCGCTTCGGCGGCGACCCCCACGAGTGCCCGCGCCGGCAGCCGTCGGCACAGCTCCAGAAGTCGGAGTTCCTGAAGACGGGTGGCGCCGTGGTGGACGTCTGCGGGGGAGAGGCCTGCCTGGCGCCGATCCTTCCTTAGGGACTTCGCTCGCCTGCGGCTCGCTGCGCGCGCTGGCTGCGCCGGCGGCCCGTGTAGGGACTGGTTGCTGGGGCGAGCACGTCTTGATGGACTTCGCTCGCCTGCGGCTCGCTGCGCGCTTCGCCGCTGCGCGGCTTCGCTTGCGCGGGCGGCATCGGTGGGGTCTTCCGAGCTGGCAGACCGACGTGGCGTGGTGGGCTCAGGCGAGGCCCATCACCTGGCGCTCGTAGGTCTCGAGCTCTTCCATGACCTCGCGGTCGATCTCGCGGTAGCGGGCGACGGCGCGGTCCATCCAGTCGGGGTCGCCGGCCTCGGCAGCGAACTCGCGGGCCTTCTTGCGGATCCAGTCGATGTGCCAGCCCTCGTCCTTCGAGACCGCCTCGAGCACCTCGCGGGTGCGCTCCGGGATGTCCTGGCGCTTCAGGTGCTCGTGGTAGCGGCGCAGCGCGCGCTGCTCGACGACCACGGTGAGCGCGAAGAGGTCGACGATCTTGCGCGGCACGCCGGCGCGCTTGCCGATCCGCACCTGGTAGCCGTCGGTCACCGGCAGCGGATAGCCGCCCAGCTCGCGGATGCGCTCGGTCCAGAGCCAGGCGTGCCGCACCTCGTCCGCCAGGTGCTCGGTCAGCATCACCTGGGACTCGGGATCCTCGACCTTCCGCATCAGGCGGAAGAGCAGGTTGGCGCCGCGCAGCTCGGCGTCGCGGTAGTAGGAGTAGACGAGGATCTCGCGCTCGACCGGCGAGATCCCGCTCAGCGACGGGGCCGCGGCAACGGCGGCGTCTGCTCCGGACATCGAGGTTCCCCCCTCAAAAAAACCCCTGGGAACATAGCGACCCGCCGGCTTGGTGGGAATCCCTTTCATTTCCGGCCATCTAGCGGATCGGCCGGGCGTCGGAGCGGCCCTTGCGGGGCTTTTCTGATACACCGTGGCCGGGCCGCAGGGGGATCGCTGAAGATGGACGTACGCACGCGATGCATCGGGCTGGCCCTGCTGGGCCTCGTCCTGGCCACCCCGGCCGGGGCCCTCCAGCTCGAGTTCACGGGCACCTACACGGTGCAGATCGAGGGCATCCCGACGCTGTTCAGCGCGGCCGGGAGCGGGATCGCCGAGGTCGACACCGGGATCTCACCGGCCGCCTTCACGCTGCCGGAGAGCGTGTTCGAGTTCGGCACCTTCACGACCTTCGCCACCTCTCCCAACGAATTCCTGTCGCTGTTCGCGGTGAACCTGAGCGGCAGCTTCTCGCGGACGGCGGGCGGGCAGTTCCGGGGCACCCTGCCACTCACGGGGCGCCTGCTCACCACGTTCCTGGCGCCCACCTCCGGCGGTCTGCGCCACGTGTTCTTCACCACCGTCGACACGACCGGGGGCGCCAGCAAGCAGACCACGGTGATCCTCAAGCCCACGGTGAGCCCGATCGGAGACGTCTCGATCGGCGGACCGCCGATCACGACGACCTTCACCTCGACCGAGTTCGGCCTCGCGACCTTCTTCGCCACCCTGGTCGGCGGCGAGTTCCGTACGGGCACCGACACGCGGACGCCGGGCGGGATCGGGATGGTGCGGATGACGGTGCCGATCAGCTTCCGGTCGGGAGGGCGGATCGGGAACGCCAGCCAAAGCCTGGCCACCCTGACGCTCGAGTTCACGCCCGAGCCCACGGCGGGGCTCGCGGGCGGCGCCGCGGCGCTGGCCCTTGCCGCGCTCGGCGCGCGGCGCGCGCGCAGGCGCTAGCAGCCCGGGTTCTTCAACGGGCTGCTGGGCTAGAGACCCTCGCGGGTGCGCCGGATGCGCACGCCGGCGTGGTCGAGCACGCCGGCGATCGGCTTGGGCTTGCGCACGGTGACGGTGACGGCGTCGGCGTCGAACTTGCCCAGCACCGCGCGCGCGATGCGGTCGCCGAGCGCCTCGACGAGCTTGTGCTCATGGTTGCCGGCGACGTCCTCGACGATCTCGAAGATCCGCTTGTAGTGGAGCGTGTCGCCGATGCGGTCGCTGCGGCCCGCGGCGCGCAGGTCGCGCTCGACCTCGAGGTCGAGCAGCACCGGGCGCCGCATGCGCCGCTCGGCGGCGGTGACGCCGAGGGCCGCGGGCACCTGGATGCCCTCGAGCAGGATCGTGTCGGGGCGCTCCACCGGCCTAGCCTCCAATCTGCGACATGGTGCGCTCGGGCTTGACGAACAGCCCGTCAGTGATGTTGTGCTTCAGCTCCTTGGTGGCCACGGCCGCCCGCAGCCGCTCGGCCAGCTCCTCGTCCGAGGCGCCCGCGCGCAGCGGGCCGCGCAGATCGTGCTCGCGCAGCGAGAACAGGCAGGTGCGGAGCTTGCCGTCGGCGGTGAGCCGGATGCGGTTGCAGTCGGCGCAGAACGGCGCCGTCACCGAGTCGATGAAGCCGAGCACGCCGGGCGCGCCGTCCGCGAACACCCAGTCGCGGCTCGGGGCGTGCGGGTCCTGCGCGTCGCTCGGCCGCAGCGGGAACTCGGCCTCGATCTTCTCGCGCAGCTCGTGGCCCGGCACCAGCGCGTCGCGGCCCCAGAGCGCGCCGTGCTCGAGCGGCATGAACTCGATGAAGCGCACCTCGAAGCCGCGCTCGCGCGCGAGGCGGGCGAAGTCGAGCACCTCGTGGTCGTTCTGGCCGCGCATCGCCACGCAGTTGATGCTGATCGGCGCCAGGCCGGCCGCCTCGGCCGCCTCGATGCCGGCCAGCACGCGCGGCAGCGCGTCGCGCTTCACCATGCGCGCGAAGTTGTCGCGATCGAGCGAGTCGAGGCTCACGTTGACGCGCTCGAGGCCGGCCTCGGCCAGCCGCCGCGCCAGGCGCCCCAGCTCGGTGCCGTTGGAGGTGAGCGCCAGGTCGCGCAGTCCCGGGATCACCGACAGCTCGGCGATCAGGTGCTCGAGGTTCTTGCGCAGCAGCGGCTCGCCACCCGTGATGCGCAGCTTGCGGACGCCCATCGCCACGGCCAGGCGCGCCAGCCGGGCGATCTCCTCGAGGTGGAGCAGCTCCTCGCGCGGCAGCCACTCGATGTCCTCCTGCGGGATGCAGTACTGGCACCGGAAGTTGCAGCGGTCGGTGACCGAGATGCGCAGGCTCTCGATCTGGCGCCCGAAGCTGTCGCTGAGGGGGGGCAGAGGCGGGGGAGCCATCAGAGGATGGTAACGAAGCTCTCTTGACGCGGCCCGGGGAAGGCCGGAAGCTGGCGGGTCCGCAGAGAGGAGAGGTCCCGTGGGAGCCTTCGAGGACGTCGTCGCACGCGAAGCCAGCACCTTCCTGCCCGTGGTCCGGCGCCTGCCGGTGGCCCTGGTCGAGGGCCGCGGCGCACGCGTGCGCGACGTCGAAGGGCGCGAGTACGTGGACCTGACCGGGGGCTGGGGCGTCACCGCGATCGGGCACTCGCACCCGGCGCTGGTGGAGGCGATCGCGCAGCAGGCCGGACGCCTGATGCAGACCACCAACCTGTTCTACACGCTGCCGCAGCTCGAGCTGTCGGAGCGCCTGCGCGCGCTGGCGCCGGACTCGCTCACCCGCTGCTTCTACGTGAGCTCGGGCGCCGAGGCGATGGAGGGGGCACTCAAGCTCTCGCACCGCTTCGCGGGACGCACCCGCTACGTCTCCACCGCGAGCTCGTTCCACGGCCGCACGCTCGGCGCGCTCACCATCATCGGCCAGGCCAAGCACCGGGACCCCTACCGGGCGCTGCTGCCCGAATCGGCGGTGGTGCCCTACGGCGACCTCGACGCCGCGCGCGCCGCGATCGACGACCAGACGGCGGCGTTCGTCGTCGAGCCGATCCAGGGCGAGGGCGGCGTGAACGTGCCGCCCGACGGCTACCTGCGCGGCGTGCGCGAGGCCTGCGACCGGCACGGCGCGCTGCTGGTGCTCGACGAGATCCAGACCGGAATCGGGCGCACCGGACGCTGGCTGGCGCTCGAGCACGAGGGCGTGGTGCCCGACGTGCTCACGCTGGGCAAGATGCTGGGCGGCGGCTTCCCGATCGCCGGCTGGATGTGCACCGAGGCAGTGGCGGAGACGGTCTCGCTGGGCGACCACGGCGGTACGTATGCCGGCAACCCGCTGGGCTGCGCCGCCGCCAACGCGGTGCTGCGCACGGTCGAGTCGGAGGGGCTAGTGGCGCGCTCCGCCGAGCTCGGCGCGCGCGCTGCAGAGCGCCTGGGCCGGTTCGCGGCCGAGCACCCGGAGCACGCTGGCGACGTGCGCGGGCGCGGGCTGCTGCTCGGCATGGAGCTGCGCGATGCGGAGCGCGCCGCGACGCTGTCGCTGCGCGCCGTCGAGCGCGGCGTGCTGGTGAACGTGACGGCCGGAACCGTGCTGCGCCTGTTCCCGGCGCTCAACATCCCCGAGGACGACCTGTGGTCCGCACTCGACACCGTGCTCGCCCTCGTCACCGAGTAGCAACCCGGCCGCAGCTCCCTGCAAGCGCCCGACGGGCGCGCGCAGTGAGGCGAAGCCGAACGTAGTCAGGTGTTGGGCGCGCGCAGCGAGGCGCAGCCGAGCGAAGTCAACAGACGGCCCGCAAGCGCCCGCAGGGCGCGCGCAGCGAGGCGCAGCCGAGCGAAGTCACCAGATCGCCCGCAAGCGCCCGAAGGGCGCGCGCAGTGAGGCGAAGCCGAACGTAGTCAATTCACTGGAGGCAACGGTGGAGCTCTCCGAGTTCGAGGACGTCCGCTACGAGGTCGAGGCCGGCCTCGCCTGGATCACGATCGACCGGCCCGAGCGCTTCAACGCGTTCCGCGCGCGCACCGTCGACGAGCTGATCCGCGCCTTCAAGGCGGCCTGGGCCGACCCCTCCGTCGGCGTGGTGGCGCTCACGGGCGCGGGCGACCGCGCCTTCTGCGCCGGCGGCGACCAGAAGCAGCGCGCCGAGAGCGGCGACTACGGACCGAGCGAGACCGGGCTGTTCGAGATCGAGGCGCTGCACCGGCTGATCCGCGAGATCCCCAAGCCGGTGATCGCCGCGGTGAACGGCGTCGCCGTGGGCGGCGGCCACGTGCTGCACGTGGTCTGCGACCTCACGATCGCCGCCGACAACGCGCGCTTCGGGCAGGCGGGGCCGCGCGTCGGCTCCTTCGACGCCGGCTTCGGCAGCGCCTACCTGGCGCGCATCCTGGGCGACAAGCGCGCGCGCGAGGTCTGGTACCTGTGCCGGCAGTACGACGCCGAGACGATGCTGCGCTGGGGCCTGGTGAACGCGGTGGTGCCGCTCGCCGAGCTGCGCGACGAGGTGCGGCGCTGGGCCGACGAGATCCTCGCCAAGAGCCCCACCGCGCTGCGCTTCCTCAAGCACTCGTTCAACGCCGACAGCGACTCGATCGCGGGGATCGGCACGCTGGCGTTCGCGGGGCTCGACGTGTTCGTCGAGACGCCCGAGGCCCGCGAGGGGGTCGAGGCCTTCAACGAGAAGCGCCAGCCCGACTTCTCGAAGTTCCGGGGCTCGTGATGGCGCCGGCGGCGCGCGTGGCCGTGGTGACGGGCGGCGCCGGCGCGATCGGCGCCGCGATCTGCCACGCGCTCGCCGCGGCGGGGCAGCGGGTCGCCGTGGCGGACCTGTCGCTCGAAGCGGCGGCGGCCGTGGCGAAGGACATCGACGGGATCGGGGTCGCGCTCGACGTCACCGATCCCACCGCGGTCGAGGCGGGCGTGGCGCGCGCGCGAGAGACGCTGGGACCCGTGGGAGTGGCCGTGAGCTGCGCCGGCTGGGACGAGATGCGGCCGTTCGTCGAGACCGACGAGGCCTTCCAGGCCCGCGTGCTCGACGTCAACCTGGCGGGTCCGATGCGTCTCGTGCGCGCGGTGCTGCCCGACATGGCGGCGGCCCGCTGGGGTCGCATCGTGAACATCGCTTCGGATGCAGGCCGCGTCGGCTCGTCGGGCGAGTCGATCTACTCGGGCGCCAAGGGCGGCCTGGTGGCGTTCACCAAGACGATCGCACGCGAGCACGCGCGCCAGGGCATCACCGCCAACGCCGTGTGCCCCGGCCCGACGGACACGCCGCTGTTTCGCGGCATGGCCGAGACCAGCGGCGCGGGCGAGAAGATCACGCGGGGTCTCGAGCGAGCCATCCCGATGAAGCGCCTGGCGCGGCCGGAGGACATCGCGCCCGCGGTCGCCTTCCTCGCGTCCGAGGCGGCGGGCTACATCACCGGCCAGACGCTCTCGGTGAGCGGCGGCCTCACCATGGCGTGACCGGACGCCGCGCGCTCGCCCCGCTGGCTGCCGCGCTGCTCGCCGCGGGCCTCTGGCTCGCCGTCGATGTCGACTACGTCGACACCTCGCCGCCCACGCGCAACACGAGCTACCACTACGATTTCTTCCACTACTACCGCCCCAACGCGGACCTGCTGGGAGAGCGGCTGGCACGCGGCGAGCTTCCCCTGTGGAATCCGCACCAGGCGCTGGGCCAGCCCTTCCTGGCGAGCTTGCAGGTCGGCGCGCTCTACCCCCCGAACTGGATCCACGCCGTGCTGCCCACACAGGCGGCGCTCGCCCTGCTGACCTCGCTCCACCTCGGACTCGCGGCGGGCTTCGCGGCAGCGCTGGCCCGGCGACTCGGCGCCGACGGGATCGGGGCGGCCTGCGCGGGGCTGCTGTACGCGGGCTCCACGCAGCTCCTCGTCCTCGTCTGGGCGCCACCCGTCTGCCACGCGAACGCCTGGCTCCCGGCGGTGCTCCTGGCCGTCGACCGGATCGGCGAGCGTCCGAACGGTCGCAACGCGGGCCTGCTGGCTCTGGCGGTCGCGCTCCAGCTGCTGTGCGGCTGGCCCTACGTGGCCGCGATGACCGCACTCGCCGCCGCGCTGATGGGGGCCGCGATACTCCTGCGCGACGCCCTCGCCACGCGCCGCCCGCCGCTGCGCGGCGCGCTCTGGCTGGGCGTCGGCGCCGCCGCCGGACTCGCTCTCGCCGCCCCCTTGATGCTCCCGGCGCTCGAGCTCGTGGCGCACAGCTGTCGGGCAGTGGGCTCGCTGGTCGAGGCACAGGCCGTCTTCGGGTCGGGGCCACACGATCCCGCGCGCTTCGGCGGACAGCTGCTCGACCTCTGGGGCAACGACGCCATTCCCAGTCTCACGGCCCTCGGGTTCGTCGCCGCGGGGCTGGTGCTGCGTGCCTCGCTGCGCACCTGGATGCTGCTCGGCGTGGGACTGCTGGCCCTGGCAGCCTCGTTCCCCGAGCATCTTCCGGTCTACGGCTGGCTGCGCCACCTCCCCGTCCTGGGCGACTTTCGCTTCCCGTTCCGGTATCGGCTGCTGACCTGCCTCGCCGTGGCGGTGCTCGCGGGCGTGGGGGTGAGCGGGCTGGCGGCCCTGGCACGGACCCGCGCGGCACGGGTCGGGCTCGGGTTGGCGGGCGCAGCGCTCGCGCTGGCTCCGATCGTGCTGCTGCAGCCTCACGGCATGCGCTTTCCGTTCCAGGAGCCCGCCACCCGGCCGCTGGACGAGCTCGTCGCGTTGCTCGGCGACGCGCCGGACGGAGACTGGACGAGCGCGCTGTTCACCCGCAGCGCCGAGAAGGTCGGCGCTCCGCCGGGCCTGCGCGTGGTGCAGGACCTGGAGCCACTCACGTTGGTCCCCACCGCGCGCGCCCTGACCTTCTTCTCGGTGGGCCGGGCGCTCAGCGTCGACCCGGCGCCCGGCGCGAAGGGGCGCTCGGTCGTGCGCGCGCCATTCTCGGGGCGCGTCGAGCTGCCGCGGACGCCGCAACATGCGGGCGTGCTCGACGCGCTCGGCGTCGACCTGCTGGCGACGCGCGAGGCCCATCCGTGGCCGTCGCTGCGCTACCGGCTGCGCACGCCGCCCGAGGCCGAGCGACGCGTCTACACCAACGCGAACGCGGTGCCGCGCGCCTATCGCGTCGCCGCCGCCGAGCCCGAGCCGGCCGATCCCGATCGCGCGCTGGCGCGGATCGCGTCGCGTGGCTTCGACCCTGCACGCCGCGCCCTGCTCGAGCCGCTGCCGCCGGCGCTGGCGAAGCCGGGCGCCGCGGATGCCGTGCCGGGCGAGGTCGAAGTCGAGTCGTGGCAGGCCGAGTGGATCGTCCTGCGCGCGCGCGGTGAGACCGCGGGCGCCGTGGTCGTGACGGACGCGTATTACCCGGGCTGGCGCGCCTGGGTCGACGGGGAGCCCGCCCCGATGCTGCGAGCCAACACCGTGTTCCGCGCGGTGGAGGTCCCGGCAGGCGAGCACCGGGTGGAGCTGCGCTACGAGCCGACTCGCTTCCGCCTCGGTCTCGGCGTAGCGACGGTGGCGGGCGTCGGGCTGATCGTGGCGGCGCGGGGAGCTCGGACCCAGACCGCCGAGCGGGCCGCGTGACGGCGCCGCTGCCCCGCGCCTCGCGCGCCCTGGCCGGGCTCGCGCTGGCGGCCGGGCTGTGGTTCACCGCGGCGGTCGCACTCGGCCTTCACGGCTACTCGATCCCCGCCTGGCACACCGTGATCGACGGGTCGGAGCCGGTCGAGGTGCTGCGCGGCGAGCCGCGGATGATCCGCAGCGACGACTGGAACGTGATCCTCGCGCTCGCGCTCGCCCAGACCCGCCACGAGCCCTCCTTCCCGCTGCTCAACCGAGCGATCGGCAACGGCTTCAACGTCTCGGTCCCCTTCCCGGTGCCGGTGGCGCACCCGCTGGTGGCGTTCCGCCCAACGGTGTGGGGCTTCTTCCTGGGGCCCGACGCCGGCATGGCGTGGATGTGGTGGAGTCGGTTGCTCGGCGTCGCGGGCGTCTGGCTGCTGGTGTTCCTGGTGGTCTCGGGCAACCGGCTGGGGCTCTCGCTGCTGGCGAGCGCAGCGCTGGCCGCGTCGCCCTTCCTCCAGCTCTGGTCGCTGCGGCCCACGCGCAACCTGATCTACGGCGGCCTCGCCTTCCTGGCGCTGCTCGGCATCACCTGGGCGCGCCGCCGCGTCTCGATCGCCGGCTGCGGGCTGCTGCTCGGCTGGGCCGGGGGCTGCATGGCGCTGACGCTCTATCCGCCCTTCCAGGTCCCGATCGCGACCCTGCTGGCGCTGCTGTTCGCGACCCTCGCGTGGCAGCACCGCGACGCGCTCGAGCTGCGGCGCCACGCGGGATGGCGCGCGGGCGCGCTCGTCGGCGGCGCCGCGATCGCGCTCGGCGCGGTGGCGCTCCTGCTCGCGGCGGGCGGCGAGGCGATCGAGGCGATGCAGAGCACGGCGTTCCCCGGGCGGCGCATCGCCACGGGCGGGGATCGCTCGCTCTGGGAGCTGCTCGGCTCGAACCTGCTGCTGCCGCTGCGGATCGAGGACTGGGGTCCGTTGGACAACGTCTGCGAGGCCGCGTCGTGGTGGCTGCTGTCGCCGGTCGTGCTGGCGGCCGCGCTGGTGCGGCGCGCGCGCGGCGGACCGGGGCTCGACGCCGTCGAGGCCGGTCTGGCGCTGCTCGGTGCGGCGCTGGCCGTGCACGCCACGCTGGGCATTCCCGAGTGGCTGGCGCGCGCGAGCGGCTGGAGCCTGGTGCCGGGGCGGCGCTCCACCCTCGCGCTCGGCGTGGTCGACCTGCTGCTGCTGCTGCGCCTGCTGGCCCGCACGCCGCGCGAGCGCGTGGCGCCGCTCGCGCCCACGCTCGCCATCGCGGCGCTCTGGGGCGCGCTGCTGGGGATCGCCGCGTGGCAGCTCGCCGCCGTGCTGCCCGACCTCGAGCTCGCTTGGGGGCTGGCACTGGCCGCCGCCAACGCCGCGCTGGCCGCACTGGCTCTGCGGGCGCGCCGCGCCTGGCTGCCGCTGGCCGTGCTGCTCGCCGCCACGCTCGCGACGACGGCGTGGTTCAACCCGGTCGTGCGCGGCGGCTCCGCGTTCGTGCTCGACAACCCGCTCTCGCAGCGCATCCGGGCGATCGACCGCGAGCACGGCGGCCAGACCACGTGGCTGGCCTTCGGCCGGCCGGAGCTCGCGAACCTGATCTGGATGCAGGGGGTGCGTTCCCTCAACGGACTCCACGCCGTTCCCCAGCTCGACTTCTGGCACGCGCTGGATCCCGCGCGCCGCCACCAGAGGATCTACAACCGCTACGCGCACGTGTCGTTCGTCGCCTCGGCCCGACGCGACTTCCGGGTGCGGGCGTACTCGCGCGACTTCCTGATCGCGCGGGTCCACCCGGCGGACGCCAGGCTGCGGCAGCTCGGCGTCACCCACATGCTGGTGCAGCACGAGGACGTCGGGGTCTTCGCCCGGCTCTCGGGCCACGAGCACCTGGCGTCGTTCGGCGACCTGCACCTGTTCGCCGCGCGCTGGGATGCCGAGCGCTGAGGCAAGGGACGTGCGCCAGGCTGGCAGCTTGGATCGGCTGGAGGGGATCGTCTAGGCTCCGCTCGGGAGGAACGTGCGATGATCCAGGCCCTGCTCCGTACGCTGCCGATCGCGGCCGCGCTGCTGCTCCCGTCCGCGGCGCTGGCGGATGGTCATGGTCACATCGAGCGCTCCGCGTCGCCGCCCGGGGCCGAGCTCTACTTCATCTCGCCGACCGACGGCGCGACCGTGTCGAGCCCCGTGACCGTGCGCTTCGGGCTGCGCGGCATGGGCGTCGCGCCGGCCGGGGTGCAGCGCAAGAACACCGGGCACCATCACGTGATCATCGACGCGCCGACGCCGCCCCCGGGCCAGCCGGTGCCCGCCGACGACAACCACAAGCACTTCGGCGGCGGTCAGACCGAGACGACGATCGAGCTGGCGCCGGGCTCCCACACGCTGCAGCTCGTGCTCGGCGACCACCTGCACGTTCCGCACGACCCGCCGGTGGTGTCGAAGCGCATCACGATCACCGTCGAGTAGCGGCGCTCAGCCCTCCAGCAGGGCCGCGTAGCCCTCGCGGAAGCTGGGATAGCAGGGCGACCACCCCGCCGCGCGCAGGAGCGCGTTGCGACAGCGCTTGCTGCCGCGCGTCGGGGCGGCGCCCTCGCCCGCGGGCTGCGGCTCGGGGGCTCCGATCCGCTCGGCGAGCCAGCGCAGCACCTCCGCCTCGTCGGCCGGCTCGTCGTCCACGCCCACGTAGACCGGGTCGAGCGAGTCGCCCGCCACCTCGCGATCGATCAGGCAGCGCAGGGCCGAGACGGCGTCGTCGCGGTGGATGCGGTTGGTGTAGAGCGGACCGGGCGCCAGGCGGGCCTCGCCAGTGCGCACCCGCTCGATCAGGCGGTTGCGCCCGGGCCCGTAGATCCCCCCCAGCCGCAGCGCGGTGCCCGGCACGTCCCCGTCGCGGAGCGCCTGCTCCGCCTCGAGCATGATCGCGCCGTTCCAGTGCGCCGGCTCGGTGGGGCTCGACTCGTCGACCCAGCTCCCGTCGGCCTGGCCGTAGACGGCGGTGCTCGACGTGAAGAGCACGCGGCGCGGCGTGCCCATCTCGGAGGCGACGTCGATGGTGTTGCGCAGGCCCTCGACGTAGACGTCGCGATAGGTCCGCTCGTCGCGCTGTCCCGCGGCCGCCGTGTAGACGACGACGTCGGGCGTGCCGGCGGCGATCAAGGCCGAGTAGAGCGAATCGCGGTCGGTGACGTTGCCCTCGGCCGGCAGGACGGCCTCGGGCAGTCCCTCGACGTGGCGACGGATGCCGTAGACCACGTCGCCGGCCGCGGCGAGCTGGACGCCCAGCTCGGTGCCCACGTAGCCACAGCCCACGATCACGATCCGCATCGGCTCCTCCGGCGGGGTCGGCAGGTTGACAGAACGCGTTGGAAGGGGCTACTGGCTCTCGCATGCCTGCCCGCCGGCGCTCGTCCCGGTCTCCGTCCGCTTCGAGCGGACGCTCCGAGGGCTGGAGCGCCTGGACCACCAAGCAGCACGCCTACCAGCAGAAGGCCGAGGCCGAGCTCGAGGAGCAGCTCGCCCGGCTGGCGCAGGTGAAGGCGCGCCTCAAGAAGCGGCTGGCGGAGGGCCGCATCGAGGCCCACGAGCAGATCGAGGACGTCGAGCGACGGCTGCGCTCGGTCCGCGACCAGCTCGCTGACCTGGCCAGCGCGGGCGAGGACGTGGTAGGCGAGATCCGCGGCACCGTGGAACGCCTCAGCGCCGACGTATCGCGCACCGTGCGGCGGATCCTGGGGAGCGAGGACGACGACGAGTCGAAGCGGGATCCCTGAGGAT
>JASJBO010000199.1 GCA_030066475.1 Myxococcota bacterium
GCAGGCGAGCGAAGTCCTAGATCGGGCTATCGTCATGCGCCGGGGGCCGAGGGCCTCCGCAGGAGACCGGCCGATGCCCTACGACCCGTTCGACCGCGGCGTGCACCCCGTCGGGGTCCGTACGCTGAGCTGGAACGACCTGGCGCGCGGGCGCCCGCTGCCGTGCGAGCTGTGGTATCCCGCCGAGGAGGAGCACCGCGGTCGCGATCTCGCCGAGGGGACGCGCGATCGCTACCAGGTGCTGCCGATGGCGCCCGCGACCGCGCAGGATGCGGTACGCGACGCGGTGCCCGCGCCCTCCGCCGAGCCGCTGCCGCTGCTCGTCTTCTCCCACGGCTTCGGCGGACACCGGCGCCAGACCACGCACCTGTGCACGCATCTCGCGAGCCACGGCTACGCGGTCGTCGCGGTGGATCACACGGGCAACACCGTCGGCGACATGATGCAGCTCGCACTCGCCGCCCGCGGGGGCAGTCCGGCCTGGGACGCCGAGGGGGCAATGGGCGGGTTCCTGCGCGACCGGCCCGCCGACCTCAGCTTCGCGATCGACCGCGTGCTGGAGGACTCCCCGAGCGGGCTGCGCATCGACGCCGACCGCATCGGCGTGAGCGGCCACAGCTTCGGCGGCTGGACCTCGCTGGCGGTCGCCGCCCGGGACCCGCGCGTGCGCGCGGCGCTGCCCCTGGCGCCGGCCGGCGGCGAGACGCCGCTGACCCCGGAGAACCCGTTCCGCGACGCGCTCGACCTCGAGAGCGGCCGCGAGGTGCCCACCCTGTTCCTGGTCGCCGACCGCGACACCCTGCTGCCGCTGGCGGGCATGCACGAGCTGCGCGCCCGCACGCGCGGCGCCCCGCGCATGGTGGTCCTGCGCGATGCCGACCACATGCACTTCTGCGACCGGGTCGAGGAGACGCACGAGATGATGCGCAGCATGGCGGCGATGGCATCGGCCGTCGCGGGCGAGCTGCCCGTCGAGATCGGCGCACTCTCCGGGAAGATCCCGCCCATGGCGGAGTTGAGCCCGGGAGATCACGCCTACGCGGTGCTGCGCGCGCTGGGACTCGCCCACCTCGACGCGCACCTGCGCGACCGGCCGGAGGCGGCCGCGTTCCTCGAGGACGACGTCGAGGACCGCTTCGAGAGCCGCGGCATCCGGATCGAGGTGGTTTGAGTGACGGAGCGGCGCCGCGAGCTGCTCGAGCGGGTTCCGCTGTTCGCCCAGCTGGAGGTCGGTCAGCTCGACGCCCTCGCGAAGGTGGCGCATACCCGGACGCTGCCTGCGCGTCAGGAGCTGTTCCACAAGGGCGACGAGGGCGCGCAGGTCTACGTGACCGTGAGCGGCCGGCTCAAGGTCGCCACGACCTCGCCCGAGGGCGCCGACGTGACCTTGAACATCATGGACGAAGGGGAGGTGTTCGGCGACCTCGCGCTGCTGGCCGGAGGGCGGCGCACGGCGACGGTGACGGCGCTCACCGACTGCGAGCTGCTGGTCTTGGAGCGGCGCGACTTCCTCCAGTTCCTGCGCCAGCAGCCGGAGGTGGCGATCAACCTGCTGGGCGTGGTCGCGCAGCGCCTGGTGCGCATCAGCGAGCTGGTGGAGGACACGATCTTCCTGAACCTGCCGGCCCGCCTCTCCAAGAAGCTGCTGGAGCTCGGCGAGCTGTACGGTGAAGAGACCGGGGACGGCCTGCGTCTCACGCTGAACCTCTCACAGAGCGAGCTCGGGAGCATGGTGGGGACCTCGCGCGAGAGCGTGAACAAGCAGATCCGCGTCTGGGCCGAGCAGGGCGTCCTGAGCATGGAGCGCGGCCAGATCACGTTGCACCGCATCGAGGCGCTCGAGCGCTTCGCGGGACTGGTGTTCCAGTAGGCGGCCATGCGCTTCGTCGTCCCGCTCGCCCTGATGCTGTCGCTGGCGGCGTGCCCGGCGCGCGCTGCCGAGCCCCCGTCCGGAGACGAGGTCGCCCGCCGCCTGGTCGCGCGCGACGACGGCGCGGCCGTGTCGCGGCGGCTCGAGATGGAGCTGATCGGCAAGGGCGGCAGGACGCGCACCCGCGCGACCCGCTCGTTCCGGCTCGACCGGGACGGCGCGCGGCGAGCCGTGCTGTTCTTCGAGACGCCGAAGACCGTGCGCGGCACGGCGTTCCTGACCTACGACTACGAGGCAGCCGACCGCACGGACGACCAGTGGCTCTACCTCCCGGCCGTCCGCAGGTCGCGGCGCATCTCGACCTCCGACCGCGGGCGCTCGTTCCTCGGCACCGACTTCAGCTACGAGGACCTGAAGAAGGAGACGAAGCTCGACCTGGCCGACTACCGGTTCGCAGTGCTCGGCGAGGAGCAGGTCGACGGCCACCGCTGCTGGCTGCTCGAGGCCACGCCGGTGGACGCGGACACCGCCGACGAGCTCGGCTACGGCCGCATGCTGATGCGGGTGGACGCCGAGCTGTGGCTGCCGCGCCTGGTCGAGTACTGGACCCCAGGCGGGCAGCGGCTCAAGACCGCCCGCCTGGACCAGATCCGCCGCGTGCAGGGCATCTGGACGCCGCACCTGGTCGAGGTGCAAAACCACCGCAGCGGCCACGCCACGCGCTTCCGCTTCTCCGAGGTGGACTACGAGACCGAGGTGCCGGAGGACCTCTTCACGGAGCGCGCGCTGCGGCGCGGGCCGCCCTGAGCGCAGGGCGCGGGCCGCGCCGATCCGCGCTACGTTCCGGCAGCTCCAGCGCAACGCCGCGCCGTCCGATGGACCGTCCGATGGAGAGTGGCCATGACCAGCTCGGGAATCGCCCAGCAGCGCCTCGATCGAGCCACCCGGGAGCCCGCCCGGAGCGGGAGGGTGCGGCGCGCGGCCCTGCGGCGCATCGCCGTCGGGCTGCTGGGTCTGGGGCTCGTGCTCGGAATGGCCGCGCCCGCGTCGGCCGACGACTACAAGCGCCGGAAGTCGGGCCACCCCGTCCGGATCGCCGCCTACGTGCTCCACCCGATCGGCGTGCTGTTCGACACGATCCTCCTGCGCCCGGCCCACTGGCTCGTGACGCAGGAGCCGTTCAAGACGATCTTCGGGCACGAGCAGAGGCGCTACCGCTAGAGCGAACGGCGCGCGCTCAGCCGCCGCCCGCGACGGGGCGATGCCGGCAGATCTTTCCTTGTTCCCTTCCGGCCCTGGCGGTATGATCCTTGCATGGGGATGCGTGCAGTCACTCTGCGTGGCCTCGCGAGCCTGGCGCTGGCCACGTTGTTGGCAGCACCCGCCTGGGCTGGCGAGCCCACCCTCACGCTCGAGGGGATGACGTTCGTCGGCACGCGCCGCGAGCAGACCGAGATCCTGGTCGAGGCGGAGCGCGCCGAGCTCGATCCCAAGGAAGACGTCGCCCATCTCACGACGGTGCACGCGCGCCTGAGCGGCGACGACGGCACGCGCGGTCTCGACCTGCGCTGCCAGCGCGGCCGCTTCCAGCTCGCGACCTCGGACTTCACCGCCGAGGGCGACGTGCGCGGGGTCTTCGCCGACGGCCGCCGCTTCCGCGGCCCGACGCTCGTCTACGAGGCCGAGCGCGACATGGCCTGGACCAACGACCCCGTCGAGATCGTCGACGGCGGCCAGATCTTCCGCGGCGGCGGCTTCCGGTACTGGGTGAAGACCGGGCGCCTCCGCCTCGTCTCCGGGGCGGGCGTGGTGGAGGCTCCGTGAGCGCAGCGCGAGGCATCGGGTTGCTGCTGATCTGCGTCGGGGCTGCCGCCCTGGCCGCCTCGAGTGCGCATGCGGTTCCGCCGAAGGAGGAGTGGACCATCGGGGTCGCTCCCTTCGAGCGCGTGGCCCCAGAGGGGATCTACGTGCCCGACGTCTCCACGCTGCTCGCCGACCGTCTCGGCGCCACGCAGGGGATCGCGGCCATCGGGCCGGCGGCCTTCGGGGGAGCGCCGGACCCCGAGCCCGACGCGGAGCGGCTGCGGGCCTGGGGCGAGCAGACCGGGAGCGAGGTGATCGTGACCGGCCGGGCCAGCCGCTTCGGCCGCAAGACGAGCATCGACGTGCGGGTGCGCGAGGCCGCGACGGGAGCGCTGGTGGGCACCTTCGTCGAGGAGGCGCCCCGCACCGACGCCGAAGCCCTGCTGGAGACCGCCGCGCGGCTGGCCGCCCGCGTCGTGGCCGGGCTGCGCGAGGGTGCCTCCGAGCCGTCGGCTCCGGCGGTGTCGGCCCGCCCCGAGCCGCCGCCGATTCCGGAGGCCAGCGAGTCGGAGGGCGGCGGCGGCCTGCTGGGCGGCGACAGCGACGATCCGCTCCAGATCAACGCCAGCGAGATCGACGCGATCACCGAGGGCGGCCGCCGCACCATCATCTTCACCGGCAACGTGCGCGCCTCGCAGGGCGACCTGAAGCTGCGCTCCGATCGGCTCCAGGCCTTCTATCCGCCCGGCGAGAGCGAGCCCGAGCGGCTGGTGGCCACCGGCCGCGTGCGGGTGGCGCAGCTCGAGCGCGAGCTGCTGTGCGACGAGGCCACCTTCTTCAACGCCGACCAGCGCCTGCTCTGCGTCGGCGAGGCCGAGCTGCGCGAGCGCGACGACCGGGTGCGCGGCGACGAGATCACCATCTTCCTGGCCGAGGACCGCATCCAGGTGCGCGGCAACACGCGACTCGACATGAACCGCGAGGGGGACTCGTGAGCGAGTCGCTGCTGCGCGCCGAGGGGCTCCGCAAGCGCTACGGCCAGCGCGAGGTGGTCGCGGGGATCGACCTGGCCTGCGGCCCGGGGGAAGTGGTCGGGCTGCTCGGGCCCAACGGCGCCGGCAAGACCACGACCTTCAACCTGATCGTCGGGGGCGTCCAGCCGAGCGCCGGCGTGGTGCACCTGGGCGAGCAGGAGATCACGCGGCTCCCGATGCACCGGCGCGCGCGGCTCGGCATCGTGTACCTCCCGCAGGAGCCGTCGATCTTCCGGCGCCTGTCGGTGGGGCAGAACGTCAACGCCATCCTCGAGACGGTCGAGCCGAAGGCGGCGCGGCGGCGCGAGCGGCTGCGCGAGCTGCTCGAGGAGCTGGGGCTGGCCGACAAGGTCCGGCTGCGCGGCGACTCGCTCTCGGGCGGCGAGCGGCGGCGGGTCGAGATCACCCGGGCGCTGGTGCTCGAGCCGAAGTTCATGCTGCTCGACGAGCCCTTCTCGGGGATCGACCCGATCGCCGTGTCCGACATCCAGAAGATCGTGCAGCAGCTCCGCGAGCGCGGGATCGGGATCGTGATCACCGATCACAACGTCCGCGAGACGCTCTCGATCTGCGACCGGGCCTACATCATCAAGGACGGCCGGATCCTGCGGCACGGGACGCCCGACGACATCGTCGAGGACACCACCGTGCGCGAGATCTATCTGGGCGAGAACTTCAGGCTGAACTAGGGACGGATCCACGCGGGCATGGCCATCGAGATCAAGCAGCAGCTCCGACTCAGCCAGCAGCTGGTGATGACGCCCCAGCTGCAGCAGGCCATCAAGCTGCTGCAGCTGTCGAGCCTCGAGCTGGCCGACGTCGTGAACCAGGAGCTCCAGGAGAACCCGGTGCTCGAGGAGACCCTCGAGACCGAGGAGGAGCTGCCGCGCGAGGTCCAGGCCGAGAGCGAGCAGCCCCAGACCGAGCTGGCCGAGGCCCAGAGCGAAGTCCCCGAGAACCGCGAGGCCAGCGACACCGAGAAGATCGCCGACATCGACTGGCAGAGCTACGCGGAGGCCTATCCGCAGACGGGCTTCCAGGGCGAGGGGCGCGAGGACGACGAGCGGCGCTCGTTCGAGGCCACCCTGACGCGGCGCGAGACGCTGGCCGAGCACCTCGAGTGGCAGATCCAGCTGTCGAGCTTCGAGGAGGCCGAACGGCAGGCGGCGCAGTGGATCGTCGGCAACCTCGACGAGCACGGCTACCTGCGCGCCGATCTCGAGGAGATCGCCAAGCGCTCGGGCGTGCCGCTCGAGACCGTCGAGGCGACGCTCGGCAAGATCCAGCAGCTCGACCCCACCGGCGTGGGAGCCCGCGACCTGCGCGAGTGCCTGCTGCTCCAGATCGACGCGCTCGAGATCGCCGACCCGCTGGTGCGCGTGCTGGTGGACGAGCACATCGACGCGCTCCAGCGGCGCGACTTCCGGGGCATCTCGCGCACGCTCGGCATCACGGTCGAGGAGGTGGGCGCCGCCGCCGACGTGATCGGCCGGCTCGAGCCGCGCCCGGGGCGGCCGTTCGGCGGCGAGGACCCGGTCTACATCGTCCCCGACATCTACGTGCACAAGGTGGGCGACGAGTTCCACGTGGTCCTGAACGAGGACGGGCTGCCGAAGCTGAAGATCAACGCCCTGTACCGCGACGTGCTGGCGCGGGGCGGGGAGGGCGTCGCCAAGGACACGCGCGACTACGTGCAGGACAAGGTGCGCGCGGCGATGTGGCTGATCAAGTCGATCCACCAGCGCCAGCGGACCATCTACAAGGTGATGCAGAGCATCATCAAGCACCAGCGCGAGTTCTTCGAGCGCGGCGTCCAGCACCTGCGGCCGCTGAACCTGCGCGACGTGGCCGAGGACATCGGCATGCACGAGTCGACCGTGAGCCGCGTCACCACCAACAAGTACGCCCACACGCCCCAGGGCATCTTCGAGCTGAAGTTCTTCTTCAACTCGAGCATCAACCGGGTGCAGGGCGACGCGATCGCCAGCGAGAGCGTGAAGGAGAAGATCCGCCGGATCATCTCGGCCGAGGACCCGCGCCGGCCGCTCTCGGATCAGCGCATCGCCGAGATGTTGCGCAGCGGGAACATCGACATCGCCCGCCGCACGGTCACGAAGTATCGGGAAGCCATGAACATCCTGTCCTCGACGAAGCGAAGGCGGGTCGGCTAGCCTGCGGCGGCGGGCCCGGGGTGGTGCATGAAGATCACGGACATTCTCGTCAGGGATGCGGTCGTCCTCGACCTCCAGAGCTCAGCCAAGCGCGACGTGCTGGCCGAGATGGCGGGCGCCCTGGCGAGCGCCGAGCCCGAGCTCGACGAGGAGCGCCTGCTCGAGGTCCTGAGCGAGCGCGAGCGGCTCCAGAGCACCGGGATCGGCGAGTCGGTCGCGATCCCGCACGGCAAGCTGGGTGGCCTGAACCGGCTGCTCGCGTCCTTCGCGCGCTCGCGCACGGGCGTGGACTTCGAGTCGATCGACGGACAGCCCACGCACCTGTTCTTCCTGCTGGTGGTGCCCGAGCACTCGGGCGGCCAGCACCTCAAGGCGCTGGCGCGCATCTCCCGGTTCTTCCGCGACGCGACGTTCCGCAAACGTCTCCTCGAGGCCGAGACCCGCGACGAGGTCTTCCGGGCCATCGAGGAGGAAGACGCAAAGTTCTGAGCGGGGACCCATGGCGCGGGCCCACGGAGCGCTCGTGCAGGTGGAGGGCGAGGGCGTGCTGCTGGTCGGCCCCAGCGGCATCGGCAAGAGCGAGTGCGCCCTCGAGCTGGTGCGCCGCGGCCACCGGCTGGCAGCGGACGACGTGGTGCTGCTCTCGCGCGGCGAAGACGGCGCGCTGTGGGGCAGCGCGCCGGAGCTGATCCAGCACCACCTCGAGCTGCGCGGCGTGGGCATCGTCTACGTGCCGGACCTGTTCGGGCCGGAGGCAGTCACCGAGCGCACGCGGGTGGGCCTGGTGTGCCGGCTCGAGGCGTGGCGGGCCGACAGGGACGTGGAGCGCCTGGGCCTGGAGCGGAGCACCGAGTGCTGGGAGGGCGTGGAGGTGCCGGCGCTGGTGCTGCCGGTGCGCCCGGCGGGCAGCCTGGCGAGCCTGGTCGAGGTGGCGGTGCGCGACCAGGCGCTGCGACGCCGCGGGCGCTCCGCGGCGGGGCGGCTCGATGCGCGCGTCCGCGCCGAGGCCGAGCGGGAATGAGCGCCGAGCGGCCGCGCATCGTGTTCGTGAGCGGGCTCTCCGGCTCGGGCCGCACCACCGCGATGGGTGCGCTCGAGGACCTCGGCCTGTACGGCATCGACAACATCCCGCCGCAGCTCATCGAGCAGGCCCTCGACCTGTGCGCCAAGGCCAGCCAGCCGATCACCGACGTCGCGCTCGCCATCGACGCCCGGGAGGAGGCGTTCCTGGCGGGCTTTCCGGCCGTGGTCGAGTCGATCCGCCGCGGCGGGTCGCGCGTCGACGTGATCTTCCTCGACTGCGCGAACCAGGTGCTCGTCAACCGCTACCGCGAGACGCGCCGCGTGCACCCGCTGGCGCCGGGAGGGACCGTCGAGGAGGGCATCGCGCGCGAGCGCACGCTGCTCGAGGAGGTGGCCCGACTCGCCGACCACGTGATCGACACGTCGCAGCTCAACATCCACCAGCTGCGCGACACCGTGGTGCGGCTGGTGTCGGGCCAGGCGCGCTTCGGCGTCGTGAACCTGGTGTCCTTCGGCTATCGGTACGGCGTGCCGCCGGCCGCCGACCTGCTCTTCGACGTGCGCTTCCTGCCGAACCCCCACTTCGAGCCCGATCTGCGCCCCCAGACGGGCCTCGACGCCAAGGTGGCGGGCTTCGTGCTCGAGCACGAGCGCTCGCAGGAGCTGCTGTCGCGGCTGCGGGGGTTCCTCGACTTCCTGCTCGCCCTCTACGACGAGGAGGGCAAGGCGTATCTGACCATCGGGATCGGCTGTACCGGAGGCCGACATCGCTCGGTCGCGATCGTCGAGGCGCTGGCCGAGAGCCTGCGCGCCGAGGGCCGCGACGTGAACCTGCAGCATCGAGACGTGGAGAAGGGATCCTGAGATGACCGGAGTCTTGATCGTCACCCACTATCGGCTCGGGGAGGAGTTCCTCCAGGCACTGCGCCTGATCGTGCCGGAGGGCCCGCAGTTCGAGTCCGTGTCGATCGACCCGAAGCAGTCGGTCGACGAGATGCGCGAGGCGATCGCCGAGGCGCTGCGCCGCGCCGACCAGGGCAGCGGCGTGCTGGTGCTCACCGACATGTTCGGTGGCACGCCCTCGAACATGGCGCTCTCGTTCCTGGCCGAACACCGCGTCGAGGTGGTCACCGGGCTGAACCTGCCGATGCTGATCAAGCTGGCCACCTTGACGGAGCCGAAGCCCCTCGAGGAGCTGGCGCCCTTCATCCGGGACTACGGCAAGCGCAACATCTCGGTGGCCAGCGAGATCCTGCCGGACGACGATCGGTGAGCGGTGGGGCGGCCTGCGAGCGCGAATTCACGGTGCGCCACGAGCTGGGCCTCCACGCCCGCCCGGCGGGCCGCTTCGTGACGCTCGCCGCCCGCTTCGAGGCCGAGATCGAGGTGGCGCGGGGCGACGAGTGGGTGAGCGGGCGCAGCGTGCTCTCGCTGCTGTCGCTGGCCGCCGGGCCGGGGACCCGGCTCCGGGTGCGGGCGGTGGGCGAGGACGCCGAGTCGGCGGTCGCCACGCTCGGCAGGCTCATCGAGGCGGCCGAGACGGACGATGAGGCCGGGGGCGCCGGTTGAGGCGCCCGCGGCGGTCGAATAGACTCCGCCGCCTCGCACCAATCCCAGGGGGAACCATGGCCGCCCGCTCCTTGTTCACGTCCGAATCGGTCTCGATGGGCCATCCCGACAAGATGTGCGACCAGGTGTCCGACGCGGTGCTCGACGCGCTGCTGGCGCAGGACCCCCGCTCGCGCGTCGCCTGCGAGACCGTCACGAAGACCGGCTTCGTGATGCTCGCCGGCGAGATCACCACCGACGCCGACGTGGACTACGAGAAGCTGGTGCGCCAGGTCGTGCACGACATCGGCTACACGAACTCCGAGATGGGCTTCGACGCCTCGACCTGTGGCGTGATGGTGGCGCTCGGCCAGCAGTCGCAGGACATCGCGGTCGGTGTCAACGAGACCGAGGGGCTGCACAAGGAGCAGGGCGCGGGCGACCAGGGCATGATGTTCGGCTACGCCTGCAACGAGACCGACGAGCTGATGCCGGCGCCCATCCTGCTGGCGCACCGGCTGATCCAGACGCAGCGCGAGCGCATGGAGTCGGGCGAGCTCGACTACCTGCGGCCCGACGCGAAGTCCCAGGTGACCGTCGAGTACGGCAGCGACGGCATGCCGGGCCGCATCGACACGGTCGTGCTCTCGACCCAGCACAGCCCTGACGTCACCCACGAGCAGATCCGCAAGGACGTGATCGAGAAGGTCATCCGGCCCACGCTGCCGAGCGCGTGGCTCGACGACGACACCATCTTCCACGTGAACCCGACCGGGCGCTTCGTGGTGGGCGGCCCGATGGGCGACGCCGGGCTGACCGGCCGCAAGATCATCGTGGACACCTACGGCGGCATGGGGCGCCACGGCGGCGGCGCGTTCTCGGGCAAGGACCCCAGCAAGGTCGACCGCAGCGCGGCCTACGCGGCGCGCTGGGTCGCGAAGAACATCGTGAAGGCGGGGCTCGCCAGCCGCTGCGAGGTGCAGCTGGCCTACGCGATCGGCGTCGCGGAGCCCGTCTCGATCCGGGTCGACAGCTTCGGCACCAGC
>JASJBO010000200.1 GCA_030066475.1 Myxococcota bacterium
ACTTCGTTCGGCTTCGCCTCGCTGCGCGCGCCGGCTCCAAGGACTTCGTTCGGCTTCGCCTCACTGCGCGCGCCGGCTCCAAGGACTTCGTTCGGCTTCGCCTCACTGCGCGCGCCGGCTCCAAGGACTTCGTTCGGCTTCGCCTCACTGCGCGCGCCTTTCGGGCGCTTGCAGGGTCCTTGCAGGATACTCGACTAGGAGCCCGCGCGGCAGAAAGCCCGTGCAAGCGCCCGGAGGGCGCGCGCAGCGAGCCGCAGGCGAGCGAAGCCCATCAGCTAGGCCATGAAGAGGCCGCCGTTGACGTCCAGGGCGACGCCGTTGATGTAGGACGCCTCGTCCGAGGCGAGGAAGGCGATGGCGGCGGCCTGCTCCTCGGGGCTCGACAGGCGCTTGATCGGCATGAAGTACTGGTAGGCGGCGACGCGCCCGCGGCGCGCCTCGGCCTCCGCCTCGTCGGGAGCGCGGCGCGGGCCGCCCGCGCGGATCATCGGCGTGTCGACGCCGCCCGGGCAGATCGCGTTGAGCCGGACGCCGAGCTCCGCCTCGGCCCGGGCCGCGAGCTCCCCGACGGCTGCGCTCTCGGAGACGTCGCAGGCGAAGCCGGCCCCACGGCCTCCGGCTTCCCCGAGCGCCGCGGCGGTCGCCTCGGCGCCCGGCCCGTCGCGGTCCACGGCGGCCACCGCGGCCCCCTCGGCGCCGAGGCGTCGCGCCGTGGCGCGCCCGCTGCCGCTCGCGGCGCCCGTCACGAGCGCGGTGCGGCCGGCGAAGCGTAGGGGAGCCGACATGAGCGCGCGGAGCCAGCCGAAGGACCCCCGCCCGTGCTTGCCCTGCGGGAATTTGTCCAATACTCTTCAGCAGTTAGGGCACCGAACTCCCGCCTCGTCAACCCTCGCCCCGCTGGGAAGAGCGACTGTGGTGCGCCACGACTTCCACAAGCTGCGCCGACTCCCCCCCTACGTGTTCGCCGAGGTGACCGAGCTGCTGGCCGCTGCGCGCCGGCGCGGCGAGGACGTGATCGACCTGGGGATGGGCAACCCGGACCTGCCGACCCCCACCCACGTGGTCGACAAGATCTGCGAGGCCGCGCGCAACCCGCGCACGCACCGCTACTCCAGCTCGCGCGGCGTGCCCAACCTGCGCGCGGCGATCAGCGAGTGGTACCAGCGCAACCACGCCGTCGAGGTCGATCCCGACGGCGAGGCGATCGCCGTGATCGGGAGCAAGGAGGGCCTGTCGCACTTCGTGCTGATGACGATCGGACCCGGCGACGTCGTGATGTGTCCCGACCCGGCCTATCCGATCCACCAGTACTCGGTGATCATCGCCGGCGGCGACCTGCGCCTGGTGCCGATGGGTCCCGACGCGGACTTCTTCGAGAACCTCGAGCGGGCGATGGCACGCACCTGGCCGCAGCCCAAGATGCTGCTGGTGTCGTTCCCGCACAACCCGACCACCCAGGTGGTGGACCTCCAGTACCTGGCGCGCATCGTCGAGTTCGCGCGCGCGCACGACCTGATGGTGCTGCACGACTTCGCCTACGCCGAGGTCTGCTTCGACGGCTACCGCCCGCCCAGCATCCTGCAGGTGCCGGGGGCGAAGGACGTCGCGATCGAGTTCGGCTCGCTCTCGAAGAGCCACTCGATGGCGGGCTGGCGCGTGGGCTTCGCCGCGGGCAACCGCGACATGATCCACGCGCTGTCGCGCATCAAGAGCTACCTCGACTACGGCATCCCCACGCCGATCCAGGTCGGGGCGATCACGGCGCTGCGCGGCCGGCAGGACTGCGTCCAGGAGGCCGCGGACGTCTACCGCGAGCGCCGCGACGCCCTGATCGACGGGCTGGCGGCGCCCGGCCCGGGCTCGTGGAAGATCGACAAGCCGCTCGCGACCATGTTCGTCTGGGCCCCGATCCCGGAGCCGCTGCGCGCGATGGGCTCGCTCGAGTTCTCGAAGCGCCTGATCCAGGAGGCCGGCGTCGCGGTCTCGCCCGGCGTGGGCTTCGGCGACATGGGCGAGGGCTACGTCCGCTTCGCCCTGGTCGAGAACCGCCACCGGATCCGGCAGGGGGTGCGCGGCATCCGCCGCTTCCTGCGCGAGCAGATCGGATGAGCGAGGCCCTCGGCGTCGGCCTGATCGGGCTCGGGACGATCGGCACGGGGGTCGCCAAGGTGCTGGCCTCCAACGCCGAGGTGATCGCCCAGCGGCTGGGCTTCCCGCTGCGCCTGGTGCGGGTGGCCGACCTCGATCTCGAGCGCGACCGCGGCGTCGACCTCTCGGGCGTGCGCTTCGACGCCGACGCCGAGGGGCTGGTGGACGACCCCGCCGTGCACCTGGTGGTCGAGCTGATCGGCGGCTACGGGCCCGCGCGCCAGCTGATGCTGCGCGCGCTCGAGCGCGGCAAGCCGGTGGTCACGGCCAACAAGGCGCTGCTGGCGCTGCACGGGGCCGAGATCTTCGCCGCGGCGCGGAGCGGCGGCACCGACGTGGCCTTCGAGGCGGCCGTGGGTGGCGGCATCCCGATCCTGCGCGCGCTGCGCGAGGGCCTGGCGGCCAACCGGATCCAGAGCGTGCACGGCATCATCAACGGCACCACCAACTACGTCCTCACCCAGATGGAGGAGGGCGGCGAGCCGTTCGAGGTGGTGCTGAAGCGCGCCCAGGAGCTGGGCTACGCCGAGGCCGACCCGACCTTCGACGTGGACGGCATCGACGCCGCCCACAAGATCACGCTGCTCGCGGCGATGGCGTTCGGCGCCGAGCTCACCTTCAAGGAGGTGCCGACCGAGGGCATCGGCAACATCCAGCCGCTCGACCTCGAGGCAGCCCGCGAGTTCGGCTACCGGGTGAAGCTGCTCGGCATCACCAAGCTGCGCACCGAGGCGGACGGCACCGAGCGCGTCGAGGTGCGGGTCCACCCCACCATGATCCCGGCCGCCAGCCTGCTGGCGAAGGTCGACGGCGCCATGAACGCGGTGGAGGTGAGCGGGGACGCGGTGGGGCCGACGCTCTACTACGGCGCCGGGGCGGGCGAGCTGCCCACCGCGAGCGCCGTGGTGGGAGACCTGATCGAGCTGGCGCGCGACGTGCGCAGCGGCCGGGCGGGCCGCGTGCCGCCGCTCTCGTACCTGCCCGAGGAGCTGGTGCCCAAGCCCCTGGTGCCGCTGGGAGAGCTCCACGCGCGCTGCTACCTGTGCTTCACGGCGCTCGATCGCCCGCGGGTGCTCTCGCACATCGGCGGCATCCTGGGCGAGCACGAGATCTCGATCGAGTCGGTGATCCAGAAGGGGAGGGGGCACTCGGGCGAGTCGGTGCCGGTGGTGATGCTCACGCATCCGGCCGGCGAGTCGGCGGTGCGCCTGGCTCTCGAGGAGATCGACCGGCTGCCGGACGTGACGGCACCGACGCGGCTGATCCGCATCGAGGAGGACCTCTGACCATGGTCGACAAGCCGGCCCACCGCGCCTGGTTCGAGTCCATCCACGACTCTTCGGAGCGCTATCCGCTCGACGACGTCGTCTACACCTCGAGCGACGGCAGCCTGCTCCAGGTCGTCCACGACATGGACGAGCTGCGCAAGACCCCGGCCGACGAGTGGAAGCAGCGCTTCCAGGAGCGCGCCCACCGCAACGAGTGGCCCTACGGCTCGGGCGTCTGGGGTCTCAAGGAATGGGTGTGCCCCGAGATCGACAACGAGAACGTCGTGTCGATGTACGAGGGCAACAGCAACCTGTTCTGGGCCGAGCGCTACGGCCGCGAGATCGGCGTCGAGGACCTCTGGATCAAGCTCTGCGGCAACTCCCACACCGGCTCGTTCAAGGACCTCGGCATGACCGTCCTGGTCTCGATGGTCAAGGAGATGATCGCGCGCGGGAAGCCGGTGCGCGCCGTGGCGTGCGCCTCCACCGGCGACACGTCGGCGGCGCTCTCGGCCTACGCGGCCGCCGCCGGCATCCCGGCCATCGTGTTCCTGCCGCGCGGCAAGGTCTCGATCGCGCAGCTGATCCAGCCGGTTGCGAACGGCGCCATCGTGTTCCAGCTCGACACCGACTTCGACGGCTGCATGGAGATCGTCAAGCAGGTGGCCGAGCGCGACGGCATCTACCTGGCCAACTCGATGAACAGCCTGCGCATCGAGGGCCAGAAGACCGTCGGGATCGAGGTGATCCGGCAGTCCGACTGGGAGGTGCCCGACTGGATCGTGATCCCGGGCGGCAACCTCGGCAACGTCTCGGCGCTCGCCAAGGGCATCGACATGCTGGTGGAGCTCGGGCTGGTGCAGCGGCGCCCGCGCATCTGCCTGGCGCAGGCCGAGAACGCCAACCCGCTCTACCGCTCGTACATGAAGGGCTTCCGCGTGTTCGAGCCGATCCACGCCCAGACCACGCTGGCCTCGGCGATCCAGATCGGGAACCCGGTGTCGCAGGAGAAGGCGATCGCGGCGCTCCAGGCCTACGACGGCGTCGTGGAGCAGGCCAGCGAGCAGGAGCTGGTGGACGCCACCGTCCACGCCGACCGCACCGGGCTGTTCAACTGCCCGCACACGGGCGTGGCGCTGGCGGCGCTGCGCAAGCTGGTGGAGCGCGGCGAGGTGCGCGTGGACGACCGGGTGGTGGTGGTGTCCACCGCACACGGGCTCAAGTTCGTGGACTACAAGGTCAAGTACCACAAGCTCGAGCTCGAGGGCATCGACTCCGAGTTCGCCAATCCGCCGATCGAGCTGCCGGCCGACTACGGAGCGGTGCGCGAGCACATGCTGCGCGAGATCGACCGCCGCTTCCCGGCCTGAGCCCGTGTTCACCGGCATCGTCGAGGCCGTGGGACGTGTCGCGTCGCTCGAGCGCGACGGCGAGCTGGTCCGTCTCCAGGTCGAGGTGCCCGAGATCGCGGACGAGGTCGCGCTCGGCGACAGCGTCGCGGTCAACGGCACCTGTCTCACGGTGACCGGGGCCGAGCGGGGTCGCGTCCACTTCGACGCGGTGCGCGAGACGATGGAGCGCACCTCGCTGGGTGACCTCGCCGTCGGCGGCGTCGTGAACCTGGAGCGCGCGATGCGCGCCGACGGTCGCCTCGACGGCCACATCGTGCAGGGCCACGTCGACACCACCGGCCGCGTGCGCGCCCTCGAGCGTCGGGGCGACGACGTGCGCTTCGCGGTCGACTGCGACGCCGAGTTCGCCCGTCAGCTCGTGCCGAAGGGCTCGATCGCCATCGACGGCGTGTCGCTGACGCTGGTAGCCGTCGAGGACACGGGCTTCGACGTCGCCCTGATCCCGCACACCCTGGCCGAGACCAACCTCGGCGGCCGCCGGCCGGGGGACCGGGTGAACCTCGAGGCGGACGTGCTCGGCAAGTACGTGCTCCGCTACCTCGACCGCATCCTCGGCGAGGGCGGGGCGGCCACCCTGCTCAAGAAGCGCCCCTGACCTCCAGCTCTTCAAGGGCAACGACCGCTCCCAGTACGGCTCGGCCGAGGACTTCTGGTACTTCCTGTTCGACTGGTTCTTCTGAAGTACTCTCTCTCCAGGAGGAACCAGACCGTGATCCGACCCCTCGACGTCGCCAGCTCCCTGCTCTCCACCGTGGTGCGCGCCGCCGCCGGCGTCCGCGTCGAGAAGCTGGGGGCGCGTCCCGAGAAGCCGCTCGAGCTCTACGAGTTCGAGAGCTGCCCGTTCTGCCGCAAGGTGCGCGAGGCGCTGTCGGCGCTCGACCTCGAGGCGTTCGTGCATCCCTGCCCCAAGGGTGGCACCCGCTACCGGCCGTTCGTGCGCGTTCAGGGCGGGCGCGAGCAGTTCCCGTACCTGGTGGATCCCAACACCGGCAAGGCGATGTACGAGTCGGACGAGATCGTGCGCACCCTGTTCGAGCAGTACGGCGACGGGCCGGTGCCGCGCCTGCTGGCGGGCGGGCCGCTCAACGATGCCAGCGGGATGCTGGCGAGCGCGGTGCGTCTGGGCCTCGGCACCAACGTGCGGCCTTCGCGCGAGCCGGCGGAGCCGCTCGAGCTCTGGAGCTTCGAGGCATCCCCTTTCTGTCGCATCGTGAGGGAGGCCCTGTGCAGCCTGGAGATCCCGTACCGGCTGCACAACGTGGCCCAGGGCAGTCCGAGCCGCGCCGCCTTCGTCGAGCGCTCCGGCAAGATGATGGTTCCCTACCTGGTCGACCCGAATACGCAGGTCGAGCTGTTCGAGTCCGCCGACATCGTGGCCTACCTGGAGCGGACCTACGCCGCGTAGCGCGGGCGCGTCACCCCAGTGTTCTCGCGGCACCCGGTCCCGGGGCGGCGCGCGCGTCTCCGGGCTCAGACGAGCCGATCGAGCATCACGGTCGCGATGCCCAGGAAGGTGAAGAAGGCGCACGCATCGGTGAAGGCGGTGACGATCACGTGGGAGCCCAGCGCCGGATCCTGGCGGGCGGCCTTCAGCACCAGGGGCACGGCCGATCCCACCAGGCACGCGACGGTCATGCTGATCCCCATCGACGCGAACACCACGAGCCCGAGCTGGGGCGTGCGGCCCCAGTAGTACGCGACGGCGGCCGCCAGCGCGCCGGTGGCGGCTCCCACCACCACGCCCACCACGAACTCCTTGCCGACCGCGCGCACGGCGCTCGAGAACTCGAGCTCGCCGAGCGCGATGCCGCGCGTCACGACCGTCAGCGCCTGCGAGCCGGCGTTGCCCGCGAGGCCCGCGACCACGGGCATGAACACGGCGAGCGTCACGAGCTGCTCGATCGTGCCCTGGAACATCCCCACGATCCAGGCCGCGAGGAACGCCGTAGCCAGGTTCACCACCATCCACGGCATGCGACGCCGCACCGACAGGTGCACGGGGCTGAAGACGCGGTCCTCCTCGGAGAGCCCCGCGAGGTGGTAGATGTCCTCGGTCGCCTCTTCCTGGATGACGTCGATCACGTCGTCGACGGTGATGACGCCGAGCATGCGGCCGTTCGGGTCGGTGACCGGCACCGCGAGCAGGTTGTAGCGGGCCACCAGGGCGGCGACCTCCTCCTGGTCGGTGTCGGCGCCGACGCGGATCGGGTCGCGGATCATCACCTCGCCGCAGGGCCGGTCGGGCGCCGTGGTCACCAGCCGGCGGATCGGCACCACGCCCTGGAGCGCGCCCTCGTCGTCGACCACGTAGAGGTAGAGGATCGACTCGGCGTCCTCGCCGGTGCCGCGCGCGCGGATGTGATCGATCGCCTCCTGCGCGGTCATCTTCGCGTCGAGGGCCACGTAGTCCGTGGTCATCACGCGGCCCGCGCTGTCCTCCGGGTACAGCTCGATCTTGCGCAGGTCGCGGCGGCGCTCCTCGGGCAGGAGGTCCACCACCGAATCGCGCCGCTCCTCGGGGAGCTCCTCGACCAGCAGCAGCATGTCGTCGATCTCGAGCCGGGCCAGCACCGCCGCCAGGCGCGAGTCGCCGAGTGCGTCGACGACTTGGCGGAAGATGTCGGGCGGCAGCTCCGAGAGCGTGCTGGCCGCGCGGTGTTGGGCGAACAGCAGATCGACGACGGTGCGGATCTCGGAGGGCGTCAGGTTGGCGAGCAGCGGGCCCACGTCGGCCGGGTGCACGCGCTCGAGCAGGCGCCCGGCACGCAGCGTCGCACCGCTGGCAAGCAGGCGGCGCAGGATTCGCGTTGTGAGCTCGGGTGTCGCCATCGCGAAGGCCCCGTCCTCCGTCGGAGGGCCTCCGCAGGGGGCCTCAGACGGGCTGGCTCACCGTTCGGTCCATCCCCCGAGAGGGGACCCCCCTAGACGGGGGCTGCTCGGCGTCGTTGAGCGTGGCTTCCATCTCTTGCGATCGCTTTCTACCGCATCTCCCAGGGCTCCGCTAACGCCCCAAAACTGCGCGGAATCCGGGACTTGAGCGCCTCGCGATCGCCGCGAACGCCGGTTCTTTCGGGGCGCGCGGCTCCCCCCGGGCCTATCGGCTCGCGCTCGCTCGCGACTGAGGGAGCGCAAGGCGGCGGCGCTGCGTGTCTAACCCTAGGGGAAACACCGCAACCACAGCATTCCGGCGTCTTGCACCCCGCTGTTGCGCAATCAGTTTCGCTGCGGAACCCCACTTCTTTTCCCGGGAAGAGGATCGAATAGGGTAAGATCATGGGACCGTAGCCCCGGGGGAAGGGGATGCGTGCTGGAGACACCGTCGGGTCCCGATGCCCCATCGGGTGGGACCATCGAGGCGGGATCCGGAACGCAGCCATCGGTCGGCGTCCCCTGTTCGGCGAACGGGGAGGGGCACTCGTGAAGCAGCTCATCGAAGCGATCGTGCAAGCGCTCGTGGACAAGCCGGACGAGGTACAGATCAAGGAGGTGATCGGGGAGCACGCGCACGTTCTCGAGCTGGTGGTCGCCAAGGAAGATCTGGGCAAGGTGATCGGGAAGGGCGGGGCGCACGCGTCGGCCATCCGGACCATCATGGCAGCGGCCAGCGGCAAGGAGAAGAAGCGCTACATCCTGGAGATCATCGAGCACTAGCTCGTCCTGCCCTCGGCGGATCCTCTGGTACTCTCCGGCCGCTGTCGAGCAACCGGAGGACCGCCGTGGCCATCGAGGCCCCCCTGTTCGACGCGCCGCCCGCGATCGGCGCCCAGATCGAAGCTCGCGCTCGGCACCCCGAGATCTCCGGCCGCGTCTTCCTGTGCCAGGGCGACCGCGCCTGGACCTATCGCCAGTACCGCGACGAGTGTGTTCGTCTGGCGCACTTCCTGCGCGGCCGGCTCGGGGCGATCGACGAGGAGCGCCCCGGTCATGTGGCGATGCTGCTCGACAACCACCTCGAGCTGCTGTCGCTCTACGGCGGCTGTGCCTACGCGGGTCTGACCCTGTTCGGGGTCAACACCGGGCTGCGCGGAGACACGCTGGCCGGCGTGCTGGATCAGTCGCGTGCCCGCGTGCTGGTCGTCGACGAGCGGCTGCTGCCCGAGGTGGAGCGCGTCGCCCCCCGCCTCCAGCACGTGGCGCCCGAGAACCTGCTGGTGCTCCGCACCGCCGACGGCTCCGAGCTGGCGGCCGCACGCGACCTGCTGAGCCGTGTGGACGCCGAGGTGGCGCCCTCCGGCTGCGCGCTCGACCCGCCCGACGTCGCGGTCGACCCCAACGCGAACCTGATGGTGATCTACACGTCGGGGACGACCGGGCTGCCCAAGGGCATCAACAACAACCACCTCAAGTTCTTCCTGATCGGCAAGGCGGTGTCCGGCAACCTGGGCCTGAACCCCGACGACCGCGGCTACGCCTGCATGCCGCTGTTCCACTCCAACGCGATGTTCCTGGGCTTCCATCCCGCGCTCGAGGCGTGCGCCAGCCTGGCGCTGCGCGAGCGCTTCAGCGCCAGTGGCTTCGTGCCCGACGTACTCGAGCACGGCGTCTCGTACTGGAACTACGTCGGCGAGCCCGTCCACTACATCCTGGGCGCGCTCGAGTCACGCTACGAGGGCGACGAGGAGCGGATCGTGGAGGAGGTGGCGCGCCATCCGCGCAACCGCCTGCGCCACGCGATCGGCAACGGCTGCTCGCCGCCGGACATCGACCGCTTCACCCGCTGGCTCGGCCTCGAGGACATGTTCGAGCTGTACGGGTCCACCGAGGCCACGATCAGCACCTTCCGCAAGAAGGGCGATCCCCGCGGCAGTGTGGGCGAGGTGAACGACGCGGACGTGAGGATCCTGGGCGAGGACGGCCGGGAGTGTCCGCCCGCCGAGCTCGGCGCCGACGGACGCATCCTGAACTACGAGGCCGCGGTCGGCGAGATCTGCCGGGTGGCGGCCGACACCGGGCTGTTCCAGGGCTACTACGAGAACCCCGAGGCGAACGACAGCAAGTACTGCGACGGCGTCTACCACTCGGGCGACCTCGGCCACATCCTGGTACGCGACGGCCGGCGCTTCCTGTTCTTCGACGGCCGCACCGACGACTGGATCCGCAAGGACGGCGAGAACTTCTCGGCCGCCCAGGTGGGGCGTCTGCTCGAAGAGCACGCCGACGTCGACATGGCGGTCGCCTACGGCGTGCCGTGCGCGGTCTCGGACGAGCTGGTGATGGCCGCCTTGAAGCTGCGCCCCGGCGTCGCCTTCGATCCGCAGTCGTTCTTCGACTTCTGCGAGCGCCAGGTCACCGAGGGCGGCATGGACCGCAAGTGGTTCCCGGACTTCGTGCGCATCGTGGAGGAGTTCGAGTTCACCCAGACCCAGAAGGTCCTGGTGCGCAACCTCAAGGCGCTCCACTTCAACCGCCGCCGCCTGCCCGATGCGCCCCTCCACTGGCGCGAGCGCGGCGATACCGGCTTCAAGCCGTTCGGAGTCGACGACTACGAGGCGCTCCGGTCCCGCTTCGAGGCGGCCGAGCGTCTGAGGCTGCTCGAGGGGTAGCGCTCCCGCCAACGGGGCGAAGAACGGTTTGGCCCCCGTCGGTTACCAGCTCGTACTCGGGGGGGATTCCCCACCGGGTCGGACGGCGGC
>JASJBO010000219.1 GCA_030066475.1 Myxococcota bacterium
TGGGGTCACGGCTTCCCGTACGGGATCCTGAGCCACCTCGATTGGGTGTCGAACGTCGGGTACCAGTACCTCCACTTCCACTACAACCCGGCGCACATGATCGCCATCACCTTCTTCTTCACCACGACGCTCGCGCTGTCGCTGCACGGATCGCTCATCCTGTCGGTCACGAACCCGAAGAAGGGCGAGCCCATCAAGACCTCGGAGCACGAGAACACCTTCTTCCGGGACGCGCTCGGCTACTCGATCGGCGCGACCGGCATCCACCGGCTCGGCCTGTTCCTGGCCCTCTCGGCCGGCTTCTTCAGCGCGGTGTGCATCGTGCTGAGCGGCCCGTTCTGGACGCGCGGCTGGCCCGAGTGGTGGAACTGGTGGCTGAACCTCCCGATCTGGAGCTAGGCGAGGGGAATCGAACGTGGCGGAGTACCAGAACCTGTTCAATCGACTGCAGGTCCGCGGCCCGGTCGACGCCGGCGTCGCGCTCCCGAAGAGCGACTGGCCGCGTCGCGGCAAGGGGGGCTTCTCGTACCTGTACGGCCTGATCGGGGACGCCCAGGTCGGACCGATCTACCTGGGCTGGGCCGGCGTCGCCTCCCTGTTCAGCGGCTTCGTCGCGATCGAGATCATCGGGCTCAACATGTGGGCGTCGGTGAACTGGGATCCGATCCAGTTCGTGCGGCAGCTCCCGTGGCTGGCGCTCGAGCCGCCGCCGCCGGAGAACGGCCTGCGCATCCCGCCGCTGAACGAGGGCGGCTGGTGGCTGATGGCGGGCTTCTTCCTGACGGCGTCGATCCTGCTGTGGTGGACCCGGATGTACCAGCGGGCGCGCTCGCTCGGCATGGGCACGCACGTGGCGTGGGCCTTCGCCGCGGCGATCTGGCTCTACCTGGTGCTCGGGTTCATCCGTCCGGTCCTGATGGGGAGCTGGGGCGAGGCGGTCCCCTTCGGGCTCTTCCCGCACCTCGACTGGACGGCGGCGTTCTCGATCCGGTACGGCAACCTCTTCTACAACCCGTTCCACATGCTCTCGATCGTGTTCCTGTACGGCTCGACCCTGCTGTTCGCCATGCACGGCGCGACGATCCTGGCCGTCGGCCGCTTCGGCGGCGACCGCGAGCTCGAGCAGGTCACCAGCCGTGGCACCGCGGCGGAGCGCGCTACGCTTTTCTGGCGCTGGACGATGGGCTTCGGCGCCTCGATGGAGTCGATCCATCGCTGGGCCTGGTGGTTCGCCGTGCTGTGCCCGCTCACCGGTGGGATCGGGATCCTGCTCACCGGGACCGTCGTGGACAACTGGTACCTGTGGGGCGTGAAGCACGGCATCGCGCCGGCCTACCCGCAGGTCATCCCGCCCGTGGTCGATCCCGCCACGGCGCCGGGGGGCATGCCGTGAGAACGCGGAGAACGATCCGGGCGCTGCTCGCAGCGAGTCTCGCCGTGGCGCTCGGCGGCTGCGAGCGGCCGCCGGTGGACGTCGAGCAGCTCAACTTCCGCGGCCTGGGCACCGAGCAGGTCCGGAACCCGCGCGCCTTCGATCGCGCGCTCGCGGCCAACCAGGCGCCCGAGCCGCTGCCGCCCGCGCAGCCGGGCGGTCCGCCCGCCTCGACGGTGTTCCAGAACCTCCGCGTCCTGGGTCACCTGAGCTCCTACGAGATGACCCGCGTGATGGGCGCCATCACCACCTGGGTCGCGCCGCAGCAGGGCTGCACCTACTGCCACGCGGGCGGCAACTTCGCCTCCGAGGACGCGCCCTATACCAAGGCCGTGTCGCGACGCATGCTGCAGATGACGATGCGGATCAACAGCGCCTGGAAGGCGCACGTCGGCGACACCGGAGTGACCTGCTACACGTGCCACCGCGGGCAGGTGGTCCCGGCCAACGTGTGGTCCGCGGATCCCGGACCTCGCAGTGCGAAGGGACGCCTCGGCTACCGGGCCGCGCAGAACACCCCGGCGCTGGGGGTCGGACTGACGTCGCTCCCCTACGACCCCTTCTCCGCCTTCCTGAAGCAGAAGGAGAGCGAGGAGATCCGGGTCCAGTCCGCGTCCGCCCTCCCCCGCGGCAGCACGCGGACGATCAAGGACACGGAGTGGACCTACGGGTTCATGATCCACATCTCCGAGTCGCTCGGCGTCAACTGCACCTACTGCCACAACTCGCGCGCGTTCTCGCCGTGGGAGGCGAGCACGCCGGCTCGCGCGCAGGCCTGGCACGGCATCCGGATGGTGCGGGAGATCAACGAGGAGTACATCTCGTCGCTGGCCCACGTGTTCCCCGACAACCGCAAGGGTCCGATGGGCGACGTGCTGAAGGTCAACTGCGCCACCTGCCACAACGGCCTTCCGAAGCCGCTCATGGGCGTCAGCATGCTGGCGGACTACCCGGAGCTCGCGGCGCCGGGGCCCGTCTCCGCGAACGGCGGCTCGCCGGCGCCCGAGGGCGTTCTCGAGGCCGCGAGCCCGGCGGCGACCACCCAGGGCGGCGCAGCGCCCGAGAGCCCGGCGGCGCCCGAGACGCCGGCTACGGCGAGCCCCTAGGCGCGTGCGCGCACGTCGAGCGAGGTCGACCCAGTGATCGAGCTGGCGATGCCGGCGCTGTTCGCGCTCTTCCTCTGGTGGTTCGGCACGCTGGTCGTCCTCGTCCTCGACGGCCTGCCGACTCGGACCTTCCGGGTGAGCCTCGCCGGCGCCGGCGTCTTCCTGGCGGCGAGCCTGGTCGGGATCTGGTCGACCCGCGCCGACCTGAGCGTCGGCGGGGCCTACCTCGCCTTCGGCTTCGGTCTCCTGATCTGGGGCTGCCAGCAGCTGGCGTTCTACACGGGCGCTCTGACCGGGCCACGCCGGCACGCGTGTCCGCAGGGCTGTCGGGGATGGCGCCACTTCCTCCACGCCGTGGAGACCAACATCTACCACGAGGCCGGCATTGCGGTCGGCGCCGCGGCGATCGTCGCCGCGACGTGGGGAGCCGCCAACCAGGTCGGGACCTGGACCTACCTGATGCTCTGGGTCATGCACACCAGCGCCAAGCTCAACGTGTTCCTCGGGGTCCGCAACCTCAACGAGGACTTCCTGCCGGCGCATCTGCGCTACCTGGAGAGCTTCCTCAAGCGACGGCCGATGAACCAGCTCTTCCCCTGGTCGGTGACCGCCGCGACCGTCCTCGCCGCGTGGCTGGTGCAGCGGGCCGCGGCGGCCACGGCCGGCTCCTTCGAGGCGGTGAGCTGCACGCTGCTCGCGACCCTGACGATCCTGGCGCTCCTCGAGCACTGGTTCCTGGTGCTGCCGATCCCGGCCGAGCGGCTGTGGAGCTGGGGGCTCCGGTCGCGGCCGGCGCGCGAGGTCCCGCCGATCCGCTGGGAAGCTGCGGAAGAACGGTAGAGCTCGGGTGCGGCGGGCTCAGGCCGCCTCGTCGCGGCGCCGTGACCGGGCCGCCGCGCGGATGCGCAGCCTCCGCAACAGCGACAGGCGGTCGACGAAGAGCTTCCCGTCGAGGTGGTCGATCTCGTGCTGGAGACAGACCGCCTCCATCGCGACGAGCTCGCGCTCGAAGGTGGCGCCCGTGCGATCCTGTGCGCGCACCTTCAGCTCGGTCGCGCGCACGACGTTGGCGACGACGCCGGGCACCGAGAGACAGCTCTCTTCCACGAGCCCCGGAGTGGACTTCGACCGGATCTCGGGATTGACGTAGACCTGCGGGGCCGAGGCGTCGCCCGAGAGGTCCATCACCAGCACGCGGCGCCGATCGTCGACCTGGGGCGCCGAGAGCCCGATTCCCTTCGTGGCGTACAGGGTCTCGATCAGGTCCTCGACGAGCCCGTCCAGCTCCGCATCGAACCGGTCGACCGGACGCGCGCGCAGCCGAAGCCGCGGGTCCGGGTACTCGAGGATCGGACGGAGCGCCATGGAGACCTCCTAGGACGTCGTTCGTTGCTTCATGAAGAGGGCGCCGGCGCCGGGAGCGTCGCGGTCGCCCCGGCGAGAGATCAGCGAGATCGTGGCGGCGATCGTCACGAGCAGCAGGGAGATCTCCAGGGCGTAGACGGTGACGTAGCCGCTGGCGGAGCCCGGCAGGCCGAACAGCTCGCGTTGGCCGGCGGCTGCGTTCACCACATCGCGGATCGGCCCACTGAGCGCCATGCCGGCGCCGGCGGCAGTCGCCTGCACGGCACCCCACGCACCCAGGGCGAGACCCGCCTGCTCCTTGGGAGCCTCCTTCATCGTGATCGTCAGCGTGCCGTGCCCGAAGGCGGCCGCGCCGAAGCCGACCGCGAAGTTTCCGACCAGGAAGAGCAGCGGCTGCTCGAGCGGCGCGGCGGCGATGACGAGAGCGAAGGCCGGCAGCCCGACGACGGCGCCGTTGCGGGTCATCCGGTACGGGTCGGCGCCGCGGCCGAGGACGTAGGCGGCGAAGCCGAAGCCGGTCAGGCCGCCGAGGGCCAGCAGGGCCGTGAGCTTCGTCGTGCTGGCGACCGAGAACCCGAGCACGTGGCCCCCGAAGGGCTCGAGCAGGATGTCGGCCATCCCGAACGCCATCGTGCCGACCCCGACGATCACGAGCCGGCGAACCGCATGCTCGCCCGCGCAGAAGTGCGCCCACGCCTCCAGGAAGGTGGGATCCGCAGCCGGGGCCGCGGCCCCGCGCGGCGGACGCCGCGTCTCCTGCTTCCACATCGCGACGGCGTTGAGGACCAGGGCCAGGACGGCGGCGCTCTGGATCACCTGCACGAGCCGGCCGGGCGAGAAGTCCGTCAGGGCAGCCCCGAAGGCCAGCGCGCTCACCATCATCCCCACCAGGAGCGTGACGTACATCAGGCCGACCACTCGCGGATGCGACTCGGTCGGCGTGAGGTCGGTGGCGAGCGCCAGCCCGGCGGTCTGCACCGTATGGGAGCCAGCCCCCACGAGGAGAAAGGAGACGGCGGCGGACAGCTGGCCGATCCACGCCGGAGCCGAGTCGGCCTGGCCCTTCCCGGCGAGCACCAGCAGGGCGAAGGGCATGATGGCGAAGCCGCCGAACTGCAGGAGCGTCCCCCGCCAGAGGAACGGCACGCGGCGCCAGCCCAGCTCGCATCGATGCGTGTCGGAGCGGTGCCCGATGAGCGCGCGGAAGGGCGCGAACACGATCGGCAGCGCGACCATCACGCCGACGATCGTGGCCGGCAGTCCCAGCTCCACGATCATCACGCGGTTGAGCGTCCCGACGAGCAGGACCATCGTCATGCCGACGGAGAGCTGGAACAGCGAGAGTCGCAGCAGGCGGCCCAGCGGAAGATCCGCGGTCGCCACGTCCGCGAAGGGAAGGAAGCGGGGCCCGAGCGAGGCCCACGCCCCCATCAGCCTCTGCCGGAGTCCGCCTACGTCCATGCCGTCGCCGCGTGGGTCTGCCTGGGTGCCGCCCCTCTCTGCTCGGCGTGGAGCGGCATCCGAGACCCCTTCCTCAATCGCGATCCTTCTTCTTCCTCGACAGCACACGCAGGCCGAAGAGAGACGAGATGGGCGTCGGGTTTCGCGACAGCAGCGACAGGCCGAAGCTCGTCTTCTTGTCGCTGCGGAAGCTCGAGAGCGGCTTGAGCCGAAGCAGCGACGAGAGGGGCGTCGGGTTCTGGCTGAGCAGCGGGATTCCGAAGCTCGATCGCTTCGACGTCTTGGAGGCAGTGAGCGTCTTCAGCCCGAGGAGCGACGACAGGGGCGCCGGGTTTCGCGATGCCACCGACGGCTCGCCGAACGTGTACGGGATGATGGACAGATCCGTCATCGGAGAGTAGTCCGCCAGGACCGGCAGTCCGAGCATGTCGGAGAACGGCGAAGGGTTTCGCGACGTGTGGGCCGGCATCGCTTCGGTCTCCACCGGGCCATGCTCTTCCAACAGCACGGTCGCCCTCTGGCCCGCACCGAACGGGGCGCTGACCGACACGATGGAGCGTCCCTGCTGGAGCCCCCCGGTGCAGACCGAGGCGTGACTGGCCGGAAGCTGCCCCGCCTCGATGGTGGCGCGGACGATCGCCTCCGCCTCGCCGCCTGCCGCGGAGGTCAGGATCGCGACCCCGCTGAAGCCCGCCTCCTCGAGGGCCTGTGCCGCATCTCGGGCCTGCTGTTCCGACGGATACATCCGTACGATCGGGAACACGTGTCACCTCCATGGTCCACGCGAGTAGCGGGATGGGAGCTTTCCTGCGGGCCGGCACGGCGTCCGACCCGCAGGAGTCACTCCGACAGGACCAGGTCTACCCCCCCTGGAAGAAGGCGGGGAACCAGGTCGTGTTGTTCAGGACGGCGAAGTGAACGATGAACGAAATCGCCGCTACGCCGCCGAGGAACAGCGGGAGGCCTACGGTCGGCTTCACCACACACCAGATCCTTCCTTGATTCACGATGCCCTCCTCAGCCGAGCCACGGCGTATAGATGTACGCGAGGAAGTGCGCGAACAGGGAGATCACGAAGAACACGCGCGCGCCGTCGATGACGTGCTTGTGCAGCTCCTCGGATTCCCGGATGGTGAGACCGGTCGGCCAGATCCGGTCCGGATCGTCCAGGTCGGCCGTCTGCTGCCTGGCCCCTAGCGGTTCGGCCATGTCTCCTCTCCTACTGCCGGAGCCGCCTCGAAGCGGGCTCCGTCACTGATTGTCGGACCTCCGGGAAGACCTTTCCCGAGCATGACCAACCCATACTCCGCTGGTCGCTTTGTGTCAATGACATTTGTCGCGCCGGCATGTCAAGCGTAACTGACAGTCGCCGCCAGGTCCTGCAACTATCTCAATTTATTGGGTTTCGGTCGGTTCCGACGACGCCGGGTGCGCGGTCGCCCGGACCCGAAGCCCGCCGTCGCGCCAGGCCGCCAGCAGCAGCGCGATCTCGCCGGCGTGGAACGCCAGCGCGGCAGCCGGGAGCAGGACGAGCTGCCAGATCAGCACCGTCGCCGCGGCCATCGCCCAGCTGCCAGCCAGGTAGGTCCCGCACAGCCCCGCCGAGATCGGCCGGCCGAGGCGCCAGAGCACCGCGGCGAGCGCCGCGAGCGTCAGGACGGCCTTGATCAGCGCCATGCCGCGCAGCAGGCGCACCAGCTCGGGGTCCACGGCCGCCCGCGCCTCCGAGGCGCCGGTGGAGGCAGCGACCGCGGTGGCGACGAGGCCCCCCGAGACCAGCAGCGTCCGCCAGACGCGGGCGCGCGGCGGGCGCGCAGCCCGAGCCCGAGGCGCGTCGGGAACCGGGCGGGCTGTCGCAGGAGCGGCCAAGCGGAACCTCCGCGCCGGACTCGCGCCGAGGCTACCCCACCGACGCCGCCGCGCGAGCCACGTCGCGCCAGAAGCGGTCCATCGCGGCCGTCGTCTTCTCCAGCTCCTCCCAGTGGGGCAGTCCCTGCGTGGGCCGCACGCGCTCGGCGCGCCAGCCGGGCCGCTCGCGCAGGAGCTCGGGCAGCCGCTCGAAGGAGACGTTCGGGTCCTCGTCGAAGAGCACCAGCGCCGGGATCTCCAGCGGCTCGTAGAGACGGGCACAGGCGTCGGGAGAGAAGAGCGCGAACGACAGGAACGCGTAGGGTGCGAACTTCGCGTCGGGCTGGTGTGACGTCTGGTAGGCGTACTCGATCAGCTCCTGCGGGGGCTCGCCGCGGAAGTTGCGACCGAGGAAGTAGCGGATGCTCGGCCTCGACGTGAGCAGCCCGAACAGCGCGTCCGAGAGGACGGGCAGCCCCAGGAATCGCCGCGCGCGACGGCTCGCCGCCGGGCCGGGGGGCGCCCGGCGCGAGAGGCCCGTGGGCGAGATCAGCACCAGCGACGCGATGCTCCCGGGCCGCGCGAGCGCCGCGGCGGCCGCGAACTCCGCGCCGAGCGAGAGCGCGACGACGTCGGCGGGCTCCCGCACCCGTTCGGCGAGCAGCCCGTTCAACGCCTCCGCGTAGAGCGCCGGGGTGTAGCGCCGGTCGCCGCGCTCCGAGAAGCCGAAGCCGGGCAGATCGGGCGCGAAGACCGGGCGCCGCGACCGGTAGTGATCGAACAGCGGCTTCATCTCGAATGCGCTCGGCGCCGCGTTCACGCTGTGCACGAGCACCAGCGGGCGACCGCTGGCGGTCGCGTCGACGTAGTAGCCGAGGCGGCCGGCGCGCTCCGTCTCCAGCTCCTCTCGCGCCGCGCCGAGGGCCTTCTCGAGCGTCATCCGTGCCCCCCCGTACCGTGACCGGATCGCAGACCTTTGCCGGATGCAAACACGCTGTGGTCGCCCAGCTCCTGCCCCGAGAGACCTTCGCGCAGCACCCGCGCATAGAAGTCGCGCAGCGTCCCGGTCCCGTGGGACGGTGTCGCCGCGGCTTCGTAGCGGCCGCTGCGCGCGTCGAGCACCAGCATCGACTCGGTGGCATAGTAGCGGCCGATGCGGGCGAGCTCGGCCTTGTCGCGCAGGCGCGGCGCCACGCGCGCCCCGACGGCCAGCGCCGCGGCGGCGAGATCGAGCGCGGCGACGGGAACGCGGCGGAAGCGGGGCGCCCGGCCCAGGAGCTCGAAGAGCATCTCGCCCTGCTGGCGCGGCGAGATCGCCTCTCCCGGGCCGCCGACGGGAAGCACGGCGTTGCGTCGCGCGGGGTCGATCAGGCAGTCGGCCACGAAGCACGCCAGGTCTGCCTCGGCGATGGGCTTGCAGGCCGTGAGCTCGCCGTCGCCGAACACCAGGAACGGCCTGCCCCGCTTCACCGCCTCCACCTGGCCCGCCAGGGACTTGAAGAAGGCCGTGGGCCGGACGATCGAGTGCGTGAGTCCCGATTCGATCAGCCTCGCTTCGAAGGCCAGCTTCGCGTGTTGGAAGGCGAGGCGGGGCTTCTGGACGCAGATCGCCGACAGCAGCACGAAGTGGGAGGCCCCGGCCGACGCGCCGGCGTCGAGCAGCTGGACGTTCGCGCGGTGCTCGACGCGCCAGGCGTCGTCCGGCCCGCCGGTCCGGCTTCCCAGGCAGGAGACGACGGCGTCCGGCTCTGCGCCGCGCAGCCCTTCTTCGCGGAGCGACCGCGCGTCGGTCACCTCGCAGAAGCGCACGTCGGCCCCCGCGAGCCGCGCCCGCGTATCGGCCTCCGCCAGGGCGCCGCCGACCCCGGCGCGTCGGCGGGCGAGAGCGACGACGTGGTGCCCGCGCGCGACGAGCTCCCGCACCACGTGCCGACCGATGTAGCCGGTCGCGCCGGCCACCAGGACGCGGCGGGCGGGCGCGGTCACGCCCGCACCCGTTGCCCGCGTTCGGACCGCGGCGGCGCCGCCCGGCGACCGCGTCGTTCGTGGCGGAACGCGCCACGGCGCGAAGCGCTCAACCTTGCGGACCGCCTCCCGCTCGCGCGCGCAGCTCCCGCGCGGTCGCGGGGGCGCCGCGCCGGCGGCCAACGGCCGGGAACCCGTCGGGCGGGTGCGGGATCACGTCCTGCATCAGGCGCGAGTATATCGACAACCGACCTCTCCAGAGATCGAATCGATCCGCTACCAGCGGAGCCGGTCGATTCCTGGAACACGACGGCCGTCGCGACGGACACCCTTCCCTGGGCGAGCAGGGTCACGACCTGAGGGAGGCGCGACCCTCGAGAGCCGGGCGTCCAGCGTTCGCGGTTCGAGTCGCTGATGAACGGGTTGTTCCACATCACCCCGCTCGCGACCGAGACCTGGATGCGCATCCTCGGTCGATGGGCATCCCGACGACCCTCTGAGTCCGGCGAAGGCATCCCGACCGCTCGTGTACACTGCGTCGACTGTCGTGAAACGGCGCATCTTCCGCATCTTCCTCGTGCTCCTGATCGTCACGATCGGCGCCTGCTCGGTCGACCTCGCGACGGTGAGGCACGACGAGTTCCTGGAGCGCGCCGGGACATTGGCCAGCAAGGACGTCGTCGCCTCCGTGGAGTCCAAGGGCCTGCATCAGACCTTGCGGCTCAGGGCCTCGACCGGATTGACGGTCGAGGTCAGGACGTTGCGGCCGCACACTGCACCGAGCGAGAAGCTGCCGGTCATCCTCGTGGTCGGCGGACTGCGTACGGGCAAAGACGCCGTCGACCTCGTGGCCGATCTGGACGATGTCGCTTGTGCCGCGATCGACTATCCCTACCGGGGGCCTCTGGAGCTCGAAGGCCTCCGGCAGATCGCCTCCGCCGCACCGGCCATCCGCCGCGGCTTCCTCGACACACCGTCCGCGCTGTCGCTGACCCTGCACTGGCTGCTGGAACAGGACTGGGTGGATCCGGATCGCATCGAGCTCCTGGGCGCCAGTCTCGGCGTGCCGTTCGCGGCGGTCGCCGGCGCGACGGACGAACGCTTCTCGCGCCTGTGGCTGATCCACGGCGGGGCGGACAACCAATCCTGGGTGGAACACGCGGGGCGCGACGAGATCGAGTCCGACTGGCTGCGCAGCATCGCGACGTGGGCCGCCTTGTTCATCTCCTACGGCAACTCCTTCGACACGGCCGAGCGCATGCGCGACTTCGCGCCCCGGCCGTTGATCATCATCGCGGCATCGGACGACGACTTCGTACCGAAGGAAAGTCAGGCTCCCTTCATCGAGATCGCTCGGGATGACAACGTCGAGTTGATCTGGACGGAAGGACTGCACATCACGCGCAGACGACCCGAAGTGCTCACCCAGCTGTTCGAGATCGTACTCTCCAGGGTGCGAGAGGAGTCCGCCGCCGGGGTTGCTGACCCGGGATCATGATG
>JASJBO010000014.1 GCA_030066475.1 Myxococcota bacterium
CGACCCGGTCCGGATCGTCCACGTGGCCGTAGCCGAACAGGATGTCGAACTCCCGCATCAGGGCGTGGACCGGCCCCGGCACCAGCGTCTGCGTCGAATCCACGAAGTCGTGGTGCCAGAAATCCGGCTTGTTGTACGGGCAGACCGAGATGCAGGAACCGCAGTCCCCGCCGTTGTCCACCCAGAACTCGTAGCACTTCTTCATGTCGCTGTAGAAGAGCCTGGCGCCCGGGTTGCTGCTCCAGCCGTAGTCGGGATCGTCGGCGCCCTCGTACTCGGGCCGCATGGTCTTGCCGCCGTGGGTGATGGCCTGGGAGGGGCAGGCGTCGGCGCAGCGCTTGCAGTTCAGACAGAAGCTCTCGATGTTGAAGAAGCGCGGCTTGTCGTGGGCGAGCTGGCTCGCGTCGAGCTCGGTGTAGACCTTGCAGATCCTCACCCTCGGACCCAGGCCCGGCGCGATCAGCCAGCCGGCCCGGGCGGACTCGCCCAACCCCGCCGAGACGGCGTAGGCGACGTTGTTCCCGAGGTCGTTTCCCGACCCGACCGCCCGATAGCCCAGCTCGCGCAGGAAGCGGGCGAGCTGCCCGGAGACCATGGTCATCCGCGAGTAGCCCTGCGCCGCGGTCGCGCTCTGCACCACCGAAGGCGCGGTCGCGATCGCGTCGTAGTCCATCGGCACGAGGCAGACGATGACCGACTTGGGGACGAACCCCGCCTCGTCGTAGAACTCCTCCCAGGAGATCGTGCGCTCCTCGGTGGCGCTGTAGAGCGGGTCGTAGTCGAAGCGGGGATCCCGGGGAGCGATACCGCAGCGGACCGCTCCGAACAGCTTCGCCGCACTCTTGATCTTCACGGCGGCGTCCTCGGGCGAATCGAAGCGCCACCGGTCGGCGGCCAGGTCCTTCTGCTCCCACGCGTACACGCCCTGCCGCGGCACGCCGAAGGCGTGGAAGCCGGCCTGGACGAAGCTCGTCTGCCAGGCGGCCTTCTCGAGGGCGTAGTCGAGCTGTCGCCAGCCCGGCTTGTCGTTGTCCACCTTGCCCTCGATGAAGCTCTGCGCACTGCCCTCGAACACGAAGTTCGTGCCTCGCGCCTGCGCCGCCTTCTCCCAGGCCGCGACGCGCCCGCGGAACTGCTGGGGGAGCTTCTCGCTCAGCGTGAAGGTCTGGATCTGGCTGCGCTGGTCGAAGGCCCGGTAGTCCGGGTCGATCTCGAGGAAGTCGTCGATCTGCTCGTGGGGAATGCCCCGGGCCCGGTAGCTGCCGTAGGCGAAGCCGCCGCCCGCGGCGGCGGCCGCGGCTCCGCCGATGGCGAGCCCCTTCATGAAGCGACGGCGATCCGGGGACGCCGGAGCCGCCGTGCTCGCGGGCGCGGGCGGAGTCGCGTCCGGCGGGCCGCCCGCCGGCTCCGCGGCTTCGCCCGTCCGCACCGCGCCGGGACCTGCGCCGTCCTTCTCGCGCTCGCTCATCGCGTTCCTCTCGTGCCGTCGACCTGCGCGAGGCCGCAGTCGAGCGTCCGGCGCCCGCGCCGAACCGCGTCCAGACCGAAGTCCAGCCGCGCGAGGAGCTGCCGGGCCAGCTCGGCCGCCTCGCGCTGCGCCACCGGGTCGCCGTGACGCGCGTGCGCGCGCTGGGTCCCGCGACGGACCGCTTCCCGGACGCGCGCCCACCGCTCCGGCTCCTGCAGCAGCGCCGTGACGACGCTGGCTGCCACCGCTTCTCGCCCGAACTGCATCAGCTCACGGCTACCGCAGTCGGCCAGGAGGTTCTCGACCTCGGTCCGCGGCATGGCGCGCAGCAGGGTGCAGAGCAGCTGCTCGAGGTGATCGCGCAGGAGGGCCAGCTCGCTGCGCCGCCTCATCTCGCGCGGTGATCCGGGGTCTCGCAGCTCGGCGGCCGACCGGTTCATCGGAGTCGCTTCCTCGCCATCCACTCGGGCAGCAGCGTCCCACGCCCTCGGCGCTGGTGCAGGCGAGCGAAGATACCCGCGCCTGCTCTCCGTTGTAACGAGGAGAATGCGCGAGTGGCGAAGTTTCTTTGTGCGTCGTTGCTCCGCATCCCGTGCCCGATCCGGGCAGTGGGGCAACGCGTCTCGGCCCTCGACCATCTGCCTCAGCCAATCTGGAAGGTCCGTCCCGGCGCCCGTAGTGAATTGGCAGCGCTTGGAACGCTTCACGGGTCGTCGTTCGCCTCCTCCGTCCCGCCCGAAAGCCAGAGCGACTCGCGCCAGAACGGGACGCGGGCGGCGCCGCTGTGGGTGGTGGGCTCCGGCTCCGGCGCCTCCCAGCCGACCGAGAAGACGCGCACGGTGCCGTTCTCGAGCTCCTCCGGGATGATCAGCGGCGCGAGCTGGCGGGTGATCACGAAGTTCTCGAACTGGCCCATCGTCCGGTCGATGGGCGTGAGCGGAACGTTCAGGAAGTCGTCCACCCAGACCAGCAGCGAGCCACGGGGGGCCAGCCCGGCGACCTGGAGCTCGCTGGTCTCGGCCGAGGGGTGCAAGGTGACGAGGTGGAACCGCACCGCGGGGTGGCGCCGCAGGTACTGGCCGAGCGATTGGTAGGTGTCGAGGACCGAGGCAGCCGGCGCCAGGTAGACCACGTGGTCGATGCGCGGCGAGTCGGTCATGGTGAGGATGTTGTTGGTGACGATCGCCCCCATGCTGTGCCCGACCAGCATCAGCTCGAGGTCCGGATGCTCCTCGACGAAGTCCCGCAGCCGCCGGACGAAGCGGGGCAGGCCGGCGGGCTCGGCGGAGAGCGCCTCGCCGTAGCTCTGCTTGGGAACGAACATGAGGTCGATGCGCCGCTCCATCATCGCCCACGCGCTCGCCCCCACGCCCTCGACCAGGGGGCCGATCACCGCCTTGGTCGGCAGCGTCACGAGCCAGAGCGCGTTCTGGAGCGCGATCTGCAGCCGGGTGCGGTAGTCGCCGCCGATTCGGACCTCCTCGAACTGGGCCCCGAGTCGCAGGTTCGGCGCCGCCTGGCCGACCTCGCGAGCCCGGGTCTCGAGGCGCCTGCGGATCTCCTTCTCCTCCGGCGTGACCGTCCGGGGCACGCTGCGGAAGAAGGACGAGAGCCCGGAGGCCCAGACCACGGGCGCGCGCGCGACGCCGCGCAGGAGGTCCCCGAGGAAGTAGAACGGGGCGAGGGGCACCCCCCACCAGCCCCAGTCGTTGCCCTGGCGGATGAAGAAGACGTGGTCGCGGTAGCAGGACCCCAGCGACGAGTCCCAGACCACGAAGAGGCCGAACACGCCGTCCTCGGCCATCTGCGCCGCGCGCTCTCGCGCCCGCGCCATGGCCTGGCCGGGCTGGTTCAGGCCCCCGTGGATGTAGAGGGCGACCTGCTTCGGTCGGCCCGCGCGCTCGCGCGCGAGGGCGTAGGCCCCCAGCGACTCGAAGACGGTGTCGAGATGGGCGTCGTAGGCGTCCCGCTCGAGACGCTCGTAGCGGCCGGTCCAGCGACGCTGCGAGGCGTCGATCGGCTCGCCCTCCTTGTCGAACGCCACGATCTGGTCCGTCGGAACGGGCCCCGTGGCGCAGCCTGCGAGCGCGAGTGCGAGTGCGAGCAGCGTGGTCGCCACCAGGCGCATCCGGCGATTCTACCGCTCGCGGCCCCGGGCTCCATTCGCCTGGCTCACTGGCCCGCCCTGGCCCGGCTCCAGGCTCCGCACTGCCGCTATCCTCGCCCGAGGGAGGAGAGCCGCCGTGAACGAGAAGATCGAGACCTTCGCCGACGTGCTCCGGATCCACGGGGTCGACATCCCCGACCGCGTCGCGATGCGGGCCGACGACCGCACCTGGACCTACCGCGAGCTCTACGAGGAGTCGGCGCGCGTCGCGCAGGCCCTGCTGGCCGACGGCGTCGAGCCCGGCCAGCGCGTGGCGGTGCTCGACCAGAACGCACCCGAGTACTTCCCGTTCTTCTTCGGCTCCGTGATGACGGGCGCCGTCACGCTGGCGGTCAACTGGCGGCTGGCGCCGCCCGAGATGGAGTACATCCTGAACGACGCCCAGGTGCGGGTGCTGCTGGTCGGCCCCGACTTCGTCGACCACCTGGCGCAGATGAAGCTCGAGACGGTCGAACGCGTCGTCGTCCGCGGCGCCCCGCCGACCGGAGAACACATCGGCTACGGCGACTGGATCGCCGCGCGCGAACCGATCGACCCGCAGCTCCCCTGTACCCCCGACGACACCTGCTACCAGCTCTACACCTCGGGGACCACGGGCCGCCCGAAGGGCGTCGAGCTCACCCACGCCAACCTGCTGAGCTCGATGCGGGCGGGCGCGGAGGCCTGGGGCGTCGACCAGGACACGGTGAACCTGGTCGCGATGCCCTTCTTCCACATCGCCGGGAGCGGGTGGGGGATCGCCGGCATGTGCTACGGCGCGGAGTCGGTGCTGCTCGGCAAGCTCGATCCGATGCTGGTGCTCGAGCTGATCGAGAAGCACCGGGTCACCAGCGCCCTGTTCGTCCCCGCCGTGCTGCAGATCCTCAACGCCATCCCCGCGCTCGAGAAGATGGACATGAGCTCGCTGCGCACCATCGTCTACGGGGCGTCCCCGATCAGCGAGGAGGTGCTGAGCCGCTCGATGCAGCTGTTCGGCTGCGACTTCGTGCAGGCCTACGGCCTGACCGAGACGAGCGGCGCCATCACCGTCATGCTGCCCGAAGACCACGACCCGGGCGGACCGCGGGCGCACCTGCTGCGCTCGGCCGGCCGTCCGGGGGGCGACGTCGAGCTGCGCATCGTCGACCCGGAGACCCTGGAGGACCTGGACGAGGGCGCGGTCGGCGAGATCCTGTGCCGCACGCGCCAGAACATGAAGGGCTACTGGCTCAACCCGGAGGCCACGGCCGAGGCGTTTCCCGAGGGCCGGGACCAGACGGGCCTGGGCTGGTTCCGCACCGGCGACGCCGGATCCCTGAGGGACGGCTACCTCTACATCGAGGACCGCGTGAAGGACATGATCGTCTCGGGGGGCGAGAACGTCTATCCCGCAGAGGTCGAGAACGCGCTGATGAGCCACCCCGCCGTCGCCGACGTCGCGGTGATCGGGGTGCCGTCCGAGCGCTGGGGCGAGACCGTGAAGGCGCTGATCGTGCCGGAGCCGGCGCAGGAGGTGAGCGACGCGGACCTGATCGCGCACTGCCGCGAGCGACTCGCGCCGTACAAGTGCCCCACGTCGGTGGAGCGGAGGGAGTCGCTCCCGCGCAATCCGTCGGGGAAGGTGCTCAAGAAGGAGCTGCGCGAGCCCTACTGGGAGGGTCGCGAGCGCAGCGTCAACTGACGCGGCGGGCGCCTTCCTCGCTCGCCTCGCCCGCTGCGTCGAGGGCACGGCGAACGGTTCGGTGCACGAAGACGAGGAGCAGGGCGATCGCGGCGACCGCGACACCCGCGATCCACCGCGATCCGGTGCCCGAGCTGGCGCTCCCGGAGAACACCTGGCCCATGTCCTGCGCGAGGGTGCCGAGATAGACGTAGAGCCCGACGATGGGCAGCATGCCCAGCGCGGTGGCCGCCGCGTACGTCCCCGCACCCACGCGGGTCAGGCCGTACGCGTAGTTCAGGACGTTGAACGGGATCACGAACGCCATCCGGGTCAGCATCACGAGCACGAAGGCCCGTTCGCCCAGCGCACCATCGAGGGCGCGTAGCTGCCGGTTCTCGGCGATGCGTCGCTCGACCCAGCCACGCGCCAGCGTCCTGCCGACGAGGAAGGCGGCGGTCGCGCCGCCGACCACGGCGACCAGGGCGTAGGCGAAGCCCTGCACCAGCCCGAACATCAGGCCAGCCAGGGTCATCGGGATCCAGCCGGGCGTGAGCGCCACGATGGCGACGACGGACAGCCCGAGGTAGCCGACTGCGCCGGCGACTGGATTCCGGCGTGCCCACGCCTCGAGCCCGTCCAGCCACTCGGGGACGGGCAGGAGCTGCAGTGCCACGATCGCGGCGATCAGCGCGAGCGCGCCGGCGAGGCGCCACCGAAGAGTCCGAGAAGCTCTCATGGCTCGGGACCGCGCGCGGTGGAGTCCGCTGGACGGAACGATCGTTCCCGGCTTCGCCGCGGTCGACCGCGCACGCGCCGAAGGTAGCGGGCTGCGGCCGGATCGGGAATCGGGGCTATCCTGGACGGGCTCGTCTCGGGATCCTTCCAGGTCGCATTCGGCAGCAGCAGGAGGTATCGGAGTGGCGTCCGTGCGCGATCCGTTCGGCGTCGTCTATCCGGTGAAGCAGCTCCTCGTCAACGTGCTGGGCTGGACCTCGTTCTGGCCCCTGCGCGTGTCGAACCGGCTATCCGTCGAGGGCGAGGAGACGCTCGGGAGGCTGCCCGAGACGGGCGTCCTGTTCGTGGCGAACCACCAGACCTACTTCATGGACGGCATCGCGATCTACCACTCGGTGGGCTACGTGAACCGGCCGTACCTGCTGCGGCCGAAGAAGAACTTCTACTACGTGGCCGCGGAAGAGACGATGCGGGCGCGCGGCTGGCTGCCGAAGCTGCTCGCCTACACGGGCGCCATCACCGTCAAGCGGACCTGGAAGGACGGAGACGAACGGGTCGAGCGGGAGCTCGACGCGTCGGGAGTCGACGACATCGGGACGGCCCTGAAGAACGGCTGGGTGTTGACCTTCCCACAGGGAACCACCGCGCCGGGCGCGCCGGGCCGGATCGGCTGCGCCAAGCTGATCAAGCAGTTCCAGCCCGTGGTGGTGCCGGTCGTCCTGGACGGGCTCGGAGAGGCCTTCCAGCGGGGCGGCCTGAGGCGCAGGCGCAGGGGCGTCCGAATCCGCGTCCGCTACAAGGAGCCCCTCGCCCTCGACTACCTGGAAGAGCCCCAGGTGATCCTGAACCGGGTGATGGCGGCGATCGAGCAATAGCTGGGAGTTCCAGCTCCCTGGGCAGCGGCTTCGCCCCGATCCCGCTACGTGATCTTCAGGGCAGCGAGGCGCTGGGCGAGCTTCTCCGGCGACCAGTAAGGCCGGGGGGCCGGCGCGGCCTCGAGCTCGTGGACGGCCTCCACGGCCAGTGCGTTCCGCGGCGCATCGACGCCCGCGCGGCGCGCGATCCGGACGATCTCGCCGGAGAGATCGTCGACCTCGGTCGGCTTGCCGGCCTCCAGGTCCTGAAGCGTGCTCGACTTGGCCTCGGGGTCGATGTCCACGATCGACCGGGCGAAGCGCAGGACGATCGCGTCGGGGAGATTGAGCAGGCGGGCCAGGAGCCAGGGCGGCAGCCCCACCACCGGGCGGGGCTCGATCCCGGCCCGCTTCATCGCGCCCAGCCCTTCGCGCATCAGGGCCGAGAAGCACCAGCGGAGCGTTCGGCTGCGCACCGAGGTCGCGATCGGGACCCCGGTGACGGTACAGACCATGTTGTTGAGGTTGAGGAGCAGCTTGCCCGCCTGGACCTCGTAGACGTCCTGCCGCTGCTCCAGGCGATCGCCGGTCCGGGCCAGGGCCGCGGCCAGCTCGTTCATCCACAGACCGGACTGGCCCTCGCGGCGGCCGACGACGATCGGCCCCGTCGTCGCCTGCCGGAAGACGGCGGTCTCCGGACGGACCACGTTGTAGGTCACCATGCCGGGGACCACGTCCTGCTTGAGGTACCGCTCCAGCCGTTCCGGGTTGCGCAGACCGTTCTGGAAGGAGACGACGACGCACCGATCCGGAAGCACCTCGGCCAGGATGCGCGCGGCCTCTTCGGTGGCCCGCGACTTGACGGTCACCAGGCAGACGTCCACGTCGTGCAGGATCTCGGGGCTCTCGTCCAGCACGAAGGCCTCGCCGGGGCGATGCGGCCGCTCCTGGCGGTCGAAGACGACGAGCTCGTCGGCCACGGAGACCAGGGACGGACGTGCCACCATGCGAACCGGGACGCCGGCTGCAGAGATCCGGACGCCCAGGCTTCCCCCGATTGCGCCGGCTCCGAACACGCCGACCTTCATGCTCCCAGCGATGCCTCCTCGGACTCCGTCGTCCGGGGGAGGATATCCGCCCGAGGCCCGGTCTTCAGCCCGCGCCCGGCCGCTGGATGCCGAGATTCCGGTCATCTACTCTCGGCCGGGTCGGAGTGCACGAGTGCGCGGGGGACCGTGAGCGAGTCGAAGCACACTGTCGCCGTCGACGGAGCCACGGGCTTCGTAGGAGTCCACGTGGTCGCGGCGCTACGGGAGCGCGGCCACGAAGCCGTGGCGCTGGTGCGGAAGGGCTCCAGGGCCGCGGACCTCGAGGTGCTCGAGTCGCTGGGCGCCCGTTTGGCCCCGGTGGACCTCCAGAGCGAGTCCGAGCTCACCGACGCGATGCGCGGCTGCGACCGGCTGGTCCACCTGATCGGGAGCATCGCGCCGCCCAAGGGCACCGACCTCGAGAGCCTGCACGGAGGCATCGCCTCGCGCTGCTTCCTGGCGGCCAAGGGCGCGGGCGTCTCCAAGGTGGCCATCGTCACCGCCCTCGGGGCCGGTCCGAACGCCGCGTCCCTCTACCACCGCACCAAGTGGCAGGCCGAGGAGGCGCTCCGCGGCTCGGGGCTGCCCTTCGTGGTGCTGCGCCCGTCGCTCATCGTGGGTCGCCGCGTCGGCCATCGCGACTCGAAGATGGTGCGCCGCTACCTGGACCTGATCGAGCAGCGCAAGCGGGTGCCGCTCGTCCTCGGCGGCCGGAACCGGGTCCAGCCGATCGCCGTCACCGACCTGGCCGAGGCCGTGTGTACGGTGCTCGAGCGCTCCGACTGGGACGGTCGCGTGCTCGAGCTCGGGGGCGGGGAGGTGATGACGACCCGCCAGTTCGTGCAGCGGCTCATGCGCGCCGTCGGGCAGGAGAAGGACTTCCTCACCATCCCCGGTCCGCTCGCCTGGTGTGCGGCGTCCCTGCTCGAGGCCGTTCAGGAGGTCCCGCTGCTCTCGCACGACCAGCTCCGCATCGCGCAGATCGACGGCGACTGCGCGGAGAACGCCCTGACGGGCGAGCTCGCTGCGACTCCCACGCCCCTCGACGAGGCCCTCGCGGCCTACGCGTAGCCGAGGTCCCCCATGACGCATCGTCTCATCGACCATCCCCCCCAGCTGTCGCGGCGCAGCGTCCGCGCCGAAGACGGCTCGGAGCTCGAGTACTTCGTCTACCCGGAAGCGGAACGCGCCTTCGACCGCGTGCTCGTCTACGTGCACGGTCTGGTGAGCGATCACCACTGGTTCCGGGTTCCCGAGAGCCTGCCGGAGAACACCGGCATCCTGTTCCTCCCCCGTCAGCCGCGCGTCGACGTGGACCGATTCGAGACGTGGAGCCGCAACTACCAGCGTTGCCTCGAGGACTTCCAGCAGCACCACGAGAGCCCCCACTACCACCTGCTGGCCCAGTGCTTCGGCACCATGCCCTCGCTCCACTGGTCGACGGACCGGCCCAACCAGTTCGACTCGGTCACGCTCGCCTCGCCGCCGGTCGACCTCCGCCACCCCTTCAGCCTGACCAAGAAGCTCGGCATCCTCTTCGGGCGCGGCCGCGGCCCGGTGCACTGCGACCTGACGCCCCGCAGCTACGGGCGCTCCCCTGCGCTCCAGCGCTTCATCGAGCGGAATCCGACCACGGACTGGCAGTTCACCAACCACTTCTATCGGCAGGTGGCGCGGATGCAGCGCTGGATCCACAAGTACGTGATCACCTTCCCCGCGCCGACCCACGTGATCGTGCCGACGGAGGACGAGGTGGCGCTGCCGATCGCTCCGCACACGCGAGTCGGCCAGCACGAGTATCCGAGCCGCACCACGATGCTGGTCTCCGACCACTTCTGCGAGCTGCTTCCCACCGGCGAGAGGTTCTGGCGCAGCGTCTTCGACTTCCAGCTCCAGAACGAGTTCCGCTTCGAGGACCCGGGCGAGATCCGCACCGTGCTGCTGACGGGGGCCACGGGCTTCCTCGGCTCGCACCTGCTGCGCAAGCTCCACGCGGACGGGAAGCACGTGATCGCCTACGCCCGCACGCCCGACCGCGCCCGGGAGCAGTTCGCCGACCTGGGCGAGCGCTTCGAGGTGCGCCAGGGCGACCTGCACGACATGCAGGCGCTGGGGGCGGCGCTCCAGGGCGTCGACGCGGTGGTGCACGTCGCGGGCCACGTGACCGACTGGGACGACTACGAGAGCTTCGCGAAGACCAACGTCGAGGGCACGGCCAACGTGCTGCTCCTCGCCCACGAGGCCGGGGTGAAGCAGTTCCTGCACATCAGCAGCCTCGGGGTGTTCGGCGACATCGACCAGCACGCCTTCGACGAGAACCACATGTACCGGCTCTCGTCCGACCACTACAGCAACAGCAAGATCCACGCCGAGATCTTCGTGCGCCGCTACTGCACCGAGAACCGCATCCCCTACGGCATCATCCGGCCCGGCTTCATCTACGGAGAAGGCGACAACAACTTCTTCCCGAAGCTCATCGAGAACCTCGAGGCGGGCCGGGCGAAGTACATCGGATCCCGCGACCACAACGTGAACACGGTCTACGTGGGCAACGTGGCCGCGCTGGTGGGCGCCATGGTCGGGAACCCCTCGAGCTTCGGCGAGACCTACAACATCGGCGACCCGGAGCCGACCACGATCCACGAGTTCTTCGAGTCCGTCTGCGCCGCGCTGCAGATCGAGCCCCCCACCAAGACCGTGCCGAAGGCCCTGGCCCTGGCGCCGGCGGCCCTCCTGGAGGGCATCTTCCGGGCGCTGCGCATGAAGTCGGCGCCTCCGCTCACGCGCAAGAAGGTCACCTTCGTGGCCCGCAGCCGCTCGGTCGACGCCCGCAAGGCCTGGGCCCTGATCGGACGCCAGCCCTACTCGGCCAAGGAGGGTCTGGAGCGGACCCTGGCCCACCTGGCCTCCTGATGGACGAGCTCCGCGCGGCGCTGGAGGCCATCGGGCCGGCCACCTCGCTCGAGAACCTGCGGCGCATGCGGCGCGCCCGGCCGGACGTCCGCGGCTACGTGACGACCACGGTGACCTGGGCCCTGATGGGCGTCGGCCTGCTCGACGAGCTCGAGCGCGAGGGCAGCGTGGAGCTCTCCGAGTTCGCCTCGAGCCGGTCCCTCGACCCCGAGCTCCTCGCGAGCGCCTGCCGCTACCTGGTGCGCATCGGGCACCTGACCGAGGAGGCCGGCCGCATCCGCTTCAGCTCGAACGGCCGGGCTCGCTGGGACTCGGTCCACGGCGTCGTCCACATCTTCTCGGCCTACGAGCCCTTCTTCACCAACCTCCGGGGTCTGATCGCGGGCGAGGTCTCGCGGGACTCCCTGCGCCGGGACGACGATCGGGTGGCGGTGGGCTTCCGCCAGACCGGTGCGTCGTTCACCTTCGCCGCCATGGGGAACATCGTCGAGCAGGAGGGCTTCTCGAGCGTCGTCGAGCTCGGCTGCGGCAACGTCGACCTCTCCCTGTACCTGTGCCGGCGCTTCCCGGAGCTGCGCTGCCTGGGCATCGACTGGGACGATCGCTACGTGACCGCGGCCAAGGACACGATCGCGTCGGAGGGGCTGTCGGACCGGGTGGCGGTGCTCAAGCACGACCTGTTCGCCCTGGACCCGTCGGTCCACGACTTCTCGCCCTACCAGCTCGTCGCCGCCATCGATCTCTTCCACGGCTACTACTACGAGGGCCGGGAGCGGCTCCTGGATCTGCTGCGCGCGATCCGCCGGGCGTTCCCGACCCAGCGCTTCCTGTTCTCGGACATGTGCCTGGCAGACGAGGAGCGCATGCGCTCCATCGCCTATCCGGTGGTCGAGCACGAGCTCTTCCATTCGCTGACCGGCCAGCGGACCTTCGCGCAGGGCGAGCTCGAGGACTGCCTCGCCGAGGCGGGATTCAACCTGGTGAAGGCCTGGCCGCTGCGCAACCTGGCGGCGCGCCTGTTCCTCCTCCTGGAGTGAGTCCTCCATCGTGGCAGCCAAGACGATCCTCATCACGGGCGCCTCCTCGGGCATCGGCCTGGCGACGGCGCGCTACCTCGACCAGCGCGGGTTCCGCGTGTTCGGAACCTTCCGGGAGTCCGATCCGACGGAAGAGGTCGCCGGGCAGATGTCCGAGCGCTTCGTGCCGCTCACCATGGAGCTGGCGAGCCCGGACAGCATCGCCAAGGGCGTCGAGCAGGTGGCGGGAAGCGTCGGCGAGGACGGCCTGGGCGGCCTGGTCAACAACGCCGGGACGATCATCGCCACGCCGCTCGAGTTCCTCGACCTGGACGCCTTCCGCACGCTGCTCGAGGTGAACGTCACGGCCCAGATCGCCGTCACCCAGGCGTGCCTGCCGCTGCTGCGCAAGGCGCGGGGTCGCATCGTCAACATGAGCTCGGTGAGCGGCCTGAGCGCGCTGCCGACGATCGGTCCCTACTGCGCGACGAAGTTCGCCATCGAGGGGCTCTCCGACACCCTGCGCATGGAGCTCGCTCCCTGGGGCATCGACGTGTCGATCATCGAGCCGGGAAGCGCCTCGACCAACATCATGCAGGTGGCCGGCGACGACGCCGCGGCGGCGGTCGACGCCTCCGACCCGATCCGCCGGCAGTACCGCGAGATGGTGAAGGGGATGGCGGCCGGTTTCCGCCGTTCGGCCTCGGGGGGCATCTCGCCCGACGTCGTGGCGGCCAAGGTCCACGAGGCGCTCACGGCAACGCGACCCAAGACCCGCTACCTGGTGGGTCGTGTGGCCTACCTGCGCAGCTACGCGCGCATCCTGCCCGATCGTATCCGCGACCGCATCACGCTCCGTGCGCTGAAGAAGATCTGAGCGCCCTCGGGGGCGCCAGTCGAGGAGGAGAGACGATGAGAACCGCAACCCTTTGCTTCGGCCTGGCTCTCGCGCTGGGTCTGGTGGCGGCGTTCCCGAGCCACGCGGAGGAGCCCGTGGGCGGGATCAGCTTCCACGGACGCACGCTCGCGATGGGCGTCGGCTTCTCGTGGGGCAGCGGAACGCTGCACTTCCAGGGGAAGAACCACGCCTTCAAGGTGCAAGGGCTCTCGGTCGGACAGGCGGGCGCCGCGGACATGACCGCCAGCGGGAGCGTGTATCGACTGAAGCGGCTCTCCGACTTCGACGGGAACTACACGGCAGCGGCCGGGGACATCACCGTAGGGGGCGGCGAAGGCGGCGCCGTGATGCAGAACCAGAACGGCGTCGTGATCAAGGTCCGAGCGACGAGCCAGGGGGCCAACGCGAAGATCGCCTCCGAGGGACTCAAGATCACGCTGAAGTAGAGCGCTCGCACCACCCGCTTCAGGCGGCGCTGCCGTCCGAGCGGTCGCCGAAGGGGCGCTAGCGGTCCCGCGCCCGGTACCAGTCGGCGAACTCGGCGATCGCGTCCATCGTCGGCATCTTCGGCTCGTAGCCCAGGTGCTTGCGGGCGAGTCCGATGTCGAGCGTCATGGAGTAGCTCGCGATGCCGACCTTGATCGGCTGCAGGTTCGGCTCCTCCGTCTGCCCCCGCCAGCGCGCGAGGGTCTCGGTCGCCGTCGCCGCGGCCATCGCCAGGAACACCGGGATGCTCCGGCGCGTGGCGTCGAGTCCCACCGCCTGCAGGCCCGCCTCGATCACGTGCCAGAGCTTCTCCGGGCGGCCGTTGGTGATGTTGTAGGTCCGCCCGAAGCCGTCCGTGGAGTCCCCGAGCAGGGTCTCGAACACCTCGATCAGGTTGCTCACCGAGGTGAAGTCCGCGAGGCAGTGGCCGTCGCCGGGCTGGACCAGCTTGCCGGCCCGGCGCAGGTCGATGATCCGGGGCAGCCAGCTCGTGTCCCCGGCGCCGATCACGCCGCGCGGGCGCAACGAGACCGTGGCGAGCTCCGGCGAGTGCGCCTCCGTCACGAGCTGCTCGGCCCGGTACTTGGTCGCCGCGTAGGCGTTCACGAAGCGGGCGGGCACGTCGGTCTCGCGCAGGTCGTGCTGGTCGCGGTAGGCGAAGTAGATGGTCGGCGAGGAGAGGTTGATGAAGCGCTGGACTCCCGCCTCGCGAGCGCCCTCGAGCAGGGTTCGCGTGGCCGCGACGTTGGCCTGCTCGAACGCCTCGTAGGGCCCCCACGTGCTGGACTTGCCGGCGCAGTGCAGGATGGCGTCGACGCCCTGGCAGACCCGGCGGCAGTCCTCGACCCGGCCGATGTCGGCCTGCCGGTAGTCGATCGCCGGATCCGCGACGCCCGGGCTGCGCCCGGTCCCGACCACCTCGAAGCGGCGCGAGAGCCGCTGCCAGGCCCGGCCGCCGACGAATCCGCTGACGCCCGTGATCAGCACGCGAGAGATCGTCATCGCTGCGGTCCTCCTCTGCCGGAGCGCGGGCCGGGCGTCAGGCGTCCGGCTCGGTCGGCGTTCCCACGAAGGGCTTCAGCTCGCGGACTCCCAGAGCGGCCGCCAGCCGCCCCTCGCGCACCGAGCGCGGCAGGAGCCGCAGCGCGCGCAGCAGGCCCAGGCCGCCGCCCGCGCGGACGGTGAGCGGCGGCTTCGGTCGCAGCACCGCGTCGACGACTTGGCGCGCGAAGTCCTCGGCGGGCATCGGGCCCCTCGTCTGGGAGGCCTGGGAGCGCTGCTCGATCGCGTCCGCGATCGGAGCGTAGTGGGGCGTGCGGGCATGCACGGGCGCCTTCTCCGCCACGTCCGAGCGGACCGCCCCGGGCTGCACCACGATCACGTCGATGCCCCAGGGCGAGACCTCCATCCGCAGCGCCTCGGAGATGACGTGCAGCCCCGCCTTGGCGCCGGCATAGGCGCCGACCCAGGGCGTGGGGACGACGCCCACGATGCTGCCCACGTTGACGATGCGCCCGGAGCGCTGCTTCGCCATCGTAGGGAACACCGCCTGCACGACGGCGAGGGGCCCGAGCAGGTTGGTGTCGACCATGCGCCGGACGTCGCCCAGCGGGATCTCGGCCAGCGGACCGAACAGGCTCATGCCGGCGTTGTTGACGAGCACGTCGATGCGTCCGGCCCGCTCGAGGACGCAGGCGACGGCGTCGCGAATCGAGCCCGCGTCGGTCACGTCGAGGGAGACCGCCTCGAAGCCCTCCTTGCGAAGCGCCTCCACGGCCTCCTCGCGGCGCGCGGTCGCGAAGCAGCGGTGCCCGCGCCGCGCGAACTCCACGGCCAGGGCGTGTCCGATCCCCGAAGAGCAGCCCGTGATCAGGACGACCTGTTCCATCCGCTACCTCGTCGCCGCTGCCGCCATCGGGAGAGCCCCAGGCGCTCCTTCCCGCGGGCTAGCCCTTCTGCTGAACCCCCTGGCGGACCAGGAATTCCTGGACCCGCTCCGCCCAGAAGTCTGCGGCCGCCTTGACGTCGCCCCAGGTGGTGAAGGTGCGGCCGGGGCTGACCAGGAAGAACACCTTCGTGCCGGCGCGCTCGTCGACGGCCGCAGCGAGCCGCCTCCGCGTGACCGCGTCCCGGAGGTCGATCTCCACCGTCGCCGTCCCGACCAGCGCCGCGACGTCGGTCGTCAGGGCGCCCAGGGCGCCCAGCATGACCGTCCCCGGGTGGATCGACGTGATCGCGCGCAGCGGCACTTTGGCCCCTTCGGCCTGGGTCAGCGCCGCCCGGAGGTACAGGTCGTTCTCACCCGGGCGGTCGACGAGCTCGAACTTCTCGCCGATCTTCTCGTGGAGCGCCTCGTAGAGCACCTGGGTCAGCTTCTCCTGGTCCTTCGGCTTGAGCTTCGCCGTCTGCTCGTTCCCCCACAGCGTCACGCTGCTGATGTGGACCGCGTCGAAGCGGGACCACTTCGTGTCGGGGGCGATGTAGACCTTGCGCTCTTCGTAGTCGTCGCGGCTCTCGAGCTTCGAGTAGTCGCCCAGGAAGCCGGATTCCGCGGGCTCGGCGCGCCGTCCCCGCGTCGCGGGGCAGCCGACCAGCGCGATCGACACGAGAACGCCGGTGACGGCGAGGACGAAGCGAACTCGAGGGGTGGGTGCTCCGGACATACGACCCTCCGCGGTGCCTCCCGGGTGGGCGTGGATACCCCATGTGGGCGCACGCGGCCAGTGAGCGCGAGCCGGCCGGCGCTCAGCCGCCCTCGGCGGAGACCCGTCGGAAGACCAGGAGCGTTCGGTCGCGCTCGGCGTGCGGGGCATCGGTGAACGCGTCGAGGGCGGCCCCGATGCCGCGCGCGAGGGTCTCGGCGTCGGCGTCCCGGTGCCTGCGCACGGCCGCCTCCAGCCCTTCGCGGCCGAAGCACGCCCGCTCGGGAGAGAGCGCCCGCAGCACGCTCTCGGTCGCGAGCAGAACGCTGTCGCCATGCTCGAGCGCGATCCGGACGGGCGCGGGACCGGCTGGAACCCAGGTGAAGGTCTCGGCCGCTGCCGAGAAGTGGACCACGGGACAGCCGGGTTCCGTCAGCACCGCAAGGCTGGAGTCGGCCCCGTCCAGCTCCGCCACGCAGAGCGCGAAGGCTCGCAGCTCCGGCCGTCTCGCGACGTGCGTGCCGATCTGTCGGGCCTGCTCCTCGAGGGTCGCGTCGAGGCGAACGCCCGCCTGGAAGGCACTCTGCACGCGCTCGGCCTCGCAGCTCGCCGCGATGCCCTCGCCCGGGACGACGGCGAGCAGCAGGCACAGTCGCGTCTCGGAGCCGGGACGCGCTGCGGCGTCGAAGACGCTGCCACCCACCGCCTCCGAGCACTGGTCGAGCACGCCGAGCTGGAAGCCCGCCGGCACGCTGGCCGAGACGAGCTTCGCCTCGGCCCGCATCGCGCGCGCGATCAGCAGGTCTTCGCGGCGCGACGAGATCGCTTCCAGGGAGCCTCGCAGCTGCTCCTGCGCCTGGGCGAGCATCTGGATCTCCTCGATCGGGGTGTCGACCTCGCCGCCCTGCTCGAAGTTGAGTCCCGCCATGCGCTCGGTCTGGCCCACGAGGTCCTCGATCGAGCTCGCGTACTGGTGCGAGACCCGGGAGATGCGCCAGACGGCGAACACGGCCATCAGCACCATCGCGGCGAGCACCCCGGCCGCGAGACCCTCGACGGCGCCCACCAGCTCGTTCTGGGGGACGATCGCGACGATGAGGACGCCGGCCGGGTTGCCGTAGCGCGCAGCGGCACCCCACCAGCGATCGTCCCCGCTCTGGAAGCTGCGGGGCTTGAGCCGGCTGTCGCTGGCGTCGCCGGCCATCGCGTCGAGGTAGTCGACGAGGGCGCCCCCCACGGCGCTGGCCGGGGCCATGAGATAGCGCTCGAGCGCCTCTTCCCGCGTCGCCACGAGGCCCGCGGGCAGACCGACCACGGCCAGCTCCGGGCCGTCCTCTTCGCCGTACAGCACGGCCACGCTGCCGGACTGCGCGAGTCTCAGCCCCATGGTGAACGTCGAGATGTCGCGCAGCAGCACGTCGATGGTGATCACGCCGGTCGAGCCATCCGGCGCCTCGAAGGCCGCGCTGGCGGTCACGCCGGGCTGCCCGGTGTTGTGCGCGGAGAACTCGTAGGGGTGGGTCCAGTGCGGCGCCTCGGACGGCGACGCGGACCGGCCGCCTGCCGCCGGCCGGCCCGCGAGGGCACCCGCAAACCACGGCCGCGTGCGCGCGTCGTAGCCCCCGTCCTCCCACTCCGTCCGGATCTCCGGCTCGGCGTCGGTCCACCGGCTCACCAGCACGCGCTCCGGGTGCTGGCTCGGATCGGACAGGAGGCGCATCCATCCCGTCGCGGTCCGGTTCAGGGTGTAGGAGCGTCCGTCCTCGAGCCCCACGGTCGCCCCCGACAGGGGCTTCACCGTGGCGAGAAGCGACATGAAGTAGCGGTCGAGCGCCTCGGGATCGCTCGGGTCCGCGCCGGCGCTGCTGAAGTAGCGCGCGCCCATCAGGACCAGCTCGCCGATCGGCTCGAAGAAGCGCTGGATGATGGCGTGGGTGTCGGAGACGGCGCGGTCGGTGAGCTCGGCCGCGAGGCGCTCCTCGGTGCGCTCGATGTGGAAGGCCGCGATCCCGAGGAACGGCACGACCAGGATGATCAGACTGCCGGCCAGGTTCCGGAACAGGCTCCGCCGGAATGTGATCGAGTGCCCCATGCCTTCCGTCCAGCGCGAGTGTAACCTCGGCTGCGCGAGCGCGCAGGAGGGTCGGTGGAGCGCGTCGAACGAGAAGAGGGCCGGCGGGGAGAGGTCGGACTGCTGCGTCGCCTCCGCGACCGCGTCCTGCGCGGGCGCGCCCAGGTCGATCCGGCCGACATCGCGGGGCTCTACGATCGCTCGGCGCGCGAGGGCCTCGCGCGGCGCAACCCGTTGATCGTGATTCCGGGAATCATGGGCTCGCACCTGATCGACCCGGAGACCGAGCGGCCCGTCTGGGGTGACTTTCGCGACCGTTTCGCGCGACCGTGGAAGGCCGGCGACGCGGGCGTCATCGGCCTGCCCATGGAGCTGGGCGCGCCCCTCGACCGGCTCCAGGGCGTCGCCCAGGCGGCCGGATCGCTCTCCAGCATCTGGGGGAGCATCGGCGGCCTGCAGGTGGAGCTGCGCCTCTACAGCGGCGGGCTGTCGAAGCTCGGCGTGGGCAGCTTCCGGGGGAGCTACGGCTCGCGCTCCCGGCACGAGCCGGACTGGGCCGACGAAGCGCGGGCCACGTCCTTCCAGTTTCCCTACGACTGGCGCCGGAGCCTGGACGAGACGGCCGGGCGGCTGCTCGAGTTCATGCGGCTGGCGTCGCGCTTCGTGCAGGCAAAGCGGGGCACGAGCGATCCGGTGAAGTTCGACGTGGTGGCGCACTCGATGGGCGGGCTCGTGCTGCGCTACTTCCTGCGCTACGGCGGCCAGCGCCTGCCCTACGACGGCTCGCTCCCCGTGCTCGACTGGTCGGGTGCCGCGTTCGTCGACTCGGCCATCCTGGTCGGCACGCCCAACGGCGGCTCGCTGCGGGTCCTCGACCGCCTGGTCTCGGGCCTGCCGGGCAACCCGATCCACCCCCACTACGAGCCCACCATCACGGGCACCATGCCCTCGCTCTACCAGCTGATTCCCCGCACCCGCCACCGGCCCTTCGTGATGGAAGGCGGCGGCCCGGAGCCGGACTGCCTCGACGCCTCGTTCTGGAGGCACATGCGCTGGGGGCTCGCCGACCCGGACCGCGCGGAGGCCCTGGCGACGCTGCTGCCCGGCGTCGAGTCGGCGGCCGAGCGGACGGACATCGCGCTCGAGCACCAGGAGAAGTGCCTGAGCAGCGCCCGGGCGCTGTTCCGCGCGCTCGACGAGCCCGCCGAGCGCCCCGACTCGCTCTCGCTCCACCTGGTGGTCGGCGACGCCCACAAGACCGTCATGACGGGGACGGGAGTCGCGGGGGACGGGCGCATCCGGGTGGTGCGGAAGGCCCCGGGCGACGGCGTGGTGCTCCGCTCCAGCGCGCTGCTCGACGACCGGGTGGGCGGCGACTGGGAGCCGCGCCTGCGCACGCCCCTGCAATGGAACGGCGTGACCTTCATCCGCAGCGACCACATGAAGCTGATCGACGACCCGGTCTTCATCGACAACGCGCTGTTCTTCCTGCTGGAGCAGCCGCGAGCGCGCTGGTGACGCGGGGCGAGGCGCCTCGCCCCGGCGCGATGCGACGCCTCGCCGACGGCGCGGCCCGCTCCCTCGCGCGGCTGGCCCTGCGCGTCTTCTTCCGCGAGGTGGAGATCCTCGGACTCGAGAACGTGCCGAAGCAGGGACCGGTCCTCTTCGTCGCGAACCACGGCAACGGCCTGGTCGACCCCGTGATCCTCGTGGCGCTGCTGCCCCGGATGCCGCGTTTCCTGGCCAAGCACACGCTGTGGCGGAACCCGGGCGTCCTGCCGCTGCTGGCGCTCGGCGGCGCGCTGCCGGTCTACCGGGCGAAGGAGGGCGACACCTCCCGCAACCAGGAGACGTTCGCGCGCTGCTACGACGAGCTGGAGGCTGGCGGCGCGGTCGCGATCTTTCCCGAAGGCATCAGCCACGACGAGCCCAGCGTCCAGCCGCTCCGCACGGGAGCGGCCCGGATCGCCCGCGGGGCCGCCGAGCGCCTCGAGGAGCCGGTCGCCGTGCTGCCGGTCGGACTCACCTTCGACGCCAAGGCGACGTTCCGCTCGCGTCTGCTGGCGGCGGTGGGAGAGCCGCTCGCGATCGAGGCCGGTGCGGACGACGCGGAAGCCGTCCGCCGCACCACCGAGCAGATCCTCGCCGCGCTGCGCGAGGTCACGCTCAACGTCTCCTCCTGGGACGCGGCCCGACTGGTCGAGCGCGCGGCCGACCTGGTCGCCGACGAGTCGACGCGCGCCCTGCCCGGCCGCTCGCAGCTCAGCGAGCGGTTCTCGCTGCGACACGCGCTGGGCGCGCGCCACGAGGAGGTTCGCGCCCGGTACCCGGCGGAGCTGGCGCGGATCGAGGCGATGTCGCTGCGCTACGAGGGCATGCTCGAGGCGCTGGGCCTGCGCGACGACCACGTCCTCGCCGAGTATCCCTGGAGGCACGCGCTCGGCTACGTGGGCCTCCGGCTCCCGCTGCTGGTGCTGCTGCTGCCCGTCGCGGTCGTGGGCACGCTGCTCAACTACCTGCCCTATCGCGTGCCGGGCTGGGTGGCCTCCTGGTGGGAGGATCAGCGCGACCAGCCCGCGAGCTACAAGCTCATCACCGGGCTGTTCCTGTTCCCGCTCACCTGGGCCCTCGAGATCCTCGCCGCGGGCCACTGGGGCGGCCCGCCCGCGGCGCTGGCCATGGCGGTGGTCGCACCCGTCAGCGGCTGGATCGCGCTGCGCTTCGCCGAGCGCAACCACAGCTTCTGGACCGAGCTGCGCGCCTACCTGACGCTCCGCCTCGCGCCGCGCCGCGCCGCCGCGCTGCGTTCGCTGCGCGGCGACATGCGCGACCGGATCGTGGCGCTCGTCGACGCGACCTCGCCGGGCTAGCATCCGCAAACGGGGAGTCGGAACCGTGGAACCCGACAGGACCCTTCATCTCGTCGAGCCGAGCGGCGGCATCGGCGAAGCGCTCGAGAAGGTGCTGGCCGAGGACGGCATCGCCTTCCGCAGCTACCCGGACGCGGAGCGCTTCCTGGAGGACGGCCCGACCGGGGCGCTCGACGACGCCTGTCTGCTCGTCGAAGCCGAGCTGCCGGGAGCGAGCGGCGTGTCCCTGGTGAAGACCCTGCGCGAGCGCGGCGCGCGCGCGCCGATGATCGTCCTGACGGGAGCCTTCGACCGCGAGCTGCACGGGCGGGCGCTGGCCGCCGGTGCCACCGAGCTGCTCGAGCGGACGCTGATCACCGTGTTCCTGGCCCAGCGCCTCGCGCGGATCTGGCCCGCCACCGCGGCTCCTCGCGCGCGCCAGCCCGCGACGGTGGAGCTCGGCGACGGGACGCCGGTCACCTTCCGCCAGATCTATCCCGAGGACGCGGACCTGGTGACCGAGTTCGTGGGCGGGCTCTCCGAGACGAGCCGCTACATGCGCTTCTTCACTAGCCTGCGAGAGCTGCCGCCGTCCGTGCTGAAGGACTTCACGAACCCCCGCTTCCCCGATACCTACGCCGTGATCGCGACCGCCGACGAGCCCGACGCGGACGGGCAGGCGCGCGAGCGCGAGATCGGGGTGGCGCGCTACGTGAGCACGGGCGAACCGGGCACCGCCGAGTTCGCCCTCGTGGTCGCCGACGACTGGCAGCGCCGCGGCGTCGCGACCCGGCTGATGCGCCTGCTGACGACCGCGGCGGCGGTGGCGGGCATCGAGACCCTGGAAGGGCTGGTGCTGCGTCACAACGCGGGCATGCTGGAGCTCTGCCGCGGGCTGGGCTTCCTCCCGTCGGGAAGCAGCGGCGACCCGACCGTCGTGCGCGTGGCCCGGGAGCTGCGCGGTGGAGCGCCGGGCTCCTGAAGCGCCGCGCTCGCCCACTCGCCGTGGGGAAGCCGGTGTGGCAGGAGCGAGGCCCGCGACCTAGCCTCCGACCAGGCCCTGGGCCGCAGTCGGCCGCGGGGTCGAGTCCATCCTCGAACCCAGAGGAGCCGATCCATGGGTCTCACGTCCCTGCTCGTCCGCTTCGGAACCCGCCGCCCCGCCGCCCGGTTCGACGAGGCCAGTCGCAACGCGGTGGCCGTGCAGAAGGCCAAGCTGCTCGAGATCGTGCGGCGCAACGAGAACACCGAGTTCGGCCGCAAGCACGGCTTCTCGTCGATTCGGAGCTTCGACGACTGGCACAAGCAGGTCCCGGTTTCTTCGTTCGAGGATCTGCGCCCCCTGATCGATCGCGTCTTCAACGGCGAGAGCAACGTGCTCACCGCCGAAGACCCCGTCATGTTCACCCAGACGAGCGGAACCACGGGCCAGCCCAAGTTCATCCCGGTGACCCCGAGCTGCCGCAGCCAGGCGCAGAGCGACGCCCAGCGCGTCTGGCTCCACCACTGCGAGCGCGAGCATCCGGGCCTCTTCGACTACGCCATCGCCAACATGGTGTCCAAGGCGGTCGAAGGCCACGCGCCCTCCGGCGTGCCCTACGGCTCGACCTCGGGGCACATCTTCAAGACCACCTCGGGTCTGCTGCGCCGGATGTCCGCGAACCCGTACGACGTGTTCGAGATCGAGGACTACCAGGCGAAGTACTACGCCCTGATGCGCTGCGCGATGTCGCGCGACGTGGGCATGATCTGGACGGCGAACCCGTCCTCGATCCTGAAGATGTTCCAGAAGGGCGACGAGTTCGCCGAGGAGATCATCGAGGACATCCGCAACGGGACGCTATCGAAGCGCTACGACGTGCCCGGCCCGAGTCGGCAGGCCCTCGAGGCCATGTTCAAGCCCAATCCGCGCCGCGCCAGCGAGCTCGAGGCCGCGCGGCGCCGCGGCGACGGCGTGATGCGGGCGCGCGAGTACTGGCCCAACCTCCAGCTCATCGGCTGCTGGAAGGGCGGCACGGTGAGTCACTACATCGAGAAGTTCGGCGAGTGGATCGACCCGTCGACCCCGGTGCACGACTGTGGCTACCTGGCCAGCGAGGTGCGCGGCTCGGTCCCGCTGACCGAGAAGGGCAGCGCCGGTCCGCTCACCGTCGCGGCGAACGTCTTCGAGTTCGTCCCGGTCGAAGAGGTCGAAGCGGCGCCGGACGACCGCACGAAGTGGAACTTCCTGCACGTCGGCGACCTCGAGGAGGGCCGGGAGTACCACATCTATCCCACGACCACCGGCGGCCTCTACCGCTACGACATCAACGACGTGGTCGAGGTGCAGGGCCGGCACTTCGAGAACCCGCTGATCGTCTTCAAGCGCAAGGGGGGCGGGATGACCAGCCTGACCGGCGAGAAGATCGCGGTCGGGCAGGTGATCGACGCCTTCGGCGCCGCGGCGCGCGAGACGGGCGTCGTCGCCGCGCACTTCAAGGCCGAGGCCGACCTCGAGAACAGCCGCTACGTCCTGTACGCCGAGTTCAGCGGACCCACGACGGAGGCCGAGCAGAAGGCCTTCCTGCGCGCCGCCGATGCCGGCATGATGTCCATCAACATGGAGTACAAGGCGAAGCG
>JASJBO010000220.1 GCA_030066475.1 Myxococcota bacterium
CCTCCCGAGCCGAATCCTAGGCGAGGGTCGACAAAATGTACAGATAAAATCTTTACAAATACAGACAGAAGTCTATGGTTCCTCCATGGCCAATTCCGCCGTCGACAACACCTTGATCCCCTCGGGGGGCGCTAAGGCCGATGCGCGACGTCAGCTCGTCTACGAGCTGGTGAGCGGAGCCAGCGGCCTTGCGCTCGCCCTGTTCATGTGGGGGCACATGGTGCTGGTCGGCTCGATCCTCACCGGCGCCCGCGGCTTCGACTTCCTCGCCAAGGGGCTCGAGGACGTCTACGTGGCCCAGCCGACGGTCGTCGCCATTTCGGCCCTCTTTCTGCTGCACGCCGCGATGGCGAGCCGCAAGATTCCCGCGCAGCTCCGCGAGCGAAAGCGCATGCGCCGGCTGGCCGGCGGTCTCAAGGCAGGTGCCGGTTCGCCGTCGCCCGCGGCGCTGCGCTTCCAGCCGCACCTCGAGTCGATGCTGTGGATCTGGCAGGTGCGCACCGGGATGGTGGTGCTGGTGCTGGGCAGCTTCCACCTGGTGCTGGTGGCGCTCGACGTGCTGTCGCCGCTGTTCGGCGAGCGCGTCGGCATCGAGGCGGCCACGACGCTCGCGCGCGTCGGCGGCGGGCTCTGGCTGCTCTACGGCGTGCTGCTGGTCGCCGTCGAGTTCCACGCGAGCGTGGGGCTCTATCGCCTGGCAGTGAAGTGGGGCGTCGGCGCGCGGCTGTCGCGCAAGACGCTCTGGCGCCTGGAGCGCGTTGTGTTCTTCGTGTTCCTGGGGCTCGGCAGCTTGACCCTGGCCGTCCTCGCCGGCTGGCTGGCGCCGCCGCTCGCGTTCCTGGTGGAGGGCTGACCTTGCAGCGCATCGAGACCACCGACGTACTGGTGATCGGCGGCGGACTCGCCGGCGAGCGGTGCGCGATCGAGGCGGCCACCGCCGGGCTCGACGTGGTGCTGCTGTCGCTGGTGCCGCCGCGCCGCAGCCACAGCTGCGCCGCGCAGGGCGGCATGCAGGCCGCGCTCGGGAACTGCGCCAAGGCCGACGGCGACGACCCTACGCTGCACTTCCTCGACACCGTCAAGGGATCGGACTGGGGCGCGGACCAGGAGGTAGCGCGCATCTTCGCCGACGAGGCGCCCGTCGCCGTGCGCGAGCTCGCCCACTGGGGCGTGCCGTGGACGCGCGTGCGGCCCGGCCGCAACACCTACTTCGTGCAGGGCAAGCCGGTCGAGATCGACGAGTGCGAAGAGAACGCCGGCCTGATCATGCACCGCAACTTCGGCGGGACCGCCAAGTGGCGCGCCTGCTACGCCGCCGCCGGCACCGGGCACGCCGTGCTCTACGCGGTCGACGGCGAGGTGGTGCGGCTCGGCATCGACGTGCGCGACCGCGTCGAGGCGCTGGCGCTCGTGCACGACGCCGGCCGCTGCTGGGGCGCCGTGGCGCGCTGCCTGCGCACCGGCGACCTGAGCGCCGTGCTCGCGAAGGCGACCGTCATCGCCACCGGCGGTCACGGCCGCATCTACGGCCAGTACACCACCAACGCCACCATCAACGAGGGCACCGGAACGGCGATCGCGCTGCGGGCCGGCGTGCCGCTGGGCAACATGGAGGCCGTCCAGTTCCACCCCACCGGCCTCGCGCCGAGCGGCATCCTGGTGACCGAGGGCTGCCGCGGCGACGGCGGCCACCTGCTGAACGCCGACGGCGAGCGCTTCCTCGTCGAGCTCGAGCCCGAGAAGCAGGAGCTGGCCAGCCGCGACGTGGTCTCTCGCCACATGATGCAGCAGATCCTCGACGGCAAGGGCGTCGAGTCGGACTCCGGCTCGCACCTGTGGCTCGACCTGCGCCACCTCGGCAAGCGCCACCTGAGCACCAAGCTGCTCGAGGTCACCGAGATCTGTCGCGACTTCGCCGGTCTCGACCCGGCGCGCGAGCTGATCCCGGTGCGCCCGACCCAGCACTACTCGATGGGCGGCGTGCGGGTGAACAAGGACGGCGAGGCCTACGGCATGTGCGGCCTGTTCGCGGTGGGCGAGGCCGCCTGCTGGGACATGCACGGCTTCAACCGGCTGGGCGGCAACAGCCTGGCCGAGACGATCGTGGCGGGCCGCTTCGTCGGCCGTCGCGTCGCGCGCTTCGCCGCCGCGAGCAGCCTCGACCTCGAGGTCGGGGTGGCCCACCGCTTCGTCGCCGACGAGCACAAGCGCATCCAGGGCTGGCTCGACCGCTCCGGCTCCGGCCCGAGCGTCTACGCGATCCGCGATGCCATCGCCGAGACGCTGCTCGCACGCGTCGGCGTCTTCCGCAGCGGCGCCGGGCTGGAGCGGGCCGTCGACGAGCTCTGCCTTCAGCTCTCCGAGCTCGATCGCGCCGTGCTGCGCTCGCGCGCCGGCGGGATGCACCCGGAGCTGACCTTCGCGCTGCGACTCGAGGGCATGGCGCGCCTCGCCCTGATCACGGCGGCGGGCGCGCTGGCCCGGACCGAGAGCCGCGGCGCGCACTGCCGCACCGACCATCCGGAGCGCGACGACGCCCGCTGGCTCAAGCGCACGCTGGCGCGCTGGTCCGACGACGAGACGGGTCCGCTGCTCACCTACGAGCCGGTCGGCCTGCTCGACCTGCCGCCGGGCGACCGTGGCTATGGGCAGACCCGGAGCGTCGCCATGCGCGGGACGACCGAGGCGTACAACGCCGGCGTCGAGGCCGCTCAGCGCCAGGCCGGCTCCCTGCCGACCGAAGAGCCGCTCGGCAGCCGCATGCGGTGGGGTGCCTGGCGCGACGTCGAGCACCGCCCGGCTCCGGAGGCCAACGAATGAGCCGCACACTGACGTTCGAGATCTTCCGCTGGGATCCGGCCGATCCGTCGAGCGAGCCGCACCTGGAGCAGTTCGAGCTCGACGAGACGCCCTACATGACGCTCTTCCTGGCACTGAACCGGATCCGCGAGGAGCAGGACCCGAGCCTGCAGTTCGACTTCGCCTGCCGATCCGCCGTATGTGGGTCGTGCGGCATGATGGTGAACGGCCGCCCGGTGCTGGGCTGCCGCACGCTCACGCAGGACCTGCCCGACACGATCCGCCTCCACCCGCTTCCGGGCTTCCAGCTGATCGGCGACCTCTCGGTGGATACCGGCAAGTGGTTTCGCGGCATGGCGGAGCGCGTGGAGGCCTGGGTGCACGAGCGCGCGCCCTTCGATCCGGAGGCGCCCGAGGCGCGCATGGACGACGACCTGGCACAGGCCATCTACGAGGGCGAGCGCTGCATCGAGTGTGGCTGCTGCGTGGCGGGCTGCGGCGTGGCCAACGTGAACCCGAAGTTCGTGGGGCCGGCGGGCCTGAACCGCATCAAGCGCTTCATGATGGACCCGCGCGACGAGCGCGGCGACGAGGACTGGTTCGAGGTCGTGAGCGACGAGCACGGCGTGTTCGGCTGCGTCGGCCTGATGGCTTGCCATGACGTGTGCCCCAAGGACCTGCCGTTGCTCGAGGTGTACGCCTACCTGCGCCGCAAGGCGCTTTCCAGCGGCTTCGCGCCGAAGCCGCGCCCCCAGCCGCTGCTCCAGATCGAGGGCACCACCTGATCGTTGGAGCCGCAAGCCAGAGGAGAGAGACGATGCGTCGAGATCGAAGCAATGACCGCGAGCCGCGCACCCTGACGCGGCGTGACTTCCACCGCCTGGGAGGCGCCGCGCTGCTTGCGGCGGGCTCTCCCCTGCTCGCGACCCGCGCCGCCGCCGAGAGCGACGCGCTGGTGGGCGAGTACCCCGAGAACGCGCCGATCATCGCGGGCGTCCAGTACGTGGACGTGTCGGCGAAGGAGGGCCAGTACTGCTCGGGCTGTCTGCTCTACCAGGCCGGCGGCCCGGAGGGGCGCGGCAAGTGCCCGCTGTTCGCGAAGGGCCTGGTGGCCGACCAGGGCTGGTGCGTGTCCTGGAGCAAGAAGCCGTGAGCACCTCGGCGGGCGCGGCGGCGGTGCGGGTCGAGCCCGCGCCGCATGCCGCGCCCCCGGGCTTCCGCGCGCACGCCTACGAGACGGTCTTCGAGATCGGGGCGCCGCGAGCACGCGTGTGGGACTGGCTCGAGGACCCGCACACCTTCACCGACAGCCAGGTCTGGCCCTATCGCGTCGAGTTCGTCTCGGCCGACCCCGAGGTGCCGGCGGGCTTCCACGAGGGCGGACTCAACATCCACCACGGCCCCTTCCTGCACCTGCCGGGCACGCTCGCCGAGATCCGCGAGGGCTCCTATCGCGACCTGCGCTACTTCTACGGCAGCCACGTGGTGAGCCCTCGCTGGATCCGGCCCACCCGGCTCGAGTTCTGGGTCGAGGACGCGGGCGACGCCGCCACGCGCGTGCGGTTGCGGCTGTCGAGTTTCGTGCGGGCACCGCTGGCGCGCGTCTGGGGTGCTGCGCAGGCTCGGTTCTGGCGCCGCTTCCCGCGCTGGATGTCGCGCTCCCTGCGCGCGCCGCTGCGCGCCGACCGCGAGAGACCGACGTGAGGCAGACGGCAGGGCACGCACGCCTCGAGGGGCAGGACCCCGTCCTCGCCTGGGAGTCGCGAGAGCGGCCCGTGGACACCGCGATCGGTGCCCGTCTCGAGCGGCTGGCGGCCTTGGCGCCGCTGTTCCCGGGGCGGCGCGCGAGCGTGGCCGTGGTGCGCTACGACGGACGTTTGTTCAGGAGCGTCACCGACGACTGGGACGGCCCGGCGCGCGGAGCCCGCTTGGCCGCCGATCTCGAACGGGAGCTGGCGCGCGCGTGCGCCAGCTTCGACGGCCGCGGAGCGCCCGCGGCCTCCTTCGAACCCCCGACTGGGGAGGCCACAGCATGATCAAGCCGCTCGCGGCCGGGGCGATCGCGATCGCCCTGGGCGCCTTCGCCTTCGTCACCTGGGGGTCGCGGCGCGAGCCGCCCGCCGCCGCGCCGGCCGCGTCCGCCTCGGAATCGGCGGCCGCGCTGGCCGCCGTCGAGGCGCGCCTGGTGTCGCTCGAGCAGCGACTCGAGCTCGAGGCGGCCAGCCGCGGGGAGCTCGCGCAGGCGCTGGAGCGCCTCGAGGCCCGACTCCTCGCCGCGGCGCCCGCGACCGCGAGCCCCGTGAGGCCCACCGCTCGGACCGACGCGCTCGCCAGCGGCCCGCCTGCGGCCGAGTCCGAGCCCGCCCCGCCGCGGAGTCCGCGCCGGGGCTTCGGGTTCGAGCCCGAGCCGCTGCTGGCGGCCGGCTTCGCCCCCCGCGAGGTCGAGCGCTACGCGGCCCGGCTCGACGAGCTGGAGCTGCAGCGCCTGTACCTGCGCGACCAGGCCACGCGCGAAGGCTGGATCGACACGCCCCGCTACGCGCGGGAGCGCCGCCAGCTCTTCGGCGACCTGAGGAGCCTGCGCGGCGAGTTCGGCGACGAGCTCTACGACTGGTCGCTCTACACGACGGGCCATCCAAATCGCGCGCAGGTCAACGACGTCATGGAGGGCTCGGCGGCGCAGCAGGCGGGAATCGAGCCGGGAGACGTCGTGCAGCGCTACGCAGACGTCGTGGTGCTGAGCGCCGACGAGCTGCGCGATCTCACCACGGCCGGCGAGCCGGGCGAAGTCACACCGGTGGATCTGCTGCGCGATGGTGAGGAGCGCCGCGTCTACCTGCCGCGCGGCCCGATGGGCGTGCGGCTCGACATGGTGAGCATCGAGCCGCCCGCGCGTCGGTAACCGGTGGACTTCGCTCGCCTGCGGCTCACTGCGCGCGCCCTGCGGGCGCTTGCGGGGGCCAGGTGGCGCGCGCGCTCCTAGAACCTAGGAGCTAGAGGAACGCGAAGCGCGCCTGGCGGCGCAATGCCGCGGGCGACGAGATCGACGGCCACAGCAGCTCGCGTCCCGCTCGCTCCGCGCGGCGCGCGATCGAGAACAGCCCACAACCCTGTGCTGCGTCGAGCTGCGCCATCACCAGCTCGAAAACGCCCTCCTTCGCCGCCGCGAGCGCGGGACTGGCCAGCACCCGTTCGCCGGCCACCAGGAAGCAGCTCAGGTCGCCGAACGAGATCAGCATCGGCTTGCCCGACGGGCGGAACGGTGCGAGCTCGCGTCCTGCCAGAAAGCGCTCCGCGTTGCGCGCCGCGCAGCGACCCATGTCGATGGCGTGGTAGGCCTGCTTGGAGATCGGCTCGGGGCCACGCGCCGCATCCCCCGCGATGAACACCGCAGGGTATCTCTCGGCCTGGAGTGTCGGACGCACGCTTGCCCAGGCGCCCGGCGCAGCCAGGCCGGCCGCGGCCAGCAGGGTGGGCGGTCCGGGGCCGCCGGTCCAGATGGTGAGGTCGCTCGCCAGCGAGCGGCCGTCCTCCAGCTCGACGGCCGCCTCGGCGACGCGCCGCACCGGCGAGCCGCACGCGAACTCCACCGGGTAGGGAGCACAGAGTCGGCGCACGTAGCGGTCGAGGCGCGCCGGCGCCTCGGGGAGCAGCCGCTCCTGCGCCTCGATCACGGTCACGCGCAGCTCCGGGCGCCGGCGGTGTCGGCGCAGGATCTCGCCGAGCGCCTCGACGCCCTCGAGGCCGCCGCCGACGATCGAGACGCGCATCGGCCCGCGTCCCCCCGCCAGCCGGTCGAGCTCGCGCCCGATCCGAGCGCACTGCTCCACCGACTTGAAGCCCAGGGCGTGCGCTTCCACGCCGGGCACCCCGCGCGTCGACTCGACGCCGCCCAGGCAGACGATCAGCGCGTCGTAGTGCAGCGGACGGCGACGCGAAAGCGAGACGGTGCCGGTCTCGGGGTCGATCGCCGTCACCTCGTCGCGCACGAACGCGTGGCCGCCGCGCCGGACGAGCTGGTCGAGACGGAGCCGCAGCAGCTCGGGACTCTTCACCCCCGAGAGCAGCTCGTGAATGTTCGGCAGGAACTCGAACCAGGGGCGGCGGTCGACCAGCGTGACGCGGTGCCGGTCGGGGCGCAGCGTCTGAGCAGCGACCAGGCCGGCGAACCCGCCGCCCAGGATCACCACGCGCCGCCGGCGGCCGCTCACGGCATGCGGGCGGGCTCAGGCACCGCCGGTCGTCTCGAGCGCCAGGAGCTGGACGCGGTTCTCGAGGTCCTCGAGGGTGCCGAAGCTCTCGACCCCGCTCTGGTGCCCGAGTGCGGCTGCCCCGGCGCCGCCCGCCCAGAGGTGCACGCCGTCGGGCAGGCCTCCACGCAGCGCGCGCATCGTGCGCTCGGCCTGTGCTGGCGGCAGCGTCACCAGACCCACCGCCAGGGCGGCGGCTCCCGAGCGCTCCACGGCGTCGAGCAGGTCGTCGACCGGCACCTCCGGACCCAGGTAGAGCGGATTGGCGCCCGCTCCCAGCGCGGTGAGCGCCGCCATCAACAGCCCCAGCTCGTGGCGCTCGCCGCTCGGCGTGGCGAAAACGACGAGCGGGCCGAGCAGCGAGCTGGAGGTGGGCTGCAGCGCCGCCCCGAGCTGGGATCGCAGCACCCCGGTCGCCAGGTGTTCGGGGGCGATGCCCATCCGATCTTCCGTCCAGCGCTGGCCGATCTCGTAGACCAGCGGCAGCGCCACCTCCCGCGCGAACCCGCTCGGCCCCAGGGCCGAGAGCTGTAGCGCGAGCAGCCGCTGCGCCTCGGGGGCGTCGAGGGAATCGAGGGCGGAGAGGATCGCCTCCAGCCGATCGGACGGGGGTGCCTCGGGGGTCGCCGCGAAACGCCGCAAGGCCGCGTCGTCGAGCTGCGCCACCTGGCTGATGCGGTGCCCGGCATCCACGGCGGCCTTGACCAGCCGCAGCCGCTCGAGATCCGCGGCGCTGTAGCGCCGCGTCCCGCCCGGGGTGCGCTGGGGCGCGACGGCGCCGTAGCGACGCTCCCAGGCTCGCAGTAGCTCTGGCGACAGGCCGGTGAGGCGGGCCGCGGTGCGCAGCGGATAGGTCAGCTCGAGAGCTTCGGTATTGGCTTGCGACATCGCCGGATTCTATACAAAAAACCAGCCCCGTCCAGATTCGAGAGCCCGTTTTTCGGAATCCTGTTTAGATAATATCTTTACAAAATCGGGACACACGCTACCCCTCACGCCATCCGCCACAAGGAGGGCGAGCGATGATCGATCGATCCGAAGACCGTCAGGCGACCGCCTCGACGAGCCGTGTCGCTTCGGGAGAGATGTTGTCCCCGACAGCCGTAGCCAGATTGCTCTTCTTCGGGGCAGCGCTGATGTCCCTGGCCGTGTCCGTCTACCTGTTCTTCTCCGGCGATCGCGAGCGCGGGATCTTCGTGGGCCTGTGGGTCCCGTCGGTCCTCTCGGCCGGAGCTCTGGTCCTGGGAGGGGCCCGCGATGAGTGATCTCGATCTGCTCCTGTTCGGCTGCGTCGTGATGTTCACGGCGGTCGCAGGCGTCTACGTCGTCGCCCGCGAACGATTCGTCTACACCGAGCGTCCGAAGCCGGCGCTGCAGCCGGTTCGGATCGCGCCGCGGCGCGCGACGTCGCACCCTTCGCGACTGTCTAGCCCGCGCGTGCGAGCCGCCCGAGGTGTCGCCCGAAGGCCTTCATGACGAGCACGTGAATGCGGGCCTGCGTCACCGTGTAGAGCCACCATGGCAAGCGAGGTGGGAAGTCCTGCACGGCAGCCAGGACGGAGCCACATTCGGCGAACGTGCGGAATTCGAGCCGGGGCGTCCCTACGGGCGCCCCGGCCAGCAGCCCTCCTATGACGGCCAGCATCGAGCGGTCCCGGCTGCTGCGTTCCGGGCGCAGCTCCAAGACGAGCAGTGGGCGACGCACACCGGCCATCTCGAAACGGATCCGCTCGCCATCCTGCTCGACCCGCAGGAAAGGCCGAAAGAATCGCGGCAGCCAGCGAAAGTACTCGTGGGCAATCCAGTCGGCACCGCGGCCGGGAGGCAGGGGCAGCCGCTGCACCGAGCGCGCCGTCGGTGTGGCACGCGGCGCCTCGCGACGCAACGTCTCTTCGAGCGCCCGGGCGAACGGGCGACCGGGCAGTCCGACCTTCTTCTGGAGCCACGGGTCCTGCACGAGCATCGGGTGGCGCAGGCTCTGCACCAGCGGCGCCGCGAGCTCGCGCGGCGCGCCGGTCACGAGCGAGACCCACAGGCGCGACAGCCCGGGGCTGAAGAGCGGGACGGGCAGCATCAGCCGGCGTCGCCCCATCACGCGCGCCGCCACGCCCATCATCTCGCGATAGCTCAGCGCGTCGGGCCCGCCGACCTCGCAGACGCGGCCGCGCGCCTCGGGATCGTCCAGACAGTGCACCAGCAAGGGCACCAGGTCGTCGAGCGCGATCGGCTGGGCGCGCGTGAGCGTCCAGCGCGGGCAGATCATCACGGGCAGGCGTTCGACCAGCCGCATCAGCATCTGGTGCGACGACCCGCCGGCGCCGACCACGAGCGAGGAGCGCACTGCTGTCACCGGCACGCCGTGCCCGGCCAGCACTCGCTCGGTCTCCACCCGGCTGGCGAGGTGTGCCGAGAGCGCCGCGTCCCGCCCGGGCGGCACGATCCCGCCCAGGTAGACGATGCGCTCGACCCCTGCCGCGGCCGCTGCGCGCGCGAAGTTGTCGGCCAGCAGCACGTCGAGATCCTCGAAGCGCCCCTGCGTGAGCCGCGCGGACGGCATCATCGAGTGGACCAGGTAGTAGGCGACCTGCGCGCCCGCGAGGGCCGACTCGGTCTCGCGCAGCGAGAACAGGTCGCAGCGGCGCCAGACCACCGCGCCGCCTGCCGCGCTGGCCTCCGCCGGGGCGCGGCGCCCGAGTGCGACGACGTCGCAGCGCTCGGCGAGCGCCGGGACCAGCGCGCGGCCTACGAACCCGGTGGCCCCGGCCACGACGGCCCGGAGGCGAACCAGAGGCGGCGAAGTTGCAGCGCTCACGCGACGAGTCTAGACGATGGGCGGGAGAGGTCGGTCCGATGGTTCCGAGCATGCGAACGGCAGTCGTAGGAGCAGGGCTCTCGGGCCTGGCGCTCGCGCACGCGCTCCGCGCGCGCGGCGAGGCCGTGGCGCTCTTCGACAAGGGTCGCGCACCGGGCGGGCGCGTCTCGACGCGCCGGGTGGAAGATCTCGCCTTCGACCACGGCGCCCAGTACTTCACCTGCCGCGATCCCCGCTTCGAGCGCCTGCTGGCCGACTGGCTGGCAGCCGGGGTGGCCGCGCGCTGGGAGGGTCGCGTTCGCAGCCTGACTCGCGGCGCGGTCGCGACACCGCGCGAGGCCACCGAGCGCTACGTCGGGGCGCCGGGGATGAGCGCGATCACCCGGCACCTCGCCCACGATCTCGAGGTGCTCTGCGGGCGGCGCGTCACTGCGCTGGAGCGCGCGCCGCAAGGCTGGCGGCTCGTTGCCGACGGCGAGGAGCTCGGCTCGTTCGAGCGGGTCGTAGTCTCGGTGCCGGCGCCGCAGGCGCTGCCGCTGCTCGCCGCCGCGCCGGCGCTGGCCCGGCGCGTGGCGGCCGTCGAGATGCAGCCCTGTCAGGCCGCGCTCGTCGCCTTCGAGGCGCCGCTGCCGCTGCCCTTCGAGGGTGCCTTCGTCCAGGACTCGCCCCTCGCCTGGGTGGCCCGCAGCCTCGGCAAGCCCGGCCGGCCCGTCGCCGACTGCTGGGTGCTGCACGCGGGTCCGG
>JASJBO010000221.1 GCA_030066475.1 Myxococcota bacterium
TCGGGCCGTTCTCGCGCAGCTACGAGCCCCTGGACGGCACCCCCGCAAGCGGAGGCGAAGCCGGAGCGCGCAGCGAGCCGCAGGCGAGCGAAGTCCATCAACCAGAACCCGACTGCCGCAGGAAGTCGAGCAGGTGGCGCCAGCGAAAGCGCGCCATCTGCTTGTGCCGCACGAAGGCGACGTACTCGGGGTCGTAGAGCGGGCGCCGCCGGAGCACCGACCACACGTATCCGGCCAACAACGCCGCCCCACCCACGAGGCGCGGGAAGTCCTGGACGGCGCTGCGCGCGCTGCGCAGCAGATGGTAGAGCCAGTGGTACCCGAGGAAGTGGTAGAGCGCGCCCATCTCGAAGCGGCTGCGCAACACGTGGCTCTGGCGGGCGTCGATCGGGCGGTGGTGGATCAGCTCCTCCTCGAGGAAGCTGCGGGTCGTGAAGCCGCGCATCTGCGCGCGGGTCTCGTCGATCATGTCCCAGCCGCGAACGGCCTCGAGCCCGCCGATCGCCTCGAAGCAGGCGCGTGAGTACATCTTGGCCGGGCCGCGAACGTGCTCGTCGTGGCACCACTCGATGCGCTTGCGGCCGTCTTCGATGAGGAAGGTCTTGCCGCTCGCCATGCCGAGCTGCGGATCGGCCTCGAAGCGCCGCAGCAGGTTCTCGAAGTAGTCGGGGCCGAACGAGAGGTCCGCGTCGAGCTTGACCACGTAGTCCCAGTCCAGCCCGGCCAGTTGCGCGAGGCCGGCGTCGAAGGTGTCGACCACCCCGCCCCCGAGAGCGCGGTAGCCGCGGTTCTCGCGCACCAGGAGCTCGATCCAGTCGTGCGCGTCGGCGTACCGGCGCGCGATCTCGCTGGTGCGATCGGTCGAGCCGTCGTCCACGATCACCCAGCGCAGCGGCCGCACCTGCTGCGCGAGCATGGAGCCGATCGTGTGCTCGATCGTCTCCTCCTCGTCACGGGCCGGCGTGATCACCACGTAGCGGTCCTTCATGCCGCGTCCTCCCGGCAGCGGGCCCCTCGCAGGCGCGCCTCGAGCCGGTCCAGATTGGTCGCGAGCGAGAACTCCTCCTCGACGCGCTTGCGCCCCGCGATGGCGAAGCGGCGGCGCGCATCGGGATTCTGCGCGAGCCCGACGATCCGCTCCGCGAGGGCGTCCGGATCGTCGGGAGCGACGGCGACGCCGGTCTCGTCCGGTACGACCAGCTCGCGGATCGAGGGCAGGTCGCCCGTCACCACGGGGAGCCCGCAGGCCATGGCTTCCATCAACACCACCGGGATCCCGTCCTGGTCGCCCAGCCGGTTGGTGCGGCAGGGCAGGACGAACAGATCGGCGTCGGCCATCCGCGCGCGAACCCGGTCGTTCGCGAGGGCGCCGGGGAAGGCGACGCGATCCGAGCAGCCGAGCTCGACTGCCAGCGCCTCCAGCGGCTGCCGCTCGGGCCCGTCGCCGACCAGCTCGAGACGCCAGTCGAGCTCGCTCCGGGCGCCGGCCCGCGCGAGTGCGAGGATCAGCACGTCGAGCCCCTTCTTCTCGATCAACCGGGCCACGCTCAGCACGCGCAGCGGCCCCCCGCCTCGGGCGGACGGCTCGGGGCCGCGCCAGGCGGCCACGTCCACGCCGCAACGGATCACCGCGCAGCGCTCCGGGGCGTCGAGCTGGCTCAGGTACCAGCGGCGGTGCCATTCGCTGATGCAGGACACGAAGGCCGCCCGCTCGAGCTTGCGCACCAGCAGCGAGCGGCGGTCGAACAGGTCGTTCGCATGCCCGACGAAGCTGAACGGCAGTCCCAGGTGCAGGGCCGTGTACATGGCCAGGGTGCCGGGGCCATTCGCGAAGTGGGCGTGGACATGCGAGACCGCCCGGGGGCGAAGCCAGCGGGCGGTCCCGAGCGCCAGCACCGAGAGCCCGACCACGTTGAGCCGGCGCGCCAGCGGCGTCGGCTCACGGGGAGAGACGGCGTCGGCGAGGCCCGTCCCCAGCGTCGCCAGGCTGCGCAGGGGGTGCGTCACCAGCTCGGCGAGGGCGCGGGCCAGCGTGCGTCGGAGCCCGGAGTCGGCAACCACGAGCTCCGCGTCGGCGACGCCGTCGGGTCGCCGCTCGGCCGGGACCGGGTACAGGCTGATGGCGTGAACCTGCCACCCCCGCGCTTCGAGGCCCAGCGCCTCCCGGTACACGAACGTCTCGGTCAGGAGCGGATAGAGCGGGGCCACGAAGGCCACGCGGCCGGGTTGCGCGTCGGGGGCGGGCACGTCCTGCGGAGCCATGTCCCTCACACTCACGGCTCTCCTCGGCTCCCTCGCGCGTTACTTGACCCGGCTGTTCGTGATGGCGTGGTGCTGCAGCTGGATGCGGTGCTGCCAGGCTCGGAGGCCGAGCGCCCGTGCCACCCGGCGCGCCAGCCACAGACGCCAGCCGTAGATCCGAATCCTGGATCGGAATCCGTGGAGCCGATCATGAGCGCGAAGGATCCTCTGCCCGAGACGCCCCACCTCGAGCGGGGGCAGGCCGCTCGGGGCGTACCCGCGCCGCGCGAGCCAGGGCCCCGCGGCCGCCTCGACCAGCCGGATCTGACGCTCCCCCAGGGAGCGGCGCCACTTCTCGGCCTCCCCGGCGTCGACCGGGTCGTAGGTCGAGTCGTCCGGGTAGGAGAGCATGCGGTCCGAGTAGGCCAGGCCGGCGAACTCGCAGAGGCGCCGCAGACTCGCCTCCGGGTCGCGGACCAGCTCCTCGAAGGACATCTCGAGCACCTGGTCCGGCTCCAGCCGGGCCGAGACCTGCTCCCAGAGCGCCTCCAGCTCGCTCCATTCGCGCCCGCCCGTCCAGCCATTCCCGCGCCAGCCGAAGCGGATCCACGAGGCGCAGACGTCGCGCGGATCCCGGACCAGGTGGACGTAGCGCGCCTCCGGCCACTGCTGCACCAGCCGGTCGTAGGCGCGATGGACGGCCACCGAGAGATGGGGCTTCCCGGCTCCGCCCGGGTGGTTCTGCTGCATCTGCGCCAGCAGGGAGCGCAGCAGCTGCGAGTAGCCGAGCGACGGGTCGACCGCGAGCTCGTGGGCCAGGAAGTGGCGGTCCGTGGCGAGATAGTCGTGGTAGGAGCCGAGGTCGGCCGCCTCCTCGCCCGCAGGGTCGAACTCCAGGGCGAACACGAACTCGCCCGGCGCGCACAGCTCGGGGTGGTGGTCGAGCATCAGGGTGAGGATCGTCGTGCCCGAGCGCGTCGTGCCCACGACGAAGAGAGGTCGAGTCGTTGTGCTCACGGCTGGCCGGTTCCGTCTCCGTCGCGAGTCCCGTCCCCGCGCGTCCGGTCCCCGCGCGTCCCGGCCCCGCGAGTCCGGTCTCCGGCCGACCACCCGCCGCGGCTCGCGGGAGGAGCCGGCGACCCGTTCGATGTCTCGCCCCGTCGCTCCTTGTACTCGATCAGGCGACTGGCCCGGCGGCGCACGAACTTGAACCAGCCGAACCGTAGCGCACCCTGGACCTCGGCCAGCTTGCCGGTCAGACAGGCGGTGGCATAGCCGGCCGCCTCCGCGGAGGCGCGGTGGCGGCCGCGCGCAGCCCGGTAGGCCCCGCGCCACGGGAGGGCGAGGCCCGCCAGGAGCAGCAAGCCCGCGCCCCGGGTGAACGGCGCCGCCAGCAAGGCGACTCCGGGCAGCGCCGCAGCCCACCACAACGACGAGGCGAGACGCCGCACGGTGTGGCGTTCGCGGTGTCGGTAGGCCAGCTCGGCGTACGCGTAGCCCGCTCGGACCTGGCGCCTCCACCACTGCCCGACGTGGAGCAGGGCCGCATCGTGCCAGGTCATCTCCCGCTCGAGCCGCAGGATTCGGAAGCCGGCACGTCGCAGCCGGCGCCCCATGTCGGGGTCCTCGCCGGCGATCAGACTAACGTCGTAGCCACCCGCTGCGCGGAACGCGGCCGCACGCATCAGGACGTCGCCCCCGGCGGCTGCCGCCTCGCCCGGGGGCGTGTCCCATTCGAGGTCCACGAGCCGGTTCCAGCGACTTGCCTCGGGATGCCGCTCGCGACGCCGCCCGCACACGGCGCCCACGTCCGGCTGCGCCTCGAGCGCCGCCCGGCCCGCCTCGAGCCAGCCGTCGCGGAGCTCGCAGTCGCCGTCGACGAACTGGACCCAGGCGAGGTCCGGCAGCGCGCGGGCGAGCCGCTCGAAGCCGGCGTTGCGACCGCGGGCCGCGGTGAAGGGCTCGGCGGAGTCCAGCTCGACGGTCGAGGCGCCGAGCGCCCGCGCACGCTCGACGCTGTCGTCGGTCGATCCGCTGTCGACGTAGACCACGCCATCCGCCCGTCCGCGGACCGAAGCGAGGCAGCGCGTCAGACGCTCCCCCTCGTTCCGTCCGATCACCACCACGCCGAGCGTCCCGCTCCCGCTCACCGACTCGCTCTCACCGATGCAGACGCAACAGCCGGCGCAGGCGTGCGCGGAGCCCCCCGGCCTCTTCCCGGTGCAGCTCGCTCCGCAGGAAGGTCTCGCCCGTCGGACCGCCGGAGGGGAGGCTCGCGACGGCGCGCGCGTGCGGGTAGGCCTGGGCCGGATCTTCTCCGTCCTCGCTCATCCGCGTGCGATAGATGCCCGGGATGAACTCGTTGATCAGCACGTTCGGATGGAGCGAGCGGTCGATCTCGGCCGCGAGCACGCGCGTCAGGGCGCGGACGGCTGCCTTCGAGTCCGAGTAGCCCGCGCTGTTCGCGATCGGCCGCTTCCAGGCGAAGGTCCCGACGTTCAGGATGCGTCCGTAGCCGCGCTCGAGCATCTCCGGCAGCGCGTGGCGGCAGCACAGCGCCAGACCGATCAGGTTGGTCTCGATCACGTCCCGCCACTCGTCGTGGGACATCTCCAGGAACGCCCGCTTGGGGTAGACCGCTGCGTTGTTGACGAGGATGTCCACGGGGCCGAAGCGTTCGCGGGCCTCGCCGAAGAGACGCTCGACGTCGGCTTCCCGCGCCACGCTGCCGACGACGACGTGGACGGGGCGGCCGGCGCACTGCGCGGCCATCGCCTCGAGGTCGCCCCGGTTGCGCCCGATGCCCACCACGGAGGCACCATCCCCGCTGAAGCCGATCGCCAGGCCGCGTCCGATTCCCGAACCGGCCCCGGTCACGACCACCGTCTTGCCCTGGAGGCTCATCGTGGACTCCTGTCTCCCGTTGGGGTCGCCTCTCTCGCCGAGGAGACGGGAGGCGGTTGCGTCACGGGTCGATCCCCTCGCGAGGCTACCAGGAGCGCGGACACGCGCTCCGCCACCAGCTGCGCCGCCACGTCCTGCCCGTGGTCGGTCCAATGATCGTCCCCGCCCCGGAAGTAGAGGCTGTCCCCGGCATGGCGCCGGAAGGGCTCGAACAGGTTCACCACGGGAATCCCGCGCTGCGCCGCGCTGCGCTCGAGGGCGTCGGTCGGGGCACGCGGCGCGTAGGCGGGGAACCGCTCCGGATCGACCTCGGCACTGTCGTGGCTCGTGACGTCCACCGGGTGGGGAATCAGCACCAGGAGCAGCGGGATCGAGAGCTCGTCGGCGAGCCGAGCGATGGCGCCGACGACCTGGTCCATCAGCGTCCGCTTGTAGCGGGCCGAATCACTCTCGGGCAGCAGGCTCAGGTCGGCGTTGTAGGGATCGCTCAGCAGCTCGCGGACGACGTCGTCCCCCTGCACCACGTGCTCCTCGTACTCGCGTTGGTTCTGCTCGAGAAACGACTCCATTCGCGCGCGGCGCGCCGCGGGGCTCGGGTCGAACCCCGCCCGGCCCCCACGAAGCCGTTGCGCCGCTTCGCGAAGGACGCGTCTCAGGAGCGGCTCGCGGCGCGCCGTGCGCAGGCGTCGAGCGGTGGGCGGGTCCACGGTGAAGTCGTTGTCTCGAAGCTCTCCATCGGGCCCCACCCGGTAGAGCTTGTTGCGAATCAGGTCGCCGTAGTCGTTGCCGGCGAAGATCGACACGACCACCAGGTCGGGCTGCAGGACCGCGAGCTCGCGCTCCATCCGCCGCAGGACCTGGTCGGGTCCATAGCCGGCCACACCGGCATTGACGACCTCGATCGGCGCGCGCGAGCGCTCCGCGAGGTGGTGCTCGAGCCGTCCGGCGAAGCTGTCTTCCCGCCGCGAGAAGGTGCTCTGGATGAAGGAGTCGCCGTAGACGACGACGCGTGTCGCCGTGCCGGTCGGGAGGAGCTCTTCCCCCCGAAAGCCGTCGCGGTTGACGCGGTAGCGAATGCGCTGCCCGCCGTTGGCGGAAGCGCGCTGGAACTCGCCCCGAGCGCCCGGGGCGAGCCGGTAGAGCAGCTCGGGATCGGGCTCGAAGGGGGGGCGATAGCGGGGCGCGAGGAAGGGCGTCAGCGCGCACTCGGCGAGCAGCAGCGTCAGCCCCGTCGAGGCGACCAGCGCGAGTGCGCGGGCGTTCCAGTGCGGCGGTGCCGCGCAGCACGCAGCCAGCCCCAGGCCGGTCGCCAGGAGCAGAGCCTGTGACCAGTCGAAGCCCGCCACTCCCCCGAGCGCGTCGCCACCGAAGAAGGCTGCTGCGATCAGGCCGAGCGCCAGCACCGCCGAGGCCAGGCGGAGTGCGAAGGCGCTCACGAGGCGCGCCTCTCGCGGGTACCGCGGGGTCGTGTCGGGTCACCGGAAGGGGCTGGCCTCGACGCCGGGGCCACGCGCAGCGGTGTATCCGTCGGAGTCACGATCGCCCCGATCGCTTCACCGCTCCGACGCGTCGCGGCGGGTTCCGGACGGTTCTTCGAATGCGATGCGTCCAGCGCCCCGGCCGGCGGCATGCTAGCTTGCGGCGCCAGGTTGCCCTGCGCTGCCGCGTCCCCCCCTCGCAGACACCGAAGACTAGCAGATGGCCGCACACCGTCAGCAGCAGAGCGAGGTCGCGCAGGCAGGCGCGCCGCGTCGCGGGCTCCGGAACCGCGCCTTCGCCAGCTCGTTCCTGACGGTCTTCGGCTTCGGATTTGCGCAGGTGTTGCGCGTCGGCTCGAACGTCATCCTCACCCGCCTGCTGCCCCCCTCGATGTTCGGTCTCGTGGCGCTCGCGGGAGTCATCGTGCAGGGCCTCCAGCAGTTCTCCGACGTGGGGATCTATCCGTCGATCGTCCGCAGTCCCCGCGGCACCGATCCGGCGTTCCTCAACACGGCGTGGACGCTTCAGGTGATCCGCGGGACGATCCTCTGGATCATCACGGCGGTGCTGGCGTGGCCGGCGGCGTGGTTCTACGACGAGCCGCAGCTGCTGTGGCTGCTTCCGATCGCCGGATTGGCGGCCCTGGTGCGGGGATTCGCCGCAACCTCCCTGGCCACGCTCAACCGCGATCTCGTGCTCGGGCGCCTGACGGCGCTGGAGCTGGGCGCCCAGGCGCTGTCCGTCGTGGTGATGATCGTCTGGGCACTCCTCGCTCCCAGCGTCTGGGCGCTCGTCGCCGGCGGGGTGGTCAACGCGGTCGTCCTGGCTGGCGTGTCGCACGTCGCGCTGCCGGGGAATCGAGACCGCTTCGCCTGGGAGCCCGCGGCCCGGACGGAGCTGGTCGGCTTCGGGCGCTGGCTCTTCGTCAGCACCGGGTTCTCCTTCCTGATGCAGCAGGGCGACCGGCTGATCATCAGCACGCTGGTGTCGATGAGCGTGCTGGGGATCTACTCCATGGCCGCGCAGATCGCCGTCGTCGCGAACTCCCTGATCGGCAGGATCTCGCTCAAGGTCCTCCTCCCCCTCTACTCCCGGCTCGTCGAGCAGGGGGGGCCCGCGCTGCGCTCCGGTGTCTTCCGGGCGCGTCTCACCATGATGGCGGCGACGATGCCCATCCCCGCGCTGCTCACCGCGTTCGGAGACGTGATCGTCCGCATCCTGCTCGGCCGCGACTTCCACGAGGCCGGCTGGATGCTGCAGCTGATCGCGCTCTCCGGCATCGTGGACACCCTCATCAACACGATCTGGCCGGTGATCCTCGCCCTCGGAGACAGCTTCCGATACATGCTCCAGGTCATCGGGCGCACGGTCCTGGCAACGCTCGGGATGGTCGTCGGGTACTACATGGACGGGCTTCCGGGGCTCATCGTCGGCCTCGCCGCCGGCAAGGCCGCGGGGTATCCCGTGCTCGTGTGGGGCATGCGTGGCTCCGGCCTCTGGATGCCCGGCCTCGACCTCGCGTCGCTGCTCTATGCGGGCGCCGTGGTCTGGGTGGGCAGGTGGCTGCTGGTCTGGGTCGAGCCGCTGGTCGCGCCGCTGGTCGGCTGACGGCTGCTCGACTCGCCGCCCGCAGCGCTCAGTTCGCGTCGTCCCCGAGTGCGTCGTGCAGGGCGCGGGCCACGATCGCGGAGCCGTGTGCGTTCAGGTGGCCCTCGCGGAGGAAGTAGGCGGGTCCGTCCGCACCGCCCTCGCGCAGCGCGCCCGTCAGGTCCACGCACTCGAGCGCGTGTCGCGCGCAGGTCTCGAGCAGCGCGCGCTGCGGCCGCTCGATGTCCTCCAGGAACGCGATGTACGATGGGTCCGACCGCCCGCGCATCACCTCGCTGAAGACGGGCTCGACCTGGAACGGCGAGGGCAGGAACGCGACCAGCAGGCGATCCGCTCCGAGGCGTTGCACCGTGTCGCGGAGGTGGGCGAGGAGCGCGTCGGTCACGAGCCATCGCTCCTGCCAGTCGCCGCGGTACCAGCCGTTGATGATCCCGGGCGTGCGCGGCAGGGGCGCCTGGAGACCGAGCTCCCGCAGCGCGGCGACGACCCCGGGCATGCGGGACGCGAGCAGGAAGAAGCGCTTCTTCAGGAAGCTCAGGAAGAGGGAGCGCTCCAGCAGCGTCGGCTCGAGGAACGGACGCTCCTCCCCGCCGAAGGGGTCGACCGGCTCGCGGACCTGGACCAGCTCGCCGTCTCGCAGGGCGAAGGCGGGCTTGACCGGGTGCGGGGCCGCGGAGCCGTATCGCATGCCCACGTTGTCGAGGATGTCGTTCGTGAAGACGACGGCGATCACCGTGTCGCCGATCTCGTAGCCCTGCTCGGCGAGGAGCTCCAGCAGGAGGAGCTGCTGGCCGGTTCCGTAGCCGGGGACCGAGACGTTCACGATCTCGACCGCGGGGCTCACGAGCTCCTGCAGCTCGTCGGTGAACTTCTCTCCTTCGGTCAGGGCGGCGGCGAAGACGAAGGAATCGCCCACCACCGAGATGCGCCGCCGCCCGGTCGGCACGGACTTGGAGACCGGCGCGTTGCGGAGGCCCAGCTCGTTGATCGACACCTTCGAGATCGTGAAGGCCGACGGGTGGAAGAACTCGTAGTCCCCGGGGACGAGCCGCCAGCCGGTGCGCTCGTCGAAGCGGGTCAGCCGGTACTCCACGAAGGGCGTGCCGGTCCCCAGGAGCGCCCGGAACAGCAGCTCGCCGAGGAACGCGGTCAAGAGCAGGGAGACGAGCGTCGCGACGACCGCCGTCAGAAGCTTCGATGCGGTGGGATTCATGCAGCCCGTTCCGGAAGCACCGAAATCTAGCTCAGCTCCCCAGGGGATCGAGTGCCGTCGGCACCCGAAGCCCTCGAAGTCTTCGGCAGGATGCCGCGACGTCTGAACCGGGCCTCGAGCCAGGCCGGCTGTTAGCCTGAGGCGAACTACCGGAGGAGCCGTGAGCGAGCCGAAGGCCGACTCTCCCATCCAGCCCCGGATCCAGCCTCCGATCCAGCCCCCGATCCAGCCCCCGATCCAGCCCGACTGGGACGCCACCAAGGTGAGCGGCGTCGAGATGTGGTCGCAGAAGCGTCGCCTGGCGGACGCGATGCGCCTCGTGATCGAACGCCTGGTGCCGAGCAACGCGCCCGAGGCCGAGCTGCGAGCCGCCGCCGAGGGGCTCGAGCGCTACGCCGAGGCGCTCCAGGCCCACCCCCGGCTCAAGCACTTTCACGGCTACGCCGAGTCCGCGAACGCCGGCGACGTCGGGGCGTTCTTCGACCAGAGCCCGTTGATCGGGCTCGCCAACCCGCTCGCGCCCCCGATCACGATGGGGCGCTCGGGCGAGCGGGCGGCGGTCGCGTCGGTGACCTTCGGCTCGGCCTACGAGGGGCCGCCGGGCTGCGTGCACGGCGGCTTCGTCGCCGCGGCCTTCGACGAGGTGCTGGGCTACGTGCAGTCGCTGGGCGGCAGCCCCGGCATGACGGGCACGCTCACGGTGCGCTACCGCAAGCCGACCCCGCTCCACCGCGAGCTGCGGATCGAGGCCGAGCTGCTGCGCATCGAGGGCCGCAAGATCTTCACCGAAGGCCGCATCCGGGTCGGCGACGAGATCACCGCCGAGGCCGAGGGCCTGTTCGTCTCCATCCCCCGCGAACGCTTCGAGGATCTGGCAGCCCGGCGCGAGCGCTACGAATCCAGCAGATGAACTTCGCTCGCCTGCCGGTTTGATGGACTTCGCTCGGCTTTGCCTCGCTGCGCGCTCCGCCGCTGCCGCGGCTGCGCTTGCGGGGGTGGCGGCGAGGGAGTGGTTGCTGGGCGGAGACGGCTTGATGGACTTCGCTCGGCTTTGCCTCGCTGCGCGCTTCGCCGCTGCCGCGGCTGCGCTTGCGTCAGCCCGAGACCGCTTCGAGGCGCATGACGCCGTCGCCGCCGCGGGCGACGCC
>JASJBO010000222.1 GCA_030066475.1 Myxococcota bacterium
ACGATCGAAGGGGGAAGCCGCAAGCGCAGGCGAAGCCGGAGCGCGCAGCGAGCCGCAGGCGAGCGGAGTCCCCCAAGGATCGAAGGGGGAAGCCGCAAGCGCAGGCGGCGCAGCCGCCGGAGCGCGCAGCGAGCCGCAGGCGAGCGGAGTCCACCAAAGACTTGCCCGGCTCGCGGCGCTGCTCCCGTCGTGGACGCGCATCGCCTGGGCCGGCATCGCGCCGCGCGGTGCGCCAGGGGCGGCTCCGGAGCTGGTGGTGCAGGGCGTGATCCTCTCGGAGCGCGGCGTCCTGCTCTCGGTGCGGAGCGACCTGCGCGGCTGGGAGCTGCCCGGCGGCAATCCCGAGCCCGGCGAGAGCGAGCCCAACGCCCTGCGCCGCGAGATCCGCGAGGAGACCGGGCTCGAGGTGGAGGTGGAGCGGCACGTGGGCGACTACGTACGCAGCGGCTTCCACGCTCACACCGCGCGCGTGTTCCGCTGCCGCCCCACCGGCGGCACGCTGCGCCCGAGTCGGGAGGCGCCGGTGCTGCGCTGGTTCCCGCCCGACGCGCCGCCGGGCACGCTGTTCCCGTGGTACCGGGCGCCGCTGCGCGACGCGCTGGCTGCGTACGGCGAGCCGGTGGTGCGGCGCGACGAGCAGGGGCTCGCGGCGATCTGGGCCGGCATGACGATCGACCTGCGCATGCGCCTGAGCGACGACGAGGCCGAATGAGCAGCGGCCACCGAGGTGAGTCGGCGGCCGCTCGAAGTCTCGGCCCTGGAATCGGGAAGCCGAGACGGAGAACTGGTCAGGGCGCTAGCGGCGGTTCTCGCGGAGACCGCTCGCCTCCCACTCCTTGCTGAGCTGCTTCAGCTTGCGCGAGAACTCGTCGAACGGCTCGTCGAAGGAGAGGATGATCTCGGTGGTGCGGGGGATCTCGTCGCCGTTGAGCAGGCCGCGGTAGCGGTTCAGGTTGGCGAGGATCGCTTCCGCGACCTTGAGGGCGCGCTTCTCGGTCTTGATCAGCGGCGATTGGAGCGTGTAGACGTTGTTGCGTCCCCACAGGCTCTCGTCGCGCACGATGCCGATCTCGCGGTAGACGCCGTTGATCGGATCGAAGTTGTACTCGACACGCACTTCCTTGAAGACGTCCGAGTTGCCCGTGTAGAAGCCGCGCTCCTTCTCGACCTTGCCGAGCTGGCGGCAACGCGGGCAGTAGAAGGTGTCCCCGTGGTTCAACAGGAACACGCCCTTGGCGTAGTCTTCGCAATCGGTGTTCTCGCAGTAACCGACGCCGCGCTTCATGCTGGCCATCCCGGCGGACCGCCTCCCATGACCCACGAGGGGGTTCGTGGCTTCACGCACTCCCGAGACTTCCCCGGGCGCCCTGGTATCTAGCAGTCGCCGTGCCATCCGCTCTGTGGGTCCACTCGAAGCCCCATGCGACGCGCAATTCCCTCGGAAGCTGCGTGCGGGATGCCGCACGCCGCGGGCGCTGCGCCGCAGCGCCGGGGCCGGCGGTGCACCGGAAGTGGGAAGTCGGCTTCCCTGTCTCTGCGCGGTCCGCAAGATCCTGCATGGCGGGACGCTCGCGGTCCACGCGCGCACACCGGTCCGAGTGGGGGAGGGGGTGCAAGCGGCTTGCCTCGGTTTCGAGCAGACGATTCAGCAACAGCCGTGGAAACGGCCTACCAGGAATACTCGCAAGTCGCCGGAAAGTCAACCGACATTTTGCCGCTCGGCCCGCGGCAGCGGGCCGAGCGCCGCGGCGCCGTCCCGCACCTCCGCTCGTGGGGCCGCGCCATCACCGCGAGGCGTCCTGCGACGCCGCGAGCAGACGCTTCCGCTCGCGGACCAGGTGCCACAGGTACAGCCCGACGCTGCCGATCGCGACGGCGTAGGCCGCGATCACGTACTCCACGACTCGCCTTCCGCCATGCCCCCCGGGATGGAGGCGAGGCGTTCCGCCGCGTCCGCCCTCAGCCCCTCGACCTCCACGCGCCGGACGAACAGGTGGGCGAACGCCGCCAGGTTCACCAGCACGCCGAGCAGGAACGGCCAGCCCATCCCGGCGCCCAGGCTGTCGCCGCCCAGGTTCTCGGGATGGATCGCCCGCCCGGCGGCGAGGTCGATCGCGAAGTAGTTGAGCGGGATGACGGCGAGGCCGGCGATGCCGTAGACGGCCGCGAACCGGGCGGTGCGCTCGCTGCCCTCCGTGAAGCTGCGCAGCAGCAGGTAGGCGAGGTAGACGAACCACAGCAGCAGGGTGAGCGTCAGGCGCAGGTCCCAGGACCACCAGCGCCCCCAGGTGCCCTTGGCCCAGATCGGGCCGGTCACGATCACCAGGGTGCAGAACAGCACGCCCACCTCGGCCGCCGAGCGCGCCACCCGGTCCCAGGCGGGGTCGCCACGCCACAGGTAGAGGGCGCCGCCGACGGCCGTGAGCGCGAACCCGAGGTAGGCGCCGAAGGCCAGGGGCGGATGCACGTACAGGATCTTCTGGATCACGCCCTGCACCGAGTCGATCGGCGCGCGCACCACGGCCACGGCCCAGACCACCGTCAGCGCCACGAGCACGAAGCCCGTGAGGCGCCGCCAGGACCCGTAGGAGCGCTCGATCGCTGTGGCGTGGGTCGCTGCCAAGGGCTCGCTTCCGGTTGGAGATTGGGGGCTGGGCGCGCGGGAGCTCACTCGTCGAGCACGAACTCGAAGCCTATGAACGAGACTATCAGAAACACCGCGTCGGTCACGATCAGGAGCTGGATCGGGCGGAAGGGCAGCTCGCCGGCCGTGAGCAGGGCCGAGGTGGCGCCCACGGCGCCCAGCAACACGGGCAGCAGCAGGGGCAGCAGCAGCAGCGGCAGCATCACCTCGCGGTAGCGGGTGCGGACCGAGACCGCGGCGAACAGCGTCCCGACCGAGCACAGGCCGAGTGATCCCAGCGCCACGACGCCCGCCAGGCGGCCGGCGACCGGGAGCAGGTCGAGGTCGAAGGCGAGGGCGAACACGAGCGCCGTCGCGGCCTGCACCAGGGCCAGGATCACGAAGTTGGCCGCCGCCTTGCCCAGGAACACCCAGCCCCGGTCGGTGGGCGCGAGCGCCAGACCGGAGAGCGCCTCGTTCTCCAGCTCGAGGGCGAAGGCGCGGTTGAGACCCAGGATCGCCGCGAACACGTAGGCGACCCAGAGCAGCCCCGGCGCCAGCTTCGGGGCGAGTCCGGGGTCGCCACCTGGCATCGAGAACCAGAACACCACCACGACCAGGAACGCGAACAGGGCCATCGCCACCGCGCGGTCGCGGCTGCGCCACTCCGAGACGAGGTCCTTCCACAGGATCGCGAGCAGCACGCTCACGGAGTGGCTCGCAGGGCCACGTCGTAGGCATCGCGCAGCGCCGGTGCGTCACGCCGCTCGCGCGAGCCCCAGGCGGGTCGGCCGCGCACCAGGATCAGCGAGGCGTCGCCCAGCGCGGCGGCGCGGTCGAGGTCGTGCGTCGCCATCACCACGGTCCGACCGTCTGCCCGCAGCGCTTCGATGCGCGCCGCGAGGCGCTCGGCCGAGGGCGCGTCGAGGCCGCTGAAGGGCTCGTCGAGCAGGACGACCTCGGGCTCGTGGACCAGGGCGCGCGCGATCGCCAGGCGCTGGGCCATGCCGCGCGAGAAGCCGCGCGCCGGCTGGTCGGCGACCCCGCTCAGGCCGACCTCGTCGAGCCGGGCCCGGGCCCGCCGCTCCCGCTCGGGCAGGCCGTGCAGACGGGCCGCGAACAGCAGGTTCTCGAGCGCGCTGAGCTCGGGATACAGGAAGGTGGCGTGTCCCACGTAGCCGACCAGGCGGCGCGCGCGGCGGCGATCGAGCCCCTCGCTGCCGAGCGCCAGCGTGCCCTCGCTGGGCGCCAGCAGGCCCGCGAGGATGCGCAGCAGGGTGCTCTTGCCGGCGCCGTTCGGCCCCGCCACGCACAACACGCTGGCACTCGGGACCTCGAGATCGATGCCGGCCAGGGCGACGCGCGGGCCGAAGCGGCGTCCCAGCCCGCGCGCAGCGATCGCGAGGCCGCTCACGCCTGGGCCTCGCGCTCCTCGGGCGCCAGCGCTGCGCCGCACTGGGCGCAGAAGCGGTGGTCAGAGGGGGCGGGCTCGTTGCACTTGGGGCAGTTGGTTGTTGCGTCTTGGTGGACTTCGCTCGCCTTCGGCTCGCTGCGCGCTCCGGCTTCGCCTCCGCTTGCGCCGGCGGCCTCGTCCGCTTCTTCCGCCCTGGCAGGCGGGCGGGACGGCGTTGGGGTGGTTGCCTGCGATGCGTCGCGTTCGGCCTGGATCAGGGTGGCGGCGCGGGCGCGGAGCTCCTGGCGCATGCGGGCGTGGTCGGCGTCGGAGAGCTTGCCCGTCTCGTGGTCGTGCTCGAGGTCGCGCAGGGCGGCGTAGACGGCCTCGCGCTCGCGGCGGTGGGCGTCCTCGACCTCGTCGATGAGGGTCGCCGCGGCGCCGGCGCCGCGCAGCGGGCCCAGCAGCAGCCCCGCGACGAGCGCAGCCGCCAGCGCGATCAGCGCGTAGCTCGCGGTGCGCGGCGGTCCGCTGCGCGCCGCGAGCGGCGCCAGGCCGAGCGACACCGTCTCGCCCGGATCGATCTGGAACGCCTCGAGCTGCAGGTAGATGCGGTCCGGGGTGCGAATCGGCCGGCGGCGGTGCAGGCGGTCGGTCTCCAGGCGCAGGCCGGTGTCCGCCACGTAGACCGTCAGCAGGGGCAGCTCGCGGTCGAAGCTGCGCTCGAAGCGGAACGGCCCGCCGCTGGCCGGGAGGTGGTAGCTCACCTCGAGCGTGGTCTCGCCCGGGGGCAGCGGCCCGCGCAGCAGCGCCTGGCCGGCGCCGTCCGTGTCGAGGCCGTGCGCGAAGCTGCTGCGGTCGAAGCGCAGGTCGCGGGCGCCCGACGGGAGCGGCAGCTTCAGCAGCGCCTCGCCCGCGCCCGCGGCCACCGGCGTGTCGCCCTCCACGCGCAGCGCGTGCTCCTCGCGCACCAGCAGGGCGGCGTCGTCCAGCTCGAGGAAGATGCGCGCCTCGGCGAGCTGCACGGCGTCGGGGTCGTCGCGCGACGCCGGCAGCGAGACCGCCAGCGTCAGCCCGGCGCCGCCGGGCACGCCGCCCTCGAGCACCTGGCGCCGCATCGCGCGCCCGTCGACCTGGACCTCGCCCGCGGCGACGGCCCCCTCCACCACGACCTCCGGGCCGTCCGCGGGCGCCAGCACGACCACCCGCTCGGCTGCCTGCGCGAACGGCTTCGACCAGTCGAGCGTGCCCTCGCCGGTCGGGAGCGAGTAGAAGAAGCGGAAGCCCTGCTCGGCCGCGAAGTCGACGTCCCAGCCCGAGGGGTAGACGGGCCCGTAGTAGTGCACGTCCGCTCCGTCGCGCACCAGGCCCTCGGGCTCGATCCCGAACGGGATTCCGAAGCCCTCGGCGCCCTCCGGGAGCCGCGTGCGGAACGCCGGCGGGAGCGTCCCGCGCCGCTCGGGGGCGACGTAGACGGTGCGCGTGCCCTCGTTCCGGATCCGGTGCACCTCCGTCACCACCAGGCGCGCCCCCACCCACTGCACGCGCAGCTCCGACTCCGTCACGCTCACCGTGCCGGGGTCCTCGGTGGCCTCGCCGATGTGGACGCGGATCTCGCGCTCCGTCTGTCCCGACGCGAACGCGACCCGGGTGCCCGGAAACGGGATTCCCGCATAGCGGGCGCCCACCAGGTAGGCCGTCTCGGGGTCGTTGCTGATGTCGCTGAAGACGAAGCGCCCCTGCGCATCGCTGCGCGTGCGGCGCAGGCCGGGCGGCCCGGCCCCCGGGAGCGCGTAGAGCAGCACCTCCACGTCCCCGGCGCGGGTCGGATCGTCGTGCACGAGCAGGCCGCGCAGGGTGGCGGGGCCGGCGGGGACGTCGGGAATGTCAGGCGTGGCGGCCGCAGGCTCGGGGGTGGCCTCCGGCGCGGGCTGCGCGAGCGCGGGCACGGCCGCCCACAGCGCCATGGCGACGAGCCAGCCGAAGCGAGGCGTCATCGCGTCGGACGGCGTTCCGGGTGCGGCCACAGCACCAGCAGCCCCCCGAAGATGAAGGTGTAGCCGCCGATCCAGATCCAGTTCACCAGCGGGTTGCGGTGGATCTTCACCGTCGCCGAGCCATCGGGCTCGAGCGCCGTGAGGATCACGTAGAGATCCTCCTGCACCGTGGAGCGGATCGCCGGGATCGAGGCCGGCTGCTGCTCGAGCCAGTACATGCGGCGCTCGGGCGCCATCACGCCGATCGGCTCGCCTTCCTGGTAGAGGGCCAGGCGCGCCACCGCGCCCCCGTAGTGCTGGTTGGGCAGCGGCCGCGCCGTCAGGTACTCGAGCGTGTAGCCGTTGAGCTGCACCTGCTCGCCCGGGCTCAGGTTGTCGAGGCGCTCCTCGTTGAACGCGGCGCCCGAGATCCCGATCAGGATGAAGACCATGCCCAGGTGGACGACGTAGCCGCCGTAGCGCCGCTGGTTCTTGCGCAGCAGCGTGCCGAGCGCGGTCAGCGCCGACTCCCCGGCGCGCCTGCGCGCGGCGATCGCGCGGGCGTACTCCTGCACGATCGTGCCCAGCACGAAGGCGCCGAGCGTCCAGAACAGGAACGGGTAGATCCCGAGCGAGACCCCGAAGACCGCGACCGAGAGGCCGCCCGTGACGGCGCCCGCCGCGACCGGCACCAGGAACTGCCGGCGCAGGCTGGTGAGCGAGGCGCGGCGCCAGGCGATCAGCGGGCCCACGCCGGTGAGGAACAGCAGCAGCAGCGCGAGCGGCCCGGTGAGCTTGTTGAAGTAGGCCGGGCCGACCGAGATCTTGACGTCGCGCAGGGCCTCGGAGACCACCGGCAGCAGCGTGCCGCAGAAGGTCACCACGAGGATGCCCATGAACACCCAGTTGTTGAGCACGAAGCTGGCTTCGCGCGACACCACCGACTCGAGCTTGTTGGTGCTGCGCAGCTCGTTGCGTCGGTAGAGCAGAGCCGCGAGGAAGGCGCCCGCGGCGACGAAGACGTAGCCGAGGAACACGTAGCCGAACCAGCCGGCCGCGGTGAACGAGTGCACCGAGGAGATCACGCCGCTGCGGGTCAGGAAGGTGCCGAACAGGCACAGCGAGTAGGTCATGCCCACCAGCAGCAGGTTCCAGATCTTCAGCATGTCCCGCTTTTCCTGGATCATCACCGAGTGCAGGTAGGCGGTGGCCGGCAGCCACGGCATGAACGAGGCGTTCTCGACCGGGTCCCAGGCCCAGTAGCCGCCCCAGCCCAGCACCTCGTACGCCCAGCGGCCGCCGAGCAGGATCCCGAGCGAGAGGAACAGCCACGCCACCAGCGTCCAGCGGCGCGTCGCGCGCATCCACGAGGTGCTGAGCTGGCCGGTGACGAGGGCAGCGAACGCGAAGGCGAACGGGATCGAGAAGCCGGTGAAGCCCAGGTACAGCACCACCGGGTGGATCATCATCAGCGGGTGCTGGAGCAACGGGTTGAGTCCCGCGCCGTCCGACATCACCTCGCCGGGCGCCAGCTTCTCGAAGGGGTTGGTGATGAAGTTCAGCAGGACCAGGAAGAAGAGCGCGTTCGCCAGCAGCGCCGCGCAGACCCAGGGCATCAGCGTGCGCTGCTGGTGCCGCTGGATCCAGACGGCGGCCGCCGCGTACAGGAGCGAGATGAACAGCCAGAGCAGCAGCGAGCCGGCCTGACCGCCCCACAGCGCGGCGAGCCGGTAGTGCAGCGGCATGCTGCGGGCACTGTGCGCGGCGACGTACTGGATCGAGTAGTCGTAGTCGGCCAGCGCCCAGAACAGGGCGCCGGTCGCGACGGTGGTCAGACCGGCGGCCAGCCAGACGGCACGGACGGCAACCGTCGCGAGGTCCTCGCGCCGCGACCGGCCCGCCGCGACGCCCGCGGCCAACCCGGCGACTGCGACGAGCAGCGCCAGACGCAGGGCATAGAGTCCCAACTCCGACAAGGGGCGATCTCCTGGGGCGCGCTCAGAATGAAGCGGTCTGAGCGGTCTCTTCGGGACGGAACTTCGACGGGCACTTGGCCATCACGTTGTCCGCCTCGAAGACGTCGCCGGCGAGGCGTCCCTCGACCACGACTTCGGCGCCGTCCTTGAACATGTCCGGCGTCTCGAGAGAGTGATAGCGGACCGCGAGGGGCCGCCCGGGATCGGTGCCGGCGTGCGGAGGCTGCTCCACCACCAGGAAGCGCACCGACTGCCCGGCCACGTCGCGCTCGATCGAGCCCAGGGCCACGTAGCCGTGCACGCGCGCCGGAGAGCCGTCCGCGTGCTCGGCGCGGAACTCCTCGAGCGTCTGGTAGTACCGGTACGTATCGATCGCCTCGAGGTTCGAGACGGCGTACCAGCCGAGCAGCAGCGCGACCGCGAACGCGCCGATGGCGATCTGAAGGCCTTTGGACATGATGCTCCCAGGGGGGACGACAGCTGTCGGAAGCTAGCATTCGCGGCTCCCGCCTTCCACCGCGCCATTCCTGGAAACCCATGGAGAACCGCCGACTTGCACTTACCGACGGGGGTGGGCTAAGCGGCCTGTCGTGGACCGCCCGTACTCCGACCGCAGTCGCTCGATGCAGCCCTTCCTCGCGATGGAGGTGATGGAGCGCGCCTTCGAGCTCGAGCGCCAGGGCGCGCGCATCATCCACCTCGAGATCGGCGAGCCGGACTTCGCGGCGCCGCCGGCCGCGGTGGCGGCCTGCCGCGAAGCCGTGAGCGGCGGCGAGACCCACTACACCGACAGCCGGGGCCTCGCCGAGCTGCGCGAGGCGATCGCCGCCGACAAGGCGCGGCGCGCGGGCGTCGCGCTCGACCCCGAGCGGGTGATCGTCACGAGCGGCACGTCGCCCGCGATGCTGCTGGTGTTCGGGCTGCTGGTCGAGGCCGGCGGCGAGGTCGTGATCCCGACCCCCCACTATCCCTGCTACCCGAACTTCGTGCGCTTCTGCGGCGGCGAGCCCGTGTTCGTGCCGCTCGCGGACGGTTGGCAGGTGGACCTCGACGCCGTGCGCGCCGCGCTCACGCCGCGCACCCGCGCCGTGGTGGTCGCCTCCCCGGCCAACCCGACCGGCGCGATCCAGGACGCGGAGACCCTGCGCGCGCTGGCCGGACTCGGCGTGCCGCTCGTTTCGGACGAGATCTACGACGGGATCGTCTACGACGGCGCGCGCGTCACCTCGGCGCTGGCCGTCAGCGACGACGCGTTCGTGCTCGACGGCTTCTCCAAGCGCTACGCCATGACCGGCTTCCGGCTGGGCTTCGCCGTGGCTCCCGAGCGCGCGCTGCGTCCGCTGCAGGTGATGCAGCAGAATCTCTTCATCTCCGCCAACCACTTCGTGCAGCGCGCCGGCGTGGCAGCGCTGGCGGAGGGAGAGGCGACGCGGCTCGCCATGCTCGATGCCTACACGCGGCGCCGCACCCTGATGGTGGAAGGGCTGCGCAAGCTGGGCTTCGGCGTGCCGAGTCCGCCGCAGGGCGCCTTCTACGTCTTCGCGGACGCGCGCGCCTTCGGCCGCGACTCGCTGCGGCTCGCCTTCGACCTGCTGGAGCGCGCCCGCGTCGCCGTGACCCCGGGCGTCGACTTCGGAGCGGCTGGCGAGGGCTGGCTGCGCTTCTCGCTCTCGGCGCCCGATGCGCAGATCCGCGAGGCGCTCGAGCGGCTCGGCGAGGCGCTCGGCTCCGCCCCGGGCCCGTGAGGGTCCGGGACGCGCGCATCGAGGCCACCGCGGCCGGCCCCTCCGGCTTCCCCCCGCCCGACGTTCCCGAGGTCGCGTTCCTGGGCCGCTCGAACGTGGGCAAGTCGAGCCTGCTCAACGCCCTGGTCGGGCGCCGCCAGCTCGCGCGCACCAGCGGCACCCCGGGCAAGACGCGCCTGATCCACTTCTACCGCGTCGAGCGCGGCAGCGACTCCCTGCGCCTGGTCGACCTGCCCGGTTACGGCTACGCGCGCGTCTCGAAGCGCGAGCGGGCCGGCTGGCAGGGGCTGGTCGAGAGCTATCTCGACGGCCGCAGCGCACTGCGCGCGGCCGTCCTGCTCCAGGACCTGCGCCGCGATCCGGGCGAGGACGAGACGCTGCTGCTCGCGTGGCTCGCGGAGCGCGGGGTGCCGGCGCTGGTCGCGCTCACCAAGTGCGACAAGCTCAAGCGCGGCGCGCGCGGCCAGCGGGTCGCCGCGCTCCGGCGCGAGCTCCCGCTCGCGCCGGAGCGCGTGGTCGAGACCTCGGCGGCGAAGCGCGAGGGCATCGAGGCGTTGTGGAAGGTGCTCGACGGGTTCCTGGGGTAGGGCTGGAGGGGCCGGAGGAAGAGGGCTCCGAGGGAGGGTGCTTCGGGGAGCAGCAAGGGGAGTGGGAGAGAGAAGAGGGCTCTGGGGGGAAGGTGGTTTCGGGGCTGGAGCGCCGGAGCGGGCGTGGTCCCGCTCGTGGCGATCCTGAGCCGCGGCTTCGTCCAGGGACGTCAGCGCGCCGGCGCGCCTGGAACTTCGGCCGGATCCACCAGCCCGTAGCGGCGCCAGCCGCTACGCAGCAACCAGCTCCGCGGAAGCGCCACCTCCCGCACCCCACT
>JASJBO010000217.1 GCA_030066475.1 Myxococcota bacterium
CGGGGCCCGGCCCCCCCGGGGGGGGGGCGCCCCGCGGCCCGGACCGTGACGGTAGCGCCGGCCGCGGCTCAGTGATGGAAGCGCTGCACCCACTCGGCGAGCTCGCCGCGCTGCTCGGGCGTCAGCACCTCGGCCACGTCGGCCACCGCCGCCAGCAGCCGCTGCGAGGCCGCCTCGGCCACCTCGAGCTCGGCGGCGCGCAGCCCCTCCAGGCGCTCCCGGTCGATCGACTCGGCCAGCAGCGCCGTCGCGATCGCGTGGTGGCGCTCGCGGTGCGGACCGACCAGCGCGAACAGCTCGTCCACGGCGTCGCCGACGATCTCGTGCACCTGCTCGCGCTGCGCGGCGTCGGCGTCGACCAGGCGCAGCATCAGCTCCGCGCCCTGCTGGGCGCGCTCGCGCACCGCCTCGGGGTCGCGCGGGTGCCGGCGGTGGTGCCCGAACCAGCCGGCCCGGTGGCCATCGCGCGCGAAGAAGCTGCTCGAGGCGTCGGCCTCGCGCGCCGAGAGCAGCGCGCTGGCGCCGAGCAAAGCGAGCATCAGCGCCATCACGGCGGCGCCGATCCAGACGGCGGCCCAGTGCGGGCTGCGGGACGGACGGTCGATGGAGCCGGAATCGGTCGGGTTGGTCATGGTTCCTCCGGGTCGTCAGGCGCGCTCTGCCACCACGCCGGAGAGAGTCTCCCCGGCGATCTCGCGGCGCCGCACCTCGACGTCGCGAAAGCCGACGGCCTCGAGCGCGGCCCCCACCGCGTCCAGGCGCGCGTCGGTGAATCCGAAGCGCGAGCGGTCGAAGCGGCCGGCGTCGGCGCGCTTCATGCGCAGGCCGAGCACCAGCCGCGCGCCCGGCTCCAGCACGCGCGCCAGCTCGCGCAGGCCGTCCTCGGCCGAGGGCCAGAACTGCAGCGAGTTGAGGCTGACCGCGCGCGTGAACGAGGCGTCCGGGAAGGGCAGCTTCGCCGCCTCGCCGACCCGCAGGTCGACCCGTCCGGCGCGCGCGGCATCGCGCACCCGGCGGCGGGCCTGCGCCTGCATCACCTCGGAGAGGTCGACGCCGCCGACCGCGGCGCCCTGCCCCGCCCAGCGCTCGACGCCGAGCCCCGGGCCGTAGCCGACCTCGAGCACGCGGTCGCCGGGCGTCACGGCGAGCAGCTCGGCGAGCCAGGCGTAGGCGGGTCCGTTGCGGCGGGCCATCATGCGGCCGGCAACGCGGCCGAGCGCGCCCGTGGGGCGGGAGAACTGGCGCAGCAGGCGTTCGGCGATCACGAGGACAGCCTACGCGCCCACCGTGTCGCGGGTTTGTCCGGCGCGTAAAGTTGTGTGAAGCCGGGCCGTGCGCCGGCTCCCGGCGACTCAGCCGCCCAGGCGCGTTCCGTCGGCGATCCGCAGCGGCTCGTCTCCGTCGTGCTCCAACGTCACGTCGCCCGCCAGCTCCACGTCGCGACCGAACACCACGTCCCCGCGCACGGTGAGCCGACGGCAGCGCGCCAGCGACGGTGCGCCGCCGGGGAAGCGCGCCTCGAAGTCGTCGATGCGCTTGAAGTGGCGCGGATCGAGATCCACCAGCGGCGCCGTCGCTGCGGCCACGAGGCGCGCGTCGGCCTCGAGCGCGTAGGCGTCGGAGCGCACGACCAGCAGGTCGTTGGTGGTCTTCACCGGGGCGAAGCGGCTGCGCGGCACCTGAATCGCGCGCGCGCCCTCGAAGCGCGCGATCGCCGCCCCCATCGCCGACTCGAGCTGGAGACACGCGGGCGAATCGGGGTCGCGCGGGTCGACCGTCTTGCGGTTGCAGATCAGCGGGAGATCGAGCGGGTGCTCGCGGTCGTCGAGCGCGGCGCGCAGGCGGCGCAGGTCCATCCACAGCGAGTTGGTGTTGAAGAAGCGGTACAGGTCGATGTCCTGGAACTCCTGCTCCTCCTCGGGTGGACACTGCGCTACCTCGCGCAGCGTGAGCCGGCCGTCCCGCGTCTTCGCCAGGTGACCTCCCTTGCGATCGGCGGCCGTGCGCTCGGCGACCTCCATCGCGAACGGGACGTCTTCGGCGGCCATCCAGCCGAGGATGCCCAGATCGAGCACGGCGCCCAGGTTGTCGGCGTTCGAGACGAACGCGAGGTCGTGGCCGGCGGCGAGCAGCCGGTCGAGCAGGCCCGAGGTAGCCAGGGCCGGATACAGGTCCCCGTGGCCGGGCGGGGCCCACTCGTGCTCGGGCTGCTGCGGCCAGTGTACGGGGGCGAAGTCGGCGGCGAGCACCTTGGGCACCTTGTGCTGCAGGAAGTCGAGCGGGAGGCCGGGCACCGCCAGGTCGGGGTAGCGCGCCAGACGCGCGAGCGAATCGTCGCGCGTGCGGAAGCTGTCCATCAGCACCAGCGGCAGCGCCACCCCGTGGCGCTCGCGCAGGGCCAGCACCTGGCGCGCGATCAGGTCGAGGAAGCAGAGGTCGTCGCGCACGGTGAGCAGCGACTTGGCGCGCGTCATCCCCATGCTGGTCCCGAGCCCGCCGTTCAGCTTGATCACGACCGCGCGCGACAGCTCGCGCGCCCCGCGCTCGGCGTGGATCGCGGTCTCGTCGGCTCGCTGCACCGAGTCGACCGGCCCGATCTCGGCACGTCCCAGCATCCCCGAGGCCCCCGCGCGCACCTTCTGGTAGGCGCGCCGGAACGCCTCGATCGCCAGCTCGGGCAGGCCCTCGTCCTGCATCTTGCGCTCGAAGGCATCGAACTCGTCCACTGCCATGCGGTTCCGCTCCTCTCCGTTGCTAGCGCGCCCCGGCCGGGTTGCGCACGTAGACGTAGCTCTCGTGGTCGGAGGCGATCCGGCCCGTCTCCGGATCGAGCCAGAGCAGCTGCACGACCAGCTTCAGGTGGTCCAGATCGGGGCGATCGAGCAGCACGGCCTCCGCCGCCCGGTCGGGGACGCTCAGGCGACCGTAGCTGTGGCGCTCCTCGCGGAACGCCGCGAGCGCGGCGCGGCCGCGCTCCGAGAGCGTCTGCTCGTCGACCGGCGCGCCCGACTCGGCATCGACGGCGATCGCGAGCGAGCGGCGGTGGGTGGTGTACATCGCGAAGCCGCCGAACTTCCAGGGGTGGATCCGGTAGCGGGCCACCAGTCCGCGGTGGACCAGCGGCCAGAGCGCGACGAGGAGCAGGAGCGCCGAGACGGCGCGCCGCTTCCAGCGCGGCGCGCTCCGGGGCTCCCGCGGCGCCGCCCGGTCGGTCCGACTGCGCCGGCTCACATCAGCTGCCATCGCTCGGGCCGGCCGGGCAGCCAGCCAGCTGCCGCCCCGAGCGCGTAGAGGAACACCAGCGCGAAGGCCGGGAGCAGACGCCGGTTCCAGTCACCGGGCAGCGACAGGAACAGCAGGTTCAGGAACAGGAAGGCGAAGCCCAGCTCGAGCGCTGCCACCTGGATCGAGGCCATCAGCGCGATGCCGCCGAGCGCGCCCCAGACGCGCGTGCGGCGCGCGATCAGCAGCACGGGCAGGCCCAGCTCGGCCAGCCACACCCCGTTCGAGGCCAGCACGAAGGGCGCGAACGCGACGCGGTAGGGGCCCGCTCCGGTGCGCATGGCGTCGTAGCCCTCGAGCCGCGCGATCTCGGTGGCCGGCAGCACCCAGCCGAAGGCGTTCGCGAAGCGCTCCTGGGTGCCGACCATGTAGGCCAGGAAGTCGCCGTGGAAGTAGTTGCCGTAGAGCAGCTTCTGCAGCCCGGTGTGGAACAGGACCAGGGCGGCCAGCCAGCGCAGGCCCGAGAGCACGAGCGCGGCGTCGGGGCGCGCGCCGCGCCCGGCCAGCGCCACCAGCGCCAGCGCCAGCAGCTCGAGATACAGGTGGTTGGCGCCGTGCGGAAAGCGCCAGACCGTCTGGAGCCCGACGCCCAGCAGCCCGAGCGGCGCCGCCCAGGCCTCGAGGTCGCGGCGCCAGCACAGCGCGAAGCCGGCGCTGGCGAGCGCTGCCGCCAGCACCAGCAGCTCGCGGTCGTGCAGCGAGAACGCCACCCACAGCCAGCTGCGCGCCGCCGCGTACAGCAGCAGGAAGCGCCGGAACGAGCGCACGCGGGTCTCGGCGCCGAGCGGCTCGGGCCCGCCGGCCCAGGCGAGCGGCCCGCCGCTCACGGGGGCGCCCCGCGGCCGGAGCTGGCATGCTCGCCGATCCGGACGCCGCACTGGGAGGACCGCACTTGCAGCACTCGCTCTTCTACCTGCCCTCGGTCGGGAGCCGTGCCGAGATCGAGCAGGGTCGCGCCGGGCTTCGCCCCGAGCTCTACCAGCGCATGCTGCGCGAGCTGGGCGAGCAGGCGCGCCTGGCCGACGACCTCGGCTACGACTCGATCCACTTCACCGAGCACCACTTCCACCTCGAGGGCTTCGAGGTCTCGAACAACCCCGTCCTGCTCGACCTGTTCGTCGCGATGCAGACGCGCCGCATCCGCGTCGGCCAGCTCGGCATCGTCCTCCCCGCGCACAATCCGATCCGCGTCGCCGAGGACATCGCCATGCTCGACCACATGAGCGGCGGGCGCGCCTGCGCCGGCTTCGCGCGCGGCTACCAGCGCCGCTGGGTCGACACGATGGCCCAGCAGACGCACGGGATCCACGGGGCCCGGCCCCACGAGCACGACGCCATCGACGCCGCGAACCGGGCCGCGTTCGAGGAGTGCTTCCAGATCGTCAAGCGCGCCTGGACCGAGGACCTGATCGCGGCGCAGGGTCGCACCTGGCGCATTCCCGCCGGGCCGACGCCCTGGGATCTGGAGGCGACGCGGCGCTGGGGCGCGGGCGTCGAGGACGGCGTGGTGCGCGAGCTGGCGGTGGTGCCCAAGCCGCTCCAGCAGCCGCACCCCCCGCTGTTCCAGCCGTTCGCCTCCTCCGAGCGGAGCATCCGCTGGTGCGCCGAGCAGGGCATCACGGCCGTGCTGCCCCCGCTGCACCCGGTGCGGGAGACACGGCTCGTGGAGCTCTACGCCGAGGTCTCGGGCCGCGCTCCGGGTGACGGCATCGCGGTGCTGCGCGACGTGGTGATCGCCGACACCGACGAGCAGGCGCAGGCCCTCTGGCAGAGCAGCGGCGCCTTCGTGGGCGCCACCTGGTTCGCGCCCTTCGGGTTCTCGCAGGGCCTGGTGCATCCCGACACGGGCGCCGAGCCCGACCTGTTCGGCGATGGCCTCGCGCTGGTGGGTCGCGTCGACACGGTGCGCCGGCAGCTCGAGACGCTGCGGGAGCGGCTCCCGGTGACCTCGCTGTTCCACTGGACCTACAACGAGCTGATCCCCCACCCGCTGCTGATGCGGTCGATCGAGCGCTTCGCGACCGAGGTGGCGCCGCGCTTCGAGGCCGCCTGATCCGGACTAGCAGCTGCATGAGCTCCGCGCCTCCTCGCACAGCGCGTAGCACGGATCGCAGACGCGCTGGGACGCGCGCGGCGGGTGGAGCGCGTCCGCCAGCCCCAGCCGCTCCAGTGCCTCCGGCGCCTCGAGCCAGTCGTCGCCGACGCGGAGCCGCTTGCAGAAGCTGCACATCTCGACCTGCTGCGGCGCGCGGTGAGCCAGATCGGCGAGCAGCGAGAGGAAGGGCTGCTCGGACTCGGCGAGCAGGCGTCCGACCAGGTCGATCCCGCCGAACGAGGCGGGAGTCAGCTCGAGCTTCATCGAGCGGCGCCGGCCCGGCGAGTCGCAGCGGAACGGGATCGACAAGACCGCCCCGTAGTCCCGCACCCAGCGAAACAGCACCGTGTAGACGCTGCGCACCTCGCTGCCGGCCACGAACTCCCAGAGCGACCGCCCGACGACGTTCTCGTGCGCCAGCTCGGGCGCTCCGTTGGCGATCGCGAACTCGAGCCAGCTCGGGCCGAGCGCGACGATCACGTCGTTCGCGTCGACCGAGTAGGGGAAGCTCGTGTCTTCGGCCTCGGCCATGCCTCTTCGACCACCCGCCCCCGGGAGGCGAGGGTAGCAGCCCGCTCCCCACCAAGTGGCCTACTGGCCGGCGGCCCACACGGGGAGGCCGAGCGCCTCGAGCTGGCGCTGGTCGTGCGAGACGACCAGCTCCATGCCGGTGCGTTCCACCGCTTCGCGCAGGAACCGGCGCAGGCGCGCCTGGCGCGCGTCGGACTCCGGCACCACCAGGTGGCGGTACGCCCAGGGCTTGGGCACGTCGTGGAGGACGCCCGCGGCGTGGTTCACCACGTCGCCGGTGAACAGGAAGCCGCGCACCGACTCGCCGTCGCGCAGCCACGCGGCCACGATCTGGCTGCCGGGCGTGTGGCCCGCCGCGTGGATCACGACCACGCCGGGATGGCCGGGGACGGCGGCCGCCGGCGCCGGATCGAGCCGCTCGGGCTCCAGGCACGACGCCGCCTCGAGGTCCGCGTGGCCGGCGCGCGTGGTGTAGTTGGCGCGCTCGGCCTGCGCGGCGGTCTGGAACAGCCGGATCGGGGCACCGTCGCGCGCCGTGCACACGGCGGCGATGCCGCCGGTGTGGTCGGTGTGCAGGTGGGTGAAGAGCACCGCGAGCGGACGCCGCGCCAGGCCCGGACCCACGCGCTCCGCGAGCGAGCCGTGCGGCACGATCGGCTCGCCGCCCAGCCACTCGATCGGGCGCCCGAAGGCCGCCGCCGCCTCGCGCTCCATGCCGGCGTCGATCAGCAGCACGCGGCCGTCTGCCCACTCGAGCCCGAAGGCCGGGTGGCTCATCCGGTACGGGACCCCGGGCTCGGGATCGAGCGCGGCGGCCAGCACCTGGGCGCGCGGCATCGCCTGCGAGGCCGTGTTCCAGTAGCGGAGGCGCACCGGGAGCGTCTCGACGTCGAAGGGCGGCGCGAGCGCGTCGAAGCCCGGCAGCGGCGGGTCGAGGCGGCGCATCTCCGCGTGCGTCCACAGCAGCCCCGCGAGGCCCCCGAGCACGACGAGAGCGAGCCCGCCGCCCAGCGCGATCGCGACCCGGCGCATCCCCTCCTCCCGCTCCGCTCAGACGCCGGTCGGGTCCGGCCGGAGCGGCTCGAGAGTACGTGCGGTGGGCGAGCGCGGCACCCTCTCGGGGTCGGGCGCCGTCCCGAGCAGGCGGTCGCCGCTCAGCATGGAGACGCCGTACCAGTAGTGCTCGTTCTTGAAGTGGTGCCAGCGGTGGTTGCGGAACAGCCGGCGGTAGAGCCGCGTGCGGGGCACCACGCGCGTGTGCACCAGCATATGGACCCACTCGTAGTGCAGCGCGAGCGCCAGGTGGAAAGCGATCGCCGTGAGCGCCAGCGCAGAGGTCGGCGTCAGCGCGAGTGCGAGGCCCACCAGGATCGGCAGCGTGTACAGGAAGCTGTGCGCGGGGATGAACAGGATCGCGAGGTTCCAGGGATCGCGATGGTGCGCGCGGTGCTCGCGGGGCACGCGGAAGTCGAGCTCGAACTGGCCGATGCGCCGCGGCCGGAAGTGGAGCACCAGGACGTGGATGGCCCACTCCTGGAGCGGCCAGAGCGCCGCGATCACCAGCGGCGGGACCAGGTCCCAGGCGCTCCAGTCGCCCCAGGCGAGGCGCGCCACGAGCGCCACCAGCAGGGCCCCCGCCAGGATGCGCGGACTGGCGTGTCCGGCGAACTCGCGGCCGGCCTCGCGCAGGCTGCGCGGCGCGTCGGCGGCGCTCTGGGCCGAGGCGCGCTCGCCCGGGACCGCGCGCGACACCGCGCTCATCGGCGGCTCTCGCCCGCGTCGAGCCGCGCCAGCACGCATCCCACGCCGGCTTCCCCGCGCCCCAGCAGCTCCCGGGCCCGCGTCTCGGCGGTGGCGCCGTCTCCGGCCCGAACGGCCTCGACCAGGGCGGCGTAGGCCGGCGGGTCGTCGAGCTCGCCGGCCAGGGCACCGGCCAGCAGCGGCCGGCAGCGGTCGTAGCTCTCGTTGAGCGCGTTCAGCGCGAGCCGATAGGCGACGTTGCCGGAGCCCTCGACCAGCTCGGCCCAGAAGTCGCTCGCCAGCTCCTGGAGGGCGGGCAGGTCGCCGCGCGCCCCGCGCATCGAGGCCACGGTGGTCTCGAGGCGAGGCGCGACCGCTCGTCCGGCGCGCTGCGCGGCCAGCCGCGCCGCGTCGGCGCCGAGCGCGCTGCGCATCTCGAGCACGCTGCGCACGACTGCCGTGTCGAAGCCGCCGTCGGGCCTGAGCAGCAGGGCCCCGAGCAGATCGAGGCCGCCGTGGCGCTCGTAGTCGAGCACGCGCGAGGTCCCGCCGTGGCGCACCGACACCAGGCGCGCCTGCTCCAGCCGTCGCAGGGCCTCGCGCACGGCGCCCCGGTTGACCCCCAGCGCCTCGCACAGCAGCCGCTCGGCGGGCAGCGGCTCGCCAGGGCGCATCTCGCCCTGGAGGATGCGGTCGCGGAGCTGCTCGAAGACGGCGTCGGAGAGCGACTGGCGGTGGACGGGCCGCAGGGCGGGAGTGGGTTGCATGCGGGCGAAGCTGCCAGTCGATCGACTGATTGTCAACTGGTATGACTAAATGATAGGATCTGCGTGGAGCGTCGCGACATGCCCGAGCCCGATGTTCTGTGGCCCGCCCCGGGCCTCCCGGCCCTCGTCCCGCCGACGGGCGGCATGCTCGAGCTGCTCGTCGCCCACGACGAGCGCGAGGCGCGCGACCTCGCTCGCTGGGCTGCCGGGCTCTCGCTGTGCGACGACGAGCGGCTCGCGCTCGGCACCCCGCAGGTCCGCGCGCTCGCGGCGCGTGCCCTGCCGCGGCGCGTGCGCGCCGCGGCCGCGCTGCCCCGGCACCGGGCGCGGCGCTTTGCGGCCATCCGCCTGGCGATCCCGCCGGGCGCGGCGCCCGAGCCGCCGCGCCGGGCCCGGGTGTTCGACCTGTGGCGCGGGAAGCGGCGCGCCCGCGCGCGCTGCGTGGCGGTCCGGGCACCGCGACGCGGTCCGCTCCGCCTCGCGTTCGCGAGCGACCTGCACGTCGGCGCGCTCTGGGACGAGGTCGCGACCGCCGTGGCGCGCCACGCTCCGGACCTCGCGCCGCGGCTGCGCAACCCGAACGCGCTGGTGCGGCGCCTGGTCGCCCAGCTCGAGCATCTGGCGGCGCGCGGCGAGCTCGACGCCGTCGTCCTGGGCGGTGACCTGGTCGACCACGTCTATCGCTTCGCCCGCACGCGGGCGCCCCACGGCACCGATGACACCAACCTGCCCGCCCTGCTCGCGGCGCTCGAGGGGCTGGGGGCGCCCTGCTTCGCCATCCCGGGCAACCACGATCACCGCCTGTTCCCGTGGCGGCCGCGCGTCTACGGCCTCGAGTCGGTCGGCGTGCCGCCGCTCCGGCTGCGCGCGCTGCTGCGCGCGGCCGGGCTGTGGGACGCCTGGTGGCTCCGACCCTCCGATGGGGACGCCCTGCGCACCGAGGAGAGCGAGCGCCCTGCCCTGGCGCACCATCTCGCCGAGCTGGCCCCCGCCACCGACTACGCCGTCGACCTCGACGAGCTGCGCCTGGTGTTCGCCTCGACCGGCCGGGACCTGCTGCCGCGCTGGCGCGAGGTCGAGCCGGGCCGCCGCCGCATCCTGCTCCGCTCGCTGCGCTGGAGCTGGGCGTCGCCCGACTCGGAGGGCCTCGACCGGGCGCAGATCGGGCGCCTGGCACGGCGCCTGGACGGAGCGCGCGGAGCGGCCGTGTTCCTGCACGCCCCGCTGCTCTCGCCGCCGCCCCACGGGCGCGCCGAGCAGTGGCTGCCCCGCCTGGGCGCGCCGGGCGATCCGGACGATGCCGACTTCGAACGCGGGCTGGCGGCCAGCGGCCTGCGCCGCGGCGTGTTCTTCCGCAACCCGGCCGCGTTCGCGGCCGCGCTGCGCGGCGCTCCGGGCGACGTCGCGGTGTTCGCCGGCCACGTGCACCGCACCCACGCCGTCGAGCTCGACCCCCGGTGTGGCGCGCTGCGCTCGCGAGCCACGCCGCTGGTCGGCCTGCGCGACGACCGCATTCCGCTGCTCACGGCGCCCGCGGTGGGCCACGCGTCGCCCGCGCACGCCGAGCCGCCCGGCTACCTGCTCGCACGCTTCGAGCAGGCGCGCCTGACCGGTCTGGAGCGGCGCGCCTTCCTCGACGCCTGACGGACCTACTCGGGCTCGAGGGGCGGAAAGCCGGGCGTGCGGAGCGGCGCCGCATCCGGCTCGAGGATCAGGGCCTCGCAGCGCGACAGCGAAGCGGCGAGCTCGATGCCCTCCTCGGCGCCGAGCACCAGG
>JASJBO010000218.1 GCA_030066475.1 Myxococcota bacterium
GGCTCGGAGGCCGGAAGGCGCTGCCGCCGCCTCGGTCGAGGCCGAAGTCGGCTGCGGCCCTCCGAACGGCCGCGAGGGCCGCTCAGAACTGCTTGAAGTAGCCGTCCAGGTCGTCGTGGGGAGCGTAGTCGCTCCAGTAGCTCGTCGCCTGGGGGTCGGCGCGGCGCTCGAGTCGGTCGCCGCGCACGAGCCGCGCGAGCCAGCCGAGCGGTGTGATCAACCCGTAGTAGATGCCGCCCAGCAGCAGGTGGGAGATCGTCCATCCGATCGGGTAGACCGCGCTCATCCAGACGCCGTAGACGATCCGGGCGATGCTCGGCGACGCGAGCCCGGCGCAGGCGAGAGCGGCCGCGCCCCCGGCGACTGCGGCCGCCGCGCGGGGCGCGTCCGCGCCGAGGTACAGCGCACCGCCGAGCAACGCCCCGAATGCCGGCAGCACGACTCCGGCGAACACTCGCAGGTCCCGCCGCGAAGGGCTCCAGTTCGGCTCGATCAGCGCCATCGCCGTGCGCTCCTCACTCTTCCGCTCCGGGCCGGCGCCCGATCATGACGAAGAAGCCGCCCTCGCGACCCCCGGTGACGATCTCGCGGAGCTGCACCGCGGCGCGGTCGATGGGCCCGCCCGGCGGCACGGCCTCGAACAGGCCCGCCGGCCCGTCCTCCTCCACGGGCGACGTGGCGGGCACGCCGCGCACGAACTCGAGCCCGGTCCGCTCGAACCAGCGCAGCACTTCCCCCATGGTGTGCTTCGACTCGTGCGGATGACGGTACTGGTCGGCGAACCAGGCGCGCTGCTTCTCGGCACCGCGGGCGGTCTTGCGCAGCACCGGGTCGAGCCAGCGCCCCCGGCCACCGGTCAGGCGGAAGAGCGCGCGCCGGAGGTCCGTCGCGAGTCGACCGTAGCGGTTGTAGAGGCCCAGCACGAAGATCCCGCCGGGGCGTAGCAGTGGGACGAGACGGGCGAAGCCTCCGAACGGGTCCGAGGTGTGGTGCAGGACCCCGTTGCAGAGCACGACGTCGAACTGCGCCGAGGCCAGGCACGGGCGGAACAGATTCATCTGCACGAAGCGGACGCGCGACAGCTCGTGCTCGCGGCGGAACGTCTCGCCGAGTCGCAGCGAGTTGAGGCAGAGGTCCGTCGCGACCACCCGGCGACAAGCGATGCCGAGGAAGTTGCTGAGCTGCCCGGTCCCGCACCCCACTTCGAGCACCGTCGAGTTGAGCGGAACGGCCTCGTCGAGCCGGCGCGCGTAGATCCGGTCTCGGGACTTCTCGATCAGCGAACGCAGGGAGTCGTGCTCCTCGTAGTTGGGGAACGGCGTCTCCTCGTAGAAGGCCTTCACCCGCTCGGTCACGTCGCCGGGATCGTCCACGCCACCGTGGGGCCAGTAGCAGCGGGCGATGCCGTCCTCGCGGGTGAACTCGTGGCCGCAGGCGCGGCAGACCCAGTGCGCCCGGTTCGGCGCGACCGGCTCGCCGCAGCAGGGACTCCGGAGCAGCTCGGTGAGGAAATCGTCGCCCGGACCCACGGGCTCGGCCGCCACCGCCGGCTGCGCGCGCTTCTCGAGCAGACAGCGTCCGATCGCGAGCGCGTCGATCTCGCTGCGCATGAACGTCTCGTAGGCGTCGCGTGGGCTCTCGACGATCGGGTCCCACCCGAGGTTGAAGCTCGTGTTGACGAGCACCGGACAGCCGGTGCGCCGCTCGAACGACGCGAGCAGGCGCCGGAACGCCGGATGGCGTTCCGCGTCCACGGTCTGGATTCGCGCGGAATCGTCCACGTGCGTCACCGCCGGGATCTCCGAACGCTCGACCCGGAGCTTGTCGATCCCGGTCCGGCGCCGGTCTTCGTCGGAGAGCGCGTGCCGCCGCGACTCGCGCACCGGCGCGACCAGCGTCATGTAGGGACTCTCGGTGCCCGCTTCGAGCTCGAAGAAGTCGTGCGCGGCCTCCGCCAGCACGGCCGGCGCGAACGGCCGGAATCCCTCGCGGAACTTCACCTTGCGGTTGATCAGCGCCTGCATCTCGGCCCGGCGTGGATCTCCCAGGATGCTGCGCGAGCCCAGCGCGCGCGGCCCGAACTCCATGCGATCCTGGAACCAGCCGACGACCTGGCCGCGGTCGAGCAGACCGGCCACCTCTTCGCAGGTGGTGTCGAGATCGGGCAGCTCGCGGTAGACCGCACCGGCGGCGTCGAGGAACGACCGCACCTGCTCGTCCGAGTAGCGCGAGCCGAGCAGGCTGCCGTGCTGGCCGTCGGGCTCGATCGGGTGGCGCGGCGCGCCGAGCAGCTGGTGCCAGACGAAGAGCGCGACGCCCAACGCACCCCCGGCATCGTCCGCGGCGGGCTGGACCCAGAGCGCGTCGAAGGGCCCCTCGCGCAGGAGCCGCCCATTGGCCACGCAGTTGAGTGCGACGCCACCGGCCAGGCACAGCTGCCGCATGCCCGTCCGAGCCGCCACGTGACGAGCGCAGCGCAGCACGATCTCCTCGGTCACCCGCTGGACCGAGGCGGCGACGTCCATCTCGTGCTGCGTGATCGGCTCGCCGGGCGGGCGCCGGGGAGCGCCGAAGAGCTGCTCGAAGCGGGGTCCCGTCATCGTGAGACCCTGGCAGTAGTCGAAGTACGACATGTCCAGCCGGAAGGAGCCGTCGTCCTTCAGATCGATCAGCGTTCCGAGGATGCGGTCGGCGAAGCGCGGCTCGCCGTAGGGTGCCAGGCCCATCAGCTTGTACTCGTCCGAGTTCACCCGGAAGCCGGTGTAGTAGGTGAAGGCCGAGTACAGCAGCCCGAGCGAGTGGGGGAAGCGGAGCTGGCTGCGCAGCTCGATCCGGTTGCCGCGCCCGACGCCCCAGCTCGCGGTCGCCCATTCCCCGACGCCGTCCATGGTCAGGATGGCGGCCTCCTCGAACGGGGAAGGGAGGAAGGCGCTCGCGGCGTGCGCCTGGTGGTGGTGGGTGAACACGTAGCGGTTGCGATACTGCCCGCGCAGCCCGCGGTTCAGCTCCCGCTGCAGGTGCAGCTTCTGGCGCAGCCAGATCGGCATCGCCTTCCGGTAGGAGACGAACCCCCGCGGCGCATAGCCGAGGTAGGTCTCGAGCAGGCGCTCGAACTTGAGGTACGGCTTGTCGTAGAAGCCGACGTAGTCGAGCGCGGACGCCTCGATGCCCGCCTCCGCCAGGCAGTAGTCGATCGCGCGCTGCGGGAACCCGGCGTCGTGCTTCTCGCGGCTGAAGCGCTCCTCCTGCGCCGCGGCCACGATCTCGCCGTCGACGACGAGCGCCGCCGCGGAGTCGTGATAGAAGGCGGAGACGCCGAGGATGGCGGTCACGGTTCGCTGGCACCGCCCCGATCAGAAGAGCGCGTAGAGGAAGGGAGCAGCCGCGCTCCCGCCGAGCACCACGAACAACCCCGCGACCGCGAGCCACACCAGGATGGGTGCGAGCCACCAGCGCCGGTCGGAGGTGAGGAACTGCCAGTAGAGCCGCAGGAAGCCCGGCTGCTTCCCCGCCGCCTTCTCGGCGAACTCGCCGCCGCTCGGCTTCGCCTCGGTCTCGTGGTCTGCGCTCATGCCTGCCTTCTTCGCGTCCCCGGATCCACTAGATAGCGCATGCGCGGCCCTCTATCGCGGAGCCAGCGCCGCCAGGAGCCCCCGCTCCACGAGCGCGCCCGCGATCCAGATCGCGACCTCCTCGTTGCCCCGCGCGCTCATGTGGCCGGCCGCGCCCTCGATCACGTGGAAGAAGCGCCGGAAGTCGCGCTGCCCGCCCGGTCCGGGAGGCAGCTGGCTCAGCAGATGGGGCCGCAGGGCGAGGACCGGGATGCCGAGCTCCTGGGCGCGGCGCAGCGCGGGCCCGACGGGCCGGTTGTCCGCCCGGGGAAACCACTGCAGGACGAGGACCAGCTGCACGTCGTGCGCACGTGTGAGCTCGACCAGACGCTCCACGAGCAGGCGCGCGATCGCCGGACCCTGCCGGTGCACGCGGATCGACTCGGGGATGAGCCAGCGATCGGGCGCGACGCGGGACCCCACGAAGTCGGCGAGGTGGCTCTTGCGGAGCAGCTGCTCGAATGCCGGCATCTCGCCCCATGGCGTGTCGGGCGGAGGCACCGGCACGTTGCGCAGCCGCAGCGAGCCGTCGTCGAGCTCGAAGTACGGCTTCCAGGCGTACCGGTACGAGAACTCACAGCGGACGGCCGAGTCCCCGATCATGCTCACGATCATCAGGTCCGCCGGGACGCTCCCGATCAGCTGCTCGGCGCGCAGCACCATCTGGTCGAGTCCGTATCCGAACACCCCGCCGTTCACGACCGGCCGCCCGACGAGACGCTCGAGATGGGCGGGCCAGGTCTCGTCGTCGTCGACCTCGTCGCCGAACGTGAGGGAGTCGCCGATCGCGAGCAGCGGCACGCCCTCGGGCGGCGCGCTGCCGTTGCTGCGCAACCCGTCCGGGTCGATCGTCACCTTGGTTCCCCACACGTTCGACCAGCCGCGCGCGCCCGGCTCGGGGACGTAGCCGAGCCGCTCGTCGTAGGTGGCCGGATACGGCGATCCGATCAGCTCGAGCGGGAGGCCGGCAAAGCGCTTCGCGGGTGCCTCGAAGGGACGCCCGCTGTGGAGACGAAGCCCGACCTCGATCGCGATCCCGACGACCACGAGTCCGACGAGCAGCAGTGTCACACCCGCGGCTGCGAGAGCGAGCAGTGCGGTGGAGCGATCCCGGGGCGTGCTCACGGGGCGACCGACCGCGCGGAGGCGCCGCCCCGCAGGAGGCGGTCGTTCAGCCAGTGTCCGGCTCGGATGCTCGGCTCCTCGACCACGCGGTACAGCAGCTCCGAGAGCACCACCGCGACGAGCGTCACGCCGGCGAGCGTGAGGAGGCGCGCCGCCCCGCCGTGGCGGACACCGAGCTGGTTCACCAGGTCCAGGATCCACGGGCTGGCACAGAGCAGCACGATGAAGTGACAGAGGTAGAGGCTGTAGGAGATCCGCCCGAGGAACAGCAACCACCGGCGCTCGAGGGCGCTCCGCAGCGATGCGCTGCCGCAGCACGCCACGATGAAGCCTGCGCCGCCGACGGCGGTGATGCTCCAGATCGCCGGCTCGGAGAACCATCCGGGCAGATGGACGGGCACCGTGAAGCGAAACGTGTAGAGCAACACGGACACCGCGAGCAGCCCGGCCTTCGCCCATGCCGAACGCGCGCCGACCCAGGTCGCGATCCCGGTGTAGTAGCGCGCAATCAAGACGCCGAGCGTGAAGTGGAAGAGATACACCGGGAAGCCGAAGAACACGAACGCCATCGCCACGAACGCGAGCAGCCAGCCGATCCCCCGCATGGTCAGCAGGACCAGCAGCGGAATCATCAGCGAGAAGTACAGCTCCACAGTGAGCGTCCAGTCCTGCGGAATCAGGCGATCCATGGGCCGCGCCATCAGGAGGGCGCTCTCGTGCAGGAGGTGGCCGGCGCTCAGCTCGTACTGCCAATGGCCGGTGAGCCAGGCGGTGGCGCGCGGCACGGTGGCGGGAAACGGCCCGTACAGCGTCTCCCTCGCCAGCAGGCTCAGCATCAGCACCGCGAGGAACGGCAGCCAGATCCGGCAGATCCGCGACGCGAAGAAACCGAGCAGGTGGAAGCGGCCGGGGCCGAAGCGCGCCGGCTCGCGGAAGTAGCGTCGGGTGAGCACGAGGCCGCTCAGCACGAAGAAGAACGAGACCGCCGCGAAGCCGTCCCAGAGGATGTGGAGTGGCGTGTTGGTGAGCGCCCACTCGACCGGGCGGGGGATGCCGTAGGCATAGCCGAAGTGCGACCACACCACGGAGAGCGCCGCGAGCCCCCGCAGGCTGTCGAGGTGGCGGATGCGCTCGCTGCCGGAGCTGCTCACTGCGAAGGCGACGCCTCGCCGCGCAGCGCGCGCAGCGACGCACGGATCTCGTCCGCCGCAGGCCCGTCCTGCGCCAGCGCCCGCTCGAGCGCCGCGGCCGCGGCCGCTTCGTCGCCGCGCCAGAGCTCCACCTGGGCCAGCAGCTGCAGGTCGCTCTGCGTCGGCTGCGGGTTCTGCTCGAGAACCGCGACCATGTCGCCCGCCAGCTCGACGGCGATCTCGCGGAACGCGGGCTGGTTGCGAACGGGGGCGAACACCGGATCGACGAAGACGACCCCGACCCAGTTCCAGCCCCGCGCGCGGGCCGCGCGTAGCGCGGCGGCCGTGCCGGCGGCGTCGCCCTCGCGCGCTCGTCCGCGCGCGCGCAGGAAGTGCGCATTGATGCCGTCGGGATAGTGGAGGGCCGCGTCGACGGTGTACGCGTCCGGGTGGCGCCAGACGTGCGAGCGCTCGTGGCTGCGCAGGCCCAGGAACAGAACCCCCACGCCCGCGACCAGCGCCGGGACCGCGACGATCCGCGCGCGCGCGACGGGGTCGATCGCCGCGAGCGCTTGCGCGCCGGCGAGCAGCACGCCGCCGATCAGCCCGGGCAGCACGAAGTAGAGGTAGCGGTCGGCCATCATGTTCACGAAGGGGAAGATCTGCGAGATCGGCGCGAAGGCGCCCGCCGCCCACAGCCAGTACGCGGCCTCCACGCGCCGCTGGCGCAGCGTGACCCCGAGCCGGACCGCCAGACCGGACAGCAGGAGGAGCCCCGCGAGCCACCACGGGTCGCTCCAGGACGTGGCGAACGGGGGCTCGTGCATGGCGGATACGCCCCAGCCGGAGCCGGCCATCACCAGGTAGCGAGCGGCGATCGCCACGATCGTGCGCGCGTGCAGCAGCCGGTCGGTCTCGAGCGCCGCCTGCGCCTGCGACGCCGTCTGCGCGATCACCGGCAGCGCCAGCGCCGCGAACGCGACGAAGACGCCCGCCCAGACCGCCACCCAGCCCCAGCGAGCCGGCTCGCTACCGCGGTCCGGCTGCCCGGCGCGGGCCCACTCGAGCACCGCGAACACCGGCAGCGCGATCGCCGCGTGTGCCTTGGCGAGCAGCGCGAGCCCGAACAGCAGCGCGCCCAGGGCGGGCCGGCTGCGCCGGACGAGCAGCGCGCCGAGCATCAGCACGGTGGCCGAGCTGGTCTTCAGCTGCGAGATCCAGGCCACGGCCTCCACGTTGGCGGGATGCGCCAGGAAGAAGGCGGCGCCGAACAGCGCGCCGGGCCGCGGGACCCCGGTCTGCACCAGGAGCGCCGCGAGCAGCACCGAGGCCAGCGCGTGGAGCACGACGTTGACGACGTGGTAGCCCACGAGCTGTGGGCCGAACGCCTGGATCTCGACCGCGTGTGCCAGCGCGTGCACCGGTGAGTAGTTGAGGTACGTGAATGCGATCGGCCCGCGCGGGTCGAGGATCGCCAGCAGGTTCCGTGCGCTCAGCTGCTGGATCTGCGGTGCGGTGAGGATGAACTGGTCGTCGGAGATGAGCTGCCCCGCCAGGGCGGGCCAGTACATGCCGAGCGCCGCCGCGATGCACAAGCCAGCGATCAACGAGACCTCTCGCAGCGACATGGATCGAATTCTATCACGGTCGGGGTGCTGGGTCGGAAGGAGGCAGAGCCAACTCGGGTGCCTTCGCGCGAGGTTGCAGACGGAACATCCACGCCGCGGGACTACGGCGAGCGCGCGCATGGTGCGTTGCGCGAGCGCGCTCGTCCTGGCGGGCGACGACGGCTACGCGCGACCGCGCCCCGGCGGCTCGCGCGAGGAGGCCGCATGAGTCTCGAGCGACTCTTCTCCGACGTCTCGGCGCCCGTGGCGGACGCCCCCGACCGCGCGCTCTCGGGTCACGAGCTCGCGGTGGCCGACGCCGAGCTGCTGCTGGACGCGCAGGGCGCCGACCTGCTGGCCCTGATGCGCGCCGGCGACGTCCTCCCGGCGCGCCACCCGACGCGTCCGACCGCTAGTGCATCGAGGTGCGGGAGCCGGTTCGAGCAGAACAAGGCGGTGGTCCGGGAGATGTGGGCGGCACTCGGCCGGTTCGACTTCGAGGCGCTGAAGAGCTGCCGCATCCCGAGGTCCACGACGACCCACCGAGGACGCGGGCGCCCGGCTGCCGAGCCGGCGCTCACCCGGCTCCTGACTGGCGATCTCGAGGCGCTTGAGCTCCGACCCGGCACCGCCCGACAGCACCTCGGTGAGTGAGCCGCCCTCCAGGCCCTGCACCAGGCGCAGGTAGTGGGGAAGGGCCAGGCCCGAGGCGAGCAGGGCGACGCCGGCCAGCAGGATGGCCCGCCCGGGCACGCGCCTTCTCAGCGGGAGGCGGGGGGTCGCCTGGCCGCAGCCGCGTCTTCGCTTCGCTCGGCGCAGGCGATCAGGGACAGACCGCCGAGACGCGACAGGCCGTCCAGGCGCCGGACCACGGGCACCAGGGAGTCGTAGAGTGCCAGCGCGCGGGGGCTCAAGGATTCGCGCTTCTGTAGCTTGCCGGAGAACCACCAGCCCGGGATCGAGAAGGGGTTGAAGCGCCGCAGCAGGCGCACGCGGAAGCCCGCGCGCTCCAGGGACTCGCGCAGGCCCGCGCGCGTGTAGCGCCGCAGGTGTCCGTAGCGCCGGTCCAGGCTGCCGTAGAGACGCGGATGGTTCGGGACCTGGAGGATCACGCGCCCGCCCGGGGGCAGCAGCTCGTGGAAGGCGCGCAGGATCTCGTCGTCCCGCTCCAGGTGCTCCAGGACGTTCAGGCAGAGGATGGTGTCCACCTCGACGCCTTCAAGGGAGTAGGGCCGCTGCTCCAGGTCGAGCAGCCGGTAGTGCACGTTGGGGATCTCGCCGAAGCGCCGGCGCAGGCGCTCCAGGAGCGCGGGCTTGTACTCGGAGAGCACGAGCCGGTCGCAGCGTCCGATCAGGTGTTGGGAGACGACGCCGAAGCCGCTGCCCACCTCCAGCACCGAGCGTCCGAAGTGGGCGGAGATCAGGTCCGCCACCCAGCGGTAGTGGCGCGGCATGGCGCGGTCCAGCAGCTGTAGCTCGGCCATCAGCCTCTGGTCCAGCTCCGAGAGCTCCTCCTCCGGACCCGACTGAATCAGCACGCCCCGTCGCCGGGCGAAGCTGATCATCTTGGTGCGCGGGTTGATCTGCAACTGCACGCCCCCGACGCCCAGCGCCTGGGCCGCGCGGCGCAGGCTGCCGAACACGGGGCGGTTGTAGAGCATCAGGCGCTCCAGCAGGAAGGCCAGTTCGAAGGTGTGGCCGATGGAGCGGATCTCGGTGGAATCGAACCCGTGCTCGTCCAGGATGGCTGACAGGGTGCGGCGCCCGAAGAAGTAGAGGTGCTCCCGGGTGCGGCGGAAGTCCTCGAGGCGCGCACCCAACAGGCGGGAGGTGAAGCTCTCCGCGTCGGGAGTGGAGGTCACCAGGATCCCTCCCGGGGCGAGCGCGCGGTGGAGCTTCTCCAGGCAGGCGAAGGGGTCGCGGAGGTGCTCGATCACGTCGAACATCACTACGGCGTCGAAGCTCTCGGGCGCGAGATCCAGGTCCTCGAGGGCACCGTGCTCGATGGGAAAGGCGTACTTGCGGCGCAGCCGCTCCACGGCATAGCCGTTGAACTCGATGCCCGTGACCTGGAAGCCCTCCTCGAAGGCCTCGTCCAGGAAGTAGCCGAGGCCGCAGCCGACCTCGAGCAGCCTCGGCGAGTGCCGGGTCCGGGGCAGCCATGCCAGGATTTCACGGGCGAGCCGTGCGTACTGCCGCTGCTTGTTGGCGCGCTCGGCGATGTAGTCGGCGTAGCCGTAGAGCGTCGCGTTGGGGCCCTGCATGAATTCGGCGTTCTGGAAGTAGTCCGCCCCATATACCGCCGCGAAATCCACCGGGTCCGGCCTGGGGTGCAGGAAGAGCAGATCGCAGCCGGTGCACCGGATGATCTTGTCGCGGCCAAAGTCGTAGCGGACCCGCGCCTCGTGGGTCTTGCAGTGGGGGCAGGGGGCGTGCATCCGAGCAGTCTACGCCGCGTCGCGGGGCCACGCGACCGGCCGCGACGGCGCGCGTCGGGCGACCGATGATGCCGTCGATCTCCCCGATCTGGTAGCCGAGCGCGAGCAGCGCCTTCTGCGAGTCCGTCTTGAGGCGCGCGGCTGCGAGCTCGGACTGGTAGCCAATGAGGCCCGCGGATGGGGCGTCCAAGCTGCGATGCGCCCGGCGTCGTAGCCGAGGACGCGGCCCAGCACCTCCTCGCTGTGCTCGCCGACCGTGGGCG
>JASJBO010000015.1 GCA_030066475.1 Myxococcota bacterium
CAGGAGTGGGGCTTCCATAGGAGAATGTGGCCAGGAGTCCGATCAGGTGGCACGAATGCACCACGGTTCCCGGAAGCGACCGCTCCCGACGCGCCGATGGGCCCCGCGGGTGGCGTCACCAGCTCGGATCGCCTCTCCCACCGCTTCCCGGGGGGTCTCCGAATCCGCCTGCTCTATACTTCGTCGAACCTCGTGTCCCCCTGTGGGGCATCCAGGCTGCGGGCAGGCGGGGGAAGCTGTCCGCGCCCCTGAGAGCCAGGGGGTTCCAGCTTCGAGTCGATCCGGCGCGCGGCGCACCGGTACCCGGCGGTCGCCGACGCCGCGCTGCGCGAGCGCAGCGACTGAGTAAGAGTGCAGCCGATGAAGCGCCCGACCCGCTCCGTGCTCCGTCCTCCCACCCCGCGCGCGCTCCGCGTTGCCGCCGCGCTGGTCGCCGTCTTCGCACCCGGCGCTGGCAGCGGGGCCGAGTCGGCGCCGGTGCGCATCGTGATCGAGACGCCGCGTCCCGGCGAGCGCGTCGAGAACCGCGTGCACCAGGCGCCCGTGCGCGGCACCGCCCTCGCCGAGGGCGAGCGTCCCGCCGACTTCGACGTGATGATCGTGATCGACGTCTCGAAGTCCACCGAGAGCGCCAGCGGCGTGGACGTCGACGGCGACGGCGAGGTCGGCGTCGACCCGCAGCTCGAGCTGTTCCCGCCCGGACTCTACGACGCGGACGTCCGCTGCACGGACCCCGGCGACACGATCCTGCACGCCGAGGCGGCCGCGGCGCGCGCGCTGGTGGACAGCCTCGATCCGCGCCGCGTGCGCATCGGCATCATCAGCTTCGGCGGCGAGACCGATCCGCGCACCGGCGAGCGCAAGAGCCTCGACCAGCAGGACGCCTGGCTCGAGCTGCCGCTCACCAACGACTTCGCCCGGGTGCACGCGGCGATCGATGCCATCGTCGCGCGTGGGCCCCGGGGCGCCACGAACTTCGCGGCGGGCGCCCGGCTCGCGATCACCGAGCTCACCGCGCTGCCCGGCGGGCGCAGCGAGCCGCGTCCCGACGCCAAGAAGGTGATCCTGTTCCTGACCGACGGGGTGCCGTCTCTCCCGATCGGCCGGGGCGACCAGACCGACCCGGGCGACGTGGAGGCCGCGATCGACGCCGCCAAGCTGGCGCAGGTGGCCGGCATCACGCTCAACACCTACGCGCTGGGTCCCCACGCGCTGAGCTACCCGCAGGCGGTCACCGAGATGGCGCGCGTGTCGCTCGGGACCTATACGCCGGTGCAGAACCCGGGCGACATCATCGCGCTGCTCCAGGGCGTGAGCTTCGCCAACATCGAGGACGTCATCTTCACCAACCTCACCACCGGCGACTTCTCGACCGACGTGCGCCTCAACCCCGACGGCACCTTCTACGGCTTCGTGCCCGTCCGCGAGGGCGACAACAAGGTGCGCGTCACGGCCCTGGCCTCGGACGGCTCGCGCGGCACCGTCACCTTCGACCTCCAGTTCGGCAAGTCCGGGCTCAGCGACCTCGAGATGGCGCGCGAGCTCGAGCGCATCCGGCGCATGAACAAGGAGCTGCTGCTGCTGCGCGAGCAGAAGCGCATCGAGGAGTTCCGCAAGCGGGAACGCAAGGAGCTGGAGCTCGAGGTCGAGCAGCCGTAGGCGCCGATGAGCCGGGCACCGCGGGCGGTCGGGCTGCTGCTGTTGGCGCTGGTCGTCCTGGGCTGTCCCCGCCGCCGCCTGCCGGTCGAGAACCCGGGCGTCCTGCTGGAGCGCTGCGAGGCCGAGGTCCGCGCCGGCGATCTCGAGGAGGCGTTCGGCGCCTGCGAACACGCGGCGCGTGCCGGCCTGCCCGAGGCGCAGCTCCAGCTGGCGCACATGTACCGGCTCGGCGAGGGCGTCCATCCGAACCGGACGGTCGCAACGAACTGGTACCGGCGCGCCGCCGAGGCCGGGCTGGTCGAGGCGCAGTGGCGCCTGGCCGAGAGCTACGCGCGCGGCGAGGGCTCGCTCCCGGACCCCGAGCGGGCCGCGCGCTGGTACCGCGCGGCCGCCGAGGGCGGCCACGCCGAGGCCCAGTACGTGCTCGCGCGCCGCGTGGACGAGGGCCGCGACGGCGTGGCCGACGCGGCGCAGGCGACCCACTGGTACCAGCTCGCCGCCGAGCAGGGCCACGCCCGCGCGCAGTACGCGCTCGGAGCGCGCTACGTCGCCGGCGTGGGGGTGACGCGGAACTGGGCCGAGGCGTGGCGCTGGCTGCTGCTCGCCGGTGAGGCCGGGGTCGCCGACGCGGAGACGGCGCGCCGGATGCTCGAGCCGCGGCTGCTCGAGGTGGAGCGGCGCGAGGGCGAGCGGCGCGCGGCGGTGTGGCGCGAGGCGCACGAGGCCGGCGAGGTGTCCGTCGCGCCGCTCGGCGAGACCGATCTGGCCCAGCTCTACTACGAGCAGGCCGAGCGCAGCGCCGCGGGGATGGGCCGCCCGGTCGATCTCGAGCGCGCCGCGCGCAGCTACCGGCGCGCCGCCGAGGCGGGGCATCTCGCCGCCCAGGTGGCGCTGGGGCTGTGCTACGCGCGCGGCCGCGGCGTTCCCCGCGAGCCGCTCGAGGCGCACCTGTGGCTGAGCGTCGCCGTCGCCCGCGGCGCCCGCGATCCGCGCGCCCACGAGGCGCTGAGCGAGATCGAGGGCGCGCTGACGCGGCGCGAGCGAGAGGCGGCGCGGCGTCGCGCCGAGCGGTGGCTCGCCACGCAGACGGGCTCCTGACGGCGCAGCGCGTCCCGCTCAGCCGATCTCGGGTGAGCGGATCACGATCAGCTTCTCCACCTGCATGTCTTCGAGCGTGTACGGACCTAGCTGCTAGAGCGGAACCAGGGAGGGGTCGGTGATCTCGCGGCGGACCAGCTTGCCGTTCTCGTAGATCGACTTCACGTCGATCGCGCCGTCGGCGTTCTTGTCCTCTTCGCGCAGCACCAGCACGGCCCTGTCGCCCTGCTGCTCGTAGTGCTCGAAGGTGTCGACGCGCCCGTCGCCGCTGGTGTCGCGCTCGACCCGGACCACGACCTCTTCGCCGTTGGCGTCGAGCTCGTAGTACGACCAGGTATCGATCGCGCCGTTGCTGCTGCGGTCTTCTTCGGTCCGCACGATGTGGCGCTCTTCGTAGTGGATCGAGCGGTTGACGCGGCCGTCGTCGTCCGGATCGTGGCGCTCTTCGACCAGCGAGCCGGCCACGTAGTCGTAGAAGGCGTCGCGCCGGCCGTCGCCGTCGCGGTCGATCTCGCGCGACACCATCCGGCCGTCCTCGTAGCGCTCCCAGACGTCGGGCTTGCCGTCGCCGTCGTCGTCGAGCTGGCGCTCGGACACGCTGCCGAACTCGTAGTCGACCCACTCGTCGATCCGCCCGTCGTAGTCGCGGTCGGCCTCGGTGCGCACCAGATAGCCCGAGTCGGCGTCGAAGTAGCGGATCTCCTCGGGGTTGCCGTCGCGGTCGGCGTCCAGGCTGCGCCGTTTCACGTCCACCGGCTTCGAGTTGTCCCAGGTGCCTTCCGGGACGCGGACGTTCTGCTCGTCGAACACGGCGACCGGTAGCTCGCGCGGGACCGGGGCGCTGGGTGCCGCGCGCGGGTCGGCGCGCTCGCTCAGGTCGCCGCCCTCCTCGGGAGGCGGCTCGATGCCCTGCTCGCGCATCGCCTCCTCGCGCTCGATCTGCTCGAGCAGCTCTTCCTGTCGGCGCAGCTCCTCCTCGATGGCGGTCTCGAGCGAAGCGTGGCGCTCGAGCTCCTCCTCCATCTCGGCCTCGCGCTGCGACTCGGCGCCGCCCCCGCCCCCTCCGCCGCCGCCGCCACCGCCGATCGGACCCCCGCCGCCGACGGGGACGTCACCGGTGATGGCGCCGTACACGAGCAGCGTGGCAGCGCCCACGGCGGCGCCAATCGGACCCGCCTGCGAGCCGATGATGGCGCCGATCATCGCGCCTTCGAGCGCGCTCTGGGCGCGGGCCGCCGCGCCGCCGAGGATGCTGCCGGCGGTGCTGCCCGCGGTCGCGTTCGGGTTCGCGCCCGGGTCGTTCGGGTCCGCGTTGGGATCGCCGCCCGGGCTCGACACGGTCGCGGGGGTGGACCCGGGCGCCGGTCCAGAAGACGAGGCGCATCCGACCGAGCAGGCGAGCAGGATCGAGAGGATCAAAACGGGAAGCGGGGGGCGCGCCATCGCAATCCCTCGGGCAGGGCAAAGAGCTTTAACAACTGCGTGGAGTCTTACCACAATCGACAGACCGAGTCCCAGCGCAATCCCATTTGCGACGCGGCGCAGCAGTCCCGATCGACCGGTCGATCAGCAAATCCATGCGTCCGGATAGATGCGAATAATCGAGCAATTACGGGAATTTGTAGTGCGAATGCGAGTCTTCTGCCGACCGCTTGCCTGACTTTTTCGCTAGCCATGCGCCCTTCTGGGGCCTATCGTAACGCGGTGCAGCGAAGTCCGGGCCGCGCCCAGCCCCCCCGATGGGCGGGACCCGGACCGAGGGTGTCCACCGCGACCCGGCGCGACCTCCGGTCGAGGTCTCCAGGGCGGGGCGGAAGGCGCCGAAGTCGGTTCTGGAGCACGCTTCCGACGGGAGGGACAGCCGCGTGGGTCTGACGCTGATCCGGAAGAGTCGAGGGGCGCAGCCCAAGCGCGACGCCAAGGTGGCGCTGGTGCTGGCCGGTGGCGCGGTGTCCGGCGGCGCCTTCAAGGTCGGCGGACTCAAGGCGCTCGACGACTTCCTGGTCGATCGCAAGATGGTCGAGTTCGACACCTACGTCGGGCTCTCGGCCGGCTCGATCCTCGCGGTGGCGCTCGCCGCCGGGGTGTCGCCGAACGAGATGGTGAAGGTCCTCGAGGGCCACAGCCGCCGCATGAACCAGCTGCGGCCGATCGACTTCTACAACCCCAACTTCCGCGAGTTCGTGTCGCGGCCCGCCAAGCTGGTCTACGACCTGCTGAGCTACCTGCCGGGCGTGTGGCTCGACGTGCTGCGCGCGCTGCCCGAGCTGCCCGACGTGATCGGCGTCGAGCTGCGCGAGTTCGTCCGCAAGCCCGACTACACCCACGCCGAAGCGGTGGCGCTCAAGCTGCTCGAGCACGTGTCACCGTCGCGCGAGATCCCGGGCCTCACCAACCACATCCCCTCGGGCTTCTTCGACAGCGCCGGTCTCGAGCGCTGGCTGCGCAAGAACCTCGAGCGCATGCGGATGCCCAACGACTTCCAGCGCTTCGAGAAGAAGCGCGGGCGCAGCCTCTACATCACGGCGTGCGATCTCGACACGGCCGATCGCGTCACGTTCGGGCCGGACGAGGTCTCGGACGTGACGATCTCGCAGGCGGTGCAGGCCTCGACGGCGCTGCCCATCTTCTACCGGCCCGCCCGGATCCGCGGCGTGGATTACGTGGACGGCGGTGTGCGCCGCACGGCGAACATCGACGTCGCGATCGAGAAGGGGGCGGACCTGATCATCTGCTACAACCCCTTCCGCCCCTTCCTCAACCGCATCGACGCCGAGGGCGGCGAGACCCACTACTTCGCGAACGGTCGCTACCTGTCCGACCGCGGCTTGAAGATGGTGCTGAACCAGGTGTTCCGGACGCTGCTGCACTCGCGCCTGAAGCTGGGCCTCCAGCGCTACCTGACCGACGAGCGCTTCCAGGGCGACATCATCCTGCTCGAGCCGCGCGAGCGCGACGCCGAGTTCTTCAACGTGAACCCGCTCGCGTTCTGGAAGCGCTCCGACGCGATCCAACACGGCTTCGAGTCGGTGCGCACCACCATCGAGCAGAACTTCGACGTGCTCGCCGACGTGCTCGGCCGCTACGGCCTCGCCATGAGTCGCGACACCGCGCGGCGCCGCGCCGACCGGGTGCGCGTCGAGCGCGGCTGGAACGCGGAGGGGAAGGGAGCCGCGCCCGCCCCGGCGTCCGCTGCCTCCTCGTCGCGCACGCCGCTGCGGGTCGTGGGATCCGACCGCGGCTGACCGCCCGGACAGCCAGCTCGCGTGCGGTTTGCCCCGCGGGGTGCGGTGCGCTAGCCTCAGCCGATTCCCTCCACCCGACCCCCCGCCCCAGAGCGCCTCGACCCGCGGCCAGCCGGTCTTCGAACGCGCCCTGATCGAGTGGGTAGGAGGTGCGCCGTGTGCACCCTCATCGCGCTGTTCCGCTGTGTCCCGGACGTGGACCTGTGGCTGGCGGCGAACCGCGACGAATACCTGGAGCGGCCGGCCGAGGGACCGGCGCTGCGCGGCCTCGGGGGGGAGTCGATCGTGAGCCCGCTCGATCTGCGCGCGGGCGGGAGCTGGTGGGGTCTGAACCAGGTGGGCGTGTTCTCGGCACTGACGAACCGACCGACGCGGCAGCCGGATCCGTCCCGGCGCTCGCGCGGCCAGCTGGTGCACGACACGCTGGCCGCCGGCAGCGCGCGGGAGGCGGCCGGGGCGGTCGCCGCGCTCGCGCCCGACGCGTACAACCCCTTCAACCTGTTCCTGGCCGATGCGGACGAGGCGTTCGCGGTGGTGTGCGACGCGGGGGTGCGGGTCGAGCCGCTCGAGCCGGGCGTCCACGTGATCGGCAACGTCGACCCGAACGCGCGCGAGGTCGGCAAGATCCGCCGCACCATGGACCGCGCCCGGCGCGTGGCAGACGGTCCGAGCGCTGAGATCGAGGCAGGTCTCGCGCAGCTCTGCCGCGCGCACGAGGAAGGCCCGGATCCGCTGGCCAGCACCTGCGTCCACACCGGGCGCGGCTACGGCACGCGTAGCTCCACCCTGCTGCGGCTCGGTCCCGCGGGTGACCTGTTGCGTCACTCCGACGGCCCGCCGTGCACTCACGAGTACCAGGATTTCACGCCCCTCCTCTCGGAGCTCGACCTCGCAGGCGGGCACCGGAGTGGGGGGGCTTTTGCGAGGAAGGCGAGTTGAGAAGAATCGGCAGCAACATCCGCAAGCAGAACTCGGACGCGAAGAGCCACCGGGTCGTCAAGAACATCATCCGCTACACGGACGACGAGAAGCCGCGCAACGACTACCCGAAGAAGATCGTGTCCCCCACCGAGCCCGGCGCGTGCTGCACCGAGGAGAACCGCGAGGTCGTGGGCGGCAACCGCGAGATCGACGGCTTCAAGTTCGCGTACAAGATCTGCGGGGAGTGCGGCTACGCGCTCAAGTTCTACTTCCCCGCGAACCAGGGCACCAGCGAGGCGGTGCAGAGCTACCGCCAGTGGAAGCGCTACCTGGTCCAGTAGCGAAGCACCCGCGTTTCGCGCCGGGGCGGCCCCAGGGGCCGCCCCGCGTCGTTTCGACCGGCGGCTATGTTCTGGGCCCGCCATGTCGATCCGAACGCTCGCCGCCGCCGCTGCCTGGCTCGAGGGCCTGATCAACGTCGAGCGCCGGCCCGACGTGTCCTACGCGCGCCTGGGGCTGGAGCCGATCCGCGCGCTGCTGGCGCGGCTGGGCGATCCGCAGCGCCAGCTCTCCGTCGTGCACGTCGCCGGGTCGAAGGGCAAGGGCTCGACCGCCCTGCACGCCGAGGCGGTGCTGCGGGCGGCGGGCGAGCGGGTCGGCACCTTCACCTCGCCCCACCTCGAGAGCTGGACGGAGCGCTTCCGCATCGATGGGCGCGAGGTCGCGGGGCCGGCGCTCGCGGCCGCGGTCGAGCGGGTGCGTCCCCATGTCGAGGCGCTGCGCTCCGAGCGGCCCGAGAGCGCGCCGACCTTCTTCGACGCCACGACCGCCGCGGCGTTCGTGTTGTTCGCCGAGGCGCGCGTCGACCGCGCGCTGCTCGAGGTGGGCCTCGGCGGCCGGCTCGACTCGACCAACGTCGTGGATCCCGCGGTGACCTGCATCACGACGATCGAGCTCGAGCACACCGACAAGCTCGGCACCACGCTCGCCGAGATCGCGGGCGAGAAGGCCGGGATCGTCAAGGCGGGCCGTCCGCTCGTGGTCGGAGCGCTGCCGTCCGAGGCGGCCGCGGTGGTCGACGCGCGCGCGCGCGCCCGCGGGGCGCCCGCCGCGTGGCTGGGGCGCGAGCTCGGCGTCGAGGTGCTGGCGCCGTGCACGACGGGCCAGCGGCTGCGGCTGCACGACGGCGACTTCGCCTGCGAGGTCGAGCTCCCCGTGCCCGGGCGGCACCAGGCCGAGAACGCGGCGCTCGCGCTCGGGTGCGTGCGCCGGCTCGGCGCGCACGGCGACGCCGCCCTCGCGGACGCGGCCCGCCGCGGGCTCGGCGCGGTGCGGCTCCCGGGCCGCCTGGAGCTGCTGTCGCGCACGCCGTGGATCCTGGTCGACGCGGCCCACACCGCCGCCTCGGCGCGCGCGCTGGGCGACGCGCTCGCCGCCGGAACGAGTGCGCGCACGCACCTGGTGCTCTCGGTCTCCGCGGGCAAGGATCTCGACGCGATCCTGGCGGCGCTGCTGCCGCACGCGGGTCGGGTCACCGCCACGCACGCCGAGCCGACGCGCTCGCTGCCACCGGCCGAGCTGGCGGCCGAGGTGCGCGCGCGGGCGCCGGGCTGCGAGGTCCGCGCCGTGTCCGACCCGCGGCTCGCCCTGCGCGCCGCGCGTGGCGCCCTGCGCGGCGGGGACCGCCTGTGCGTGGCGGGCTCGATCTACCTGGCGGGCATCGCGCGGCGCGTGCTGCGCGAGCCCGCTGCAGCGCCCCACGCCGGTCTTCGTGGCTAGCGCGTCGGGCCCCGCGGCGGGGCCCGACGCCGAGGCGCGCTACGCGGCCGAGGTGCGCGCCAACCTGGCGCGCAACTACCTGGCGCACCTGGCGCACGGGCTGCTCGGGCAGACCGGCTTCCGGCTGATCAACGCGCCGACCTTCGTGCCCGCCTACGTGTTCGCGATCTCGGGCTCCGACTTCGCCGTGGGGCTCGCGCGCGCCTGCCAGTCGCTGGGCATGTTCCTGTCGCCCGTGATGGGCGCGACGTCGGTCGAGCATCGGCGCCGCGTGCTGCCGGTGGGCTTCGTGGTGGGCGGCGCGATGCGCGTGCAGGTCCTGGGCCTGGCGCTGGCGGGCTTCTTCCTGCCCGCGCCCTGGGACCTCTACCTGGTCTGCCTGTTCCTCGGGCTGTTCGGCTTCTTCCTCGGCATGCAGGGCGTGATCTTCAACTTCCTGGTCTCGAAGGTGATCCCGGTCGGCCGGCGCGGCGTGCTGCTGGGCCTGCGCCAGATGCTGTCCGGGCTGATCGCCGCCGCGGTCGGCGCGGTCGGCGGGCGCCTGGTCGAGAGCGAGGCGCTCGGCAACGGCTACGCGGCGACGTTCCTGATCGCGTTCGTGCTCACGGCCTGCGGGCTGGCGATGCTCGCCTTCGTGCGCGAGCCCGAGGCGCCGAGCGTGCGGCCGCCTTCCAGCTTCGCGCGCCGCCTGCGCGACCTGCCGCGGCTGCTGCGCGGCGACCGCGCCTTCAGCGCCTATCTGGTGGCGCGCGCGCTCGGCAACATGGGCCGCATGGCGCTTCCCTTCTGCGTGCTCTTCGCCGACGAGCGGCTCGGCGTGTCGGGCGCGCAGCTCGGTCAGCTCACCGTGGCGGTGGTGCTCGGCATGAGCGTCCCGAACCCGATCTGGGGCTGGGCCGCGGACCGCTTCGGCTTCCGCTCCACGTTGGTGAGCTCGCTGTTGCTCTGGATCGCGGCGCCGCTGGTGCTGATGCAGGCCGAGAGCTTCGGCGTGCTGCTGGCCGTCTTCGGCGCGCTGGGGGCCGGCCAGGGTGGCTTCATGCTCTCGGCGCAGAACCTGGTGCTCGAGTTCGGGATGCGCGAGGACCTGCCGCTGCGCATCGCCGCGGCCAACAGCGCGAGCGAGCTGGTGGGGACCGTCGCCCCGCTGCTGGGGGGCGGGCTCGCGGCACTCTGGGGCTACGAGGTGGTGTTCTGGAGCGCCGTCGCCGCGCAGTCGCTCGCGCTGATGGTCACCGTCCTCGGCGTCTCCGAGCCGCGCCACAGGTAGACGGGACTTCGCTCGCCTGCGGCTCGCTGCGCGCGCCGGGGGACCGGCGCTTGCGGGGTGCCGTCGAGGGGGTGATTGCTGGGCGGAGGCAGCTTGATGGACTTCGCTCGCCTTCGGCTCGCTGCGCGCGCCTTCGGCGCTTGCGGGGTGCTTCGGGCGCGCGCGGAGTCGGTGCCTCGGGTCAGCTGCTCGAGGGTCGGCCGCGCCGTCCGGCCGTGCGCTCCATCAGCGCGACCCACTCCTCGGGCGCCACGGGTCGGCTGCACAGGTAGCCCTGGTAGACGTCGCAGCCGCACTCGCGCAGGAAGTCGAGCTGCGCCTCGGTCTCGACGCCCTCGGCCACGACCGAGAGCCCCAGGCGCTGCGCCATCGCCACGATCGCCGTCACGATGGCGGCATCGTCGGCGTCGTCGGGGATGCTCTGCACGAAGGAGCGGTCGATCTTGAGCTCGTCGAGCGGGAAGCGCTTCAGCGAGGCGAGCGACGAGTAGCCGGTACCGAAGTCGTCGACCGACACCTTCACCCCCATCGCCTTGAACTCGTGGAGGATCTCCGCGGTCTCCTGGGGGTTCTCCATGATCATGCTCTCGGTGAGCTCGAGGATCAGGTACTTGGCGTCGAGCCCGCTGCGGCGCAGCGCGCCGCGGATCGTGTCGCGGAAGCGGCCGCTGCGGAACTGCTTGCTCGACACGTTCACCGCCACGCGGATCGCCGGCAGGCCCTGGCGCTGCCAGATCTCGTTCTGCCCGCAGGCGAGGTTGATGGCCCACTCGCCCAGCGACTCGATCAGCCCGGTCTCCTCGGCGATCGGGATGAACCGGTTGGGCGGCACCGTGCCGAGCTCCGGGTGCTTCCAGCGCATCAGGGCCTCGGCCCCGATGATGCGGCCGGTCTTCACGTCGACCTTCGGCTGGTAGTAGAGGTGGAGCTGGCGGCGCTCGCGCGCGCGGCGCAGGTCGTTCTCGAGGCTCAGGCGCTCGAGCGACGCCTCGTTGAGCGAGCGGTCGTAGAACTGGTACTCGTGGCCCCGGCCGCGCTTCGCGTGCGAGGTCGCGACGCCCGCGTTCGAGATCAACGTCTCGACGGTCTCGGCGTCGCCCGGATACACCGCGATGCCGACGCCGGCCGTCAGGAACAGGTCGCGCCCGTCGAGGTACACCGGCTCGCCGAGCGCGCCGAGGATGCGCCGGGCGACGCGCGCGGCCGCATGGGCCGGGTCGGGGCCGCGCAGCAGCACCCAGAACTCGTCGCCGCCCGCCCGGCACAGCGGCGTCTGCTCGGGGCGGGGCGCCGGTCCGTCGCCACCGGGCCGCACGCACTTCTCGAGCCGCTCCGCGACGGTCTTGAGCAGGGAGTCTCCGACGGTGTGGCCGAGCGTGTCGTTGAGCTGCTTGAAACGGTCGAGGTTGACCTGGAGCAGCGCGAACTCGGCCGCCTCGGCCCGCGCCCGGCGCAGCGCCCGCTCGATCCGCTCCATGAAGAAGCGGCGGTTGGGCAGGCCGGTGAGCCGGTCGTAGTGCGCCAGCCGGTCGCGGTAGGCCTTGGCGGCGAGCGTGTTGCGCAGGCGCAGGGCCAGCTCGCTCGGATCCACGGGCTTGCCCAGGAAGTCGGTGGCGCCCAGCTCCAGCGCGCGCAGCTTGGTGGCGGCGTCGGTCGAGGAGGTGAGGATGATGACGGGCGTGTGCTGGAGCGCCGGGTCGCTGCGGATCGCGTCGAGGATCTCGAGGCCGCCGACGTTCGGCATCATCAGGTCGAGCAGCAACAGGTCGGGGCCGGTCTCGCGGAACAGGTCGAGCGCCTCCCGCGAGTCGGTGGTCGTCACGAGTCGCGTGTAGCCCTCGCCCTCGAGGAACAGCTCGAGGACCTCGAGCGTGGTGGGCTCGTCGTCGACCATCATGATGGTCGACGCCTTGAGGGCCTCGAGCCCGTCGACGTCGCCGGACAGAGTGGAGCGGTCGGCGTCCATCAGGCCGACTCCTCGTCGCCCGGCGACACGATCCGGCTGGCCAGGTCGCGCAGCGTCTGGAGGGAAGCCTCGATCTCCTCCTCCTTGCTTTCCCGGGCGAGCAGCTCGAGGGTCTCCGCGGGCGCCGTGAAGGCGTCGAAGCCGACCATGCCGGCCGAGCCCTTCAGCCAGTGCGCGAGGCGCGCCAGCTCGATGAGGTCGCGCATTTCCCAGCTCGCTTCCATCGCCTCCAGCTTCTCGGTCAGTCGGCGCACGAACTTGGCCACCGTCGGGCGGAGTCGGGGATTTGCGGCGAGTCGCGAGACCACGGGCCCGGAGGCGGCCGCAGACTCCGCCGGGTCCCCCCGCCGCGCGGAAGGCGAGGCCCGGGTCGCGGTCCGCTCGTCCGACACCTCGATGCGCCGGGCCAGCAGGCGCAGCTCGGCGAGCCGCGCCTCGATGCCGTCCTCGGCCCGCGCGCGCGCGCGCTGCTCCAGCGCGACCGACGGCGCCTGGAAGCCCTCGAACCCCAGCGTGCCGGCCGATCCCCTGAGCCAGTGCGCGAGGTCGGCGAGCGCGTCGAAGTCGCGTCTCTCCCAGGCCGCCTGCATCGCCGCGAGCTTCCCGTCGAGCCGGCCCACGAACTTCTCGAGCGTGGCGCGGAAGCGCGGGTTCGCCGCGAGCCGCGAGCGCAGCGGGGCGCTGGCCTCCGCTTCCGGCCGGGGCGCTGCGCGCTTCCGGCGCTCGCCACCCAGCAACCCTGCCAGCGTCTCGAGCAGCACGTCGATGTCGACCGGCTTGGTGAGGTAGCTCGTGCAGCCCGCCTCCAGGCACTTGCGCTCGAAGCCCTTCATGGCGTGTGCGGTGAGCGCCACGATCGGCGTCTCGATGCCCTCCTGGCGCAGCTGCCCCGTGGCGGTGTAGCCGTCCATCACGGGCATCTGCATGTCCATCAGCACCACGTCGAACTCGCCGGCGCACGCCTTCTCGACCCCCACGCGGCCGTTCTCGGCCCCCTCGACCGCGAGACCCGCCTCCTCGAGCACCAGCTGCAGCAGCTCGCGGTTCTCCTCGCCGTCGTCGACCACCAGCACGCGCGCCGACGGGAACTGCCAGGAGCCCGCGCCGGCCGTGCCCGCGTCCTCGGTGGCCGCGATCGCCTCCTGCGGATCGAGCAGCCGCACGCCCCGGAGCGGTCCCGGGTCGAGCGTGACCGTGAAGGTGCTGCCGCCGCCCGGTGCGCCGCCCACGGTGATGTCGCCGCCCATCAGGCGCGCGAAGCGGCGGCTGATCGGCAGGCCCAGCCCGGTGCCACCGAAGCGGCGGGTGATCGAGCTGTCGGCCTGCACGAAGGGGTCGAAGATCGCCTCGCGGGCCTCCTCCGGGATCCCGATGCCGCTGTCGGTCACGTCGATCGAGAAACGCGGCGGCTCGGCGTCCGCGTCGAGCCGGGCCGTCACCTTCACGCCCCCCGCCTCGGTGAACTTGATCGCGTTCGACACCAGGTTGGTGGCGATCTGTCGCAGGCGGGTCGGGTCCGACAGCAGCGTCTCCGGGATCGGGCCGTCCGGCTCGAAGACGAGCGAGACGCCCTTCTCCTGCGCCTTCACCGACAGCACGCCGACCACCTCCTGGAGCACGACGTGCGGCGCGAAGCGGATCCGCTCGATCTCGAGGTGGCCCGATTCGACCTTCGAGAGGTCGAGCACGTCGTTGATCAGCTGCAGCAGGTGCTCGCCGCTCGAACGGATCGTGTCGAGGTACTTGCGCCGCTCGGCCTCGCCCTTCTCGTAGCCGCGCCGGAGCACCTGGGTGAAGCCCAGGATCGCGTTCATCGGGGTGCGGATCTCGTGGCTCATGTTGGCCAGGAACTCGCTCTTGGCCAGGTTCGCCGCCTCGGCCTCCTCCTTGGCGGCCGACAGCTCGGCCTTGTGCTCCTCGAGCTGCGACACGTCGTCCAGGCTCACCAGCACGCCGCCGTAGCGGCCGCCGCTGCCGAGCACGGGCGAGCAGTTCACCAGGAACGTGAGCTGCTCGCCCCCGCTCTCGAGGTGGATCATGTCGTTGCGCTGGAGGGAACCGTCGGTGAGGGCACGCGCCCACGGGAACTCCGCCTCCGGAAACGGCGAGCCGTCGGCCTGCACCCAGGGCAGGTCGGCCGCCGAGCGGCCCATCAGCGACTCGGAGGACTGCCCGAGCATCGAGGCGAAGGCCTGGTTCGCGAGCACGATCTGCTGCTTCAGGTCGAGCACCAGCAGCCCCTCGGCCAGCGTGTCGAGCGCGGAGCGCACGTGCTGCGGCACCGCCTGCGAGGGGTCGAGGTGCTGCAGCATCTTGCGCAGATAGAGCAGGAACACGACGAACGTCGCGAGCGTGAGGAACCCGGCGAGACGGACCAGCGGACTCTGCGCGAGGCCGAGCCAGCCCGGCGCGCGCAGCGGCGCGAAGCGCAGCTCGACCTGGCCCCACTGCTGACCGGCCGCCCAGATCGGGACCATCACCTGGGTGTCGGTCGAGTGGTGGCGGATCGAGTCGTCCCAGGGCCGGTGGTCGCCCACGGTGGCCATCGCGCGACCGTCCACGCGCCGGATCGAGGCCGAGAGCAGCTCGGGGTTGCGCTCGACCACGAGTCCCAGCGTGGCCTCGAGCTCGCGGACGCGCGCCCCGCTGACGAGCGCCGAGCCGTTGATGGCGACCGCCTCGGCGAGCGCGGCGCGGCCCTCGCGCAGCGCCTGCTCGCGGTCCGGGACCAGGCCGAGGATCGCGGCCACCAGCAGCAGGCTCGTGACCAGCACGCTCTGGCCCACGGCGATCAGGGTCCTGGTGCTCGGCGCTCGCATGGCTCCCCGTCTAGCCCCGCTTGCCGGCCGGCTCGCGCGCGGAGCGGTCGAGCATCGCGTCCAGCGACTCGTCGTCCTCGGACTCCTCGTCGTCCCGACCGGCCAGATGGATGAGCACCGGGATCGGGTCGATCAGCTGCCAGGCAGGCAGCGAGGACACCAGGCTCGCCAGCAGCAGCCCGCCGCGCGTGAGCCAGATCACGTAGCCGATCGAGAGGCCCGTGGTGATCGCCACGCTCGAGCCCACCACGCGGGTCTCGACCGCGACGTCGGTGTCGAGCTGGTTGCGGACGCGGTCGAGCTCTCCGAAGAACTCGCTCCGCTGCGACGAGAAGATCAGGTCGCCGAACGACGCGCCCACCGGCGCTCGGCCGGCGAGGAAGTCGCGCAGGGCCTCGAGGCTCCGATGGGTGAACAGCGCCACCTCGCGCTCGAGCTCGCGGCGCACGGCCGGCGGCTCGGTCGGCTCCACGGAGGCGATCTCGGGTCCCGCGCGCACGACCGGCGGCTGGATCGGGGGGCCGGCGGACGCTGGGGGCTCGAGCCCCGGCGCGGGACCCGGCTCGGTCGCGGGAGCCCCGGTCAGGGGTTCGGGCTCCGGCTCGGGGTCGGGCTCGCTCGCGGGCTCCGGCTCGTCGGGCGGCGGCGGGTCGGGCTCGTCGGGCGGCAGCGGCTCGGTCACCTCCTCGGGCAGGTCCTCCAGCACGAAGGTGGAGATCGCGCTGCGCGCGGCGGCGATCGCGCTGGTGCCGCCGCTGGCACTGGTGTCGACCTGCGCGCGGATCTCCACACCGCCCGCCGTGGACGACTGCCCGCCGGCGTAGGCGTCGTCGAGCCCGCGCACGACCAGCGCGGCGGGCACGCCCGCGAAGCTCCCGGCGGGCACGAAGCGCACCCGCGCGTCGCCGCCCAGCACCAGCGCCGTCGCGTCGTCGCCGACCGCGCCGATCGCGAACCAGTGGGCGCCCTCGTCGCTCGAGTACTCCCAGGTCCCCTCGCCGGCGGGGTCGGCGGCGTTGCCGACGACCGCGACGCCCGACAGGCTGGCGCCCGCATCCACGTCCCGGAACACCCCGGCGAACAGGCCGTCGATGCGGGCCCCGGGCGGGTCCACGTCGCCGACGTTCGTCCGGGCCAGCATGGCGTCGCCGAGGCCGGGGGCGTCGTTCACCGCGGTCACGGTGAGCGTGGCCCGGTCGACGGCCGTCGAGAAGGCGTGGCTGCCGCCGTTCGGCGCCGTGTCGGCGCGGCCGCCCGCGACTCCCGCCGTCTGGTCCCAGGCGCGGAAGCGGAACGCGGCCGAGTCCGCGTTGTGCCCGTCCGGGACGAAGCGGATCGAGTCCGTGTCGCGCAGCAGCAGCGCGTTCGCGTCCGAGACCGGGCCCACGTCCTGCCAGGGCCCGGTGGAGAGCCGGACCTGCCACGTTCCGTTGCCGCTCTCGAGCTCGGTGATCGCGATGCCGAGCTGCGCGCCTGGATCGGCGTCGGTGATCGAGCTGCCCACGATCGTGGCGACGAGCGCGCCCGGGTTGCCGACCTGGTCCTCGCTGACCGTCGGCAGCGCCGGGGCCGCCGGCGCGAGCACCGGGGCGTCGTTGACGGTCGTCACGTCGATGGTGATGGTGTTGGGCGTCGGGTCGAGGTCCACCCCGCCGTTCGCGGTACCGCCGTCGTCGCGGACCTGGAAGGTGAAGCTCGCGAGGGCGGGGCCGCTCGTGCCGGGGGCGGGGGTGTAGACGAGGTCGCCTGCGGCGATCGCGGCGGCGCTCACGCTCTCGCCGCCGGCGAGCACCAGCGGCCCGGCGCGCAAGGTGCCGAGCGCGGGCACGCTCGCGATCCGCACCTCGAGCAGCGCGTCGCCGTCGGGGTCGCTGAAGCCGAAGTCCGCCGCCGCGAAGACGTAGGGCACGTCCTCCGCGGTGACCACGGTCGCGTCGGCGCCCGCCGGCGCGTCGTTGACCGGCGTGACCGTGATCGAGGCCGTGTCCTGGGCCGCGCTGAACGCGCTGCTGCCCCCGGGCGGCGCCGTGTCGCCGAGGCCCCCGTTGGCGCCCGTGGTGCGGTCCCAGGCGCGGAACCCGATGCCCGGGTCGACGCTGCCCTGGAATCCCGGCGCCGGCTCGAAGTAGATTCGCGTGCTCCCGTCCGCGGCCAGCAGGCGCGCGGCGTCGTCGCTCACGGGACCCAGCGGGATCCAGCTGGCGCCGCCGTCGATCGAGAAGTGCCAGGTCCCGGTGCCGGTGTCGGCACTCGTGACGGCGATTCCGGTGAGCGCTCCGGGGTCGACGTCGCTCACGTTGTCGAGCCCGCCGCCGCCCGCGAAATCGACCAGGCTGTCGATCGAGGTGCCGACCGCGCCCGCGGGCGGGCCCGCGTCCTCCGCGACGTCGGCGAGGGCGAGCGTCGCGGTGGTGGCGAGCCAGGGGGCGTCGTTGACCGCGGTGACCGTGAGCGAGGCCGTGTCGGTGGCCGTCGAGAACGCGGTCGTGCCGCCGTTGGGCACCGTATCGACCTTGCTGCCGGCGCTGCCGCCGGTGCGGTCCCAGGCGCGGAACGCGAACGAGGGCGCGTCGGCGGCCCGGCCGTCGGGCACGAAGCGGATCTGGTCGCCGTCGCGCAGCAAGAGCGCGCTCGCGTCCGAGACCGCGCCCACGTCCTGCCAGGGTCCGGCGGCGAGCCGGTACTGCCAGGTGCCGTTGCCGCTGTCGAGGCCGGTGATCGCGAGGCCCGCCGCGGAGCCCGCGTCGACGTCGGCGAGGCCGCCGAGCAGGGTCGAGACGAGCGCGCCGGGGTTGCCGAGCTCGTCCTCGGTGATCGTCGGCAGCGTCGGGGCGGTCGGCGTGAGGACCGGCGCGTCGTTGACGGCGGACACCGCGATCGAAGCCGTGTCGGTGGCCGTCGAGAACGCGGCGGTGTCGCCATTGACGGAGGCGTCCACCCGGTCGCCCGCGGCCCCCGCGGTCTGGTCCCAGGCGCGGAAGCTGAACGAGGCGGCGTCGGCGTTCTGGCCGTCCGGCACGAAGCGCACGCAGTCGCTGGCGCGCAGCAGCAGCGCGCTGGCGTCCGAGACGCCGCCCACCGGGCTCCAGGTGCTGCCGCCGTCGATGGAGTACTCCCAGGTGCCGTTGCCGCTCGACAGGCCCGTGATCGCGATGCCCTGCACGGCGCCCGCGTCCGCGTCCGTGACCGAGGCGCCCAGCAGCGCGGAGATCGGGTCGCCGGGGTTCGCCAGGTCGTCCTCGGTGATCGGCGTCAGCAGCGGCGCGCTCGGCGTCAGCACCGGGGCGTCGTTCTGCGGGGTCACGGTGACCTCGACCGTCTCGGTGGTGGCGCTGTACGGGGTCACGCCGCCGTGGGACGAGACGTCGACGCCGGTCTGCCCGTTGACGCCCGCGCTCTGGTCCCAGGCGCGGAACTTCAGCTCGGGCCCGGAGCCGTTGAAGCCGGGAGCCGGCACGAAGCGGATCCGGGCCGCGGGGTCCAGCAGCACAGCGCTGGTCTCGGTCGCGCCGCCCAGGCCGTTCCAGATCGCCCCCCCGTCGATCGAGAACTCCCAGCGTCCGTTGGTGTCGTCCGCGGACACCACGGCGATGCCGTCCACCGCCAGCCGGTCCACGTCGGCGATCGGGTCGCCTCCCGCGCTGGCGAGGACCGCGGCCACGCTGTCGCCCGCCGGGTCCAGTTCGTCCTCGGCGACGTCGCTGAGCACCAGGGCGCCCGAGGCGTCCAGCGTCGGCGCGTCGTTCACGGCGCCGACGCTGATGTCGGCGGTGTCGGCGGCCACGCTGAAGGCCGTGGTGCCGCCCTGGATGCTGGCGTCCGCCAGCGAGCCGGGCGGCCCGGTGGTCTGGTCCCAGGCGCGGAACGTGAACGAGGCGTTGTCGGCGTTCAAGCCGTCCGGGATGAAGCGGACGAAGTCGGTGTCGCGCAGCAGGCGGGCGGAGCCCTCGGACACCGGCCCGATCGCGTTCCAGGTGATCCCGTCCAGCGAGTACTCCCAGGTGCCGTTGCCGGACGCGAGGCCGGTCACCGCGATCCCCACGGAGGCGCCGGCGTCGGCGTCGGTGATCGAGGCGCCGACGATCGAGGCCACCGTCTGCCCGCCGTTCGCCACCTCGTCCTCGGTGATCGGGTCGAGCGACGGGCCGACCGGGGTGAGCACCGGCGCGTCGTTGATCGGGATCACGTCGAGCGTGGCGGTCTCGCTGGCGGCGCTGAAGGCGCCGGTCGGGGTCGGCGTCGAGACGTCCACGTCCACGTCGCCGCTCGCGCCGGTGCTCTGGTCCCAGGCCTGGAAGCGCAGGTCGCCGGCCGGGCCCGTGTACGACGGCGCCGGCACGAAGCGGACGCGCGCGCTCGGGTCGAGCAGCACCGCGGCGCCGGTGGAGACGGTGCCGAAGGGCGTCCAGATCGAGCCGCCGTCGGTCGAGTACTGCCAGATGCCGTTGCCGTCGTCGACCCCGGTGACGGCGATGCCGTCCAGCGCCCCGGTGTCGACGTCGCCGATCGGATCGCCGCCGGCCGATCCCAGGATCGCCGCCACCGTGTTGCCCGGCGGGCCCGGGTCGTCCTCGATCACGTTGGTGAGCCGAAGGTCGCCCGACGCGTCGAGGGTGGGCGCGTCGTTGACGCTCCAGGCGAGGATCGTGGCCGTGTCGCTCGCGCTCGAGAAGGCCGTGCGGCCGCCGTGGCTCGAGACGTCGACCTTCGTGCCCCCGCTTCCGGCCGTCTGGTCCCAGGCGCGGAAGTCGAAGGAGGCGACGGTGCCGTTGCGGGCGTCGGGGACGAAGCGGATGCGATCGGTGGGCCGCAGCAGCAGGGCGCTGGTCTCGGCCACCGCGCCCACGGGCGTCCAGAGCGTCCCGCCGTCGGTGGAGAACTGCCAGCTCCCGTTACCGCTCGACAGGGACGTGATCGCCATGCCGAGGGGCCCCCCGCCGTCGGGATCGAAGGCGGCCCCCGTCAGGCTCGACACGGGCTGCCCGGGGTTCGTGACGTCGTCCTCGCTGATCGGGACGAGGCCGGGCCCGATCGGGAACAGCATGGGGGCCAGATTGGTGGACACCGTCGAGGTCTCGCCCCAGAGGAAGAGGAAGGGCTGACCGTTGTTGACGCCGGCGTCGGCTTCCAGCTCGGCCTGCACCGTCCACGTCGCGCCGTCCCAGGCCGCGAAGCTCACGTTCTTCCGCTCGTCCACGACCGAGAGCATCACCGAGTCAGAGCCGGGGTCGGCGTCGAGCGTCAGCGAGGTGGGCACGTCGCCGAGGTCGGGCCCGACCTGCTCGCCGGACCAGCCCCCGGCTGGACTCCAGGTGCGGTAGCGGACCTGGTTGGTCGACGTCGCGTACGCCGCGATCGCCTCACCGCTGCTGGTCTCGAACGCCACGGCGATGGACTGCCGGTCGTTGCGCGGGGCATCGCTCGTCGCCAGCACCGAGGGCTCCCAGCTGCTTCCGTCCCAGGTCGCGAGCCACGCGTACTTGTTCTCGGAGATCGCACCGAACACGATGCGGTTGCTGTTGGGGTCCGCCGCGAGCGCCGTCCAGCGGGTCTGCCCGCTGCTGCCAGCGGGGCGGGGAATCGAGTCGTTGCTCCAGCTCGCCCCGTCCCAGAGGTGGTAGCGGGCGTTCCGGCCGGAGCCGCCGTTCACCACCATGGGACGCCCGCTCTGCTGCTCGTAGACGACGCTCACGTCGGTGTCGTCGACCGAGTTGCCTCCGCCCGGGAAGAGCGTCGGGCTCCCCCAGCCGGAGCCGTTCCAGATCAGGGCGTAGTCCTCGTTGTTCGCCGTGGTCACGACGAGCACCATCTCGTCCGAGACCGGGCTCGCCGCCAGCTTCATCTGCACGGCCTCGGCGGTCCCCGGCGGCGGGAGGATGGGCGTCGGCGCCGAGAAGCCCGTGCCGTCCCAGACCACGTAGCCGACGGTGAAGAGCCCGTCGTTGAACACGATCACGGCGTCGCCGCTCTGGGACTCGTAGGCGACGTCGAAGCCCCAGCGGTCGTTCTCGCTGACCGGGAGAAACCCGATCGGCGTCGACGACGACCAGCTCGAGCCGTTCCAGACCATCCCGCTCAGATCGCCCGCCGAGTCGACGCCCACCACGATCTTCTCGTCCCGCGTGGGGGCCTCCGCGCCCGCGATCACCCGCCAGGTGCCGCCGACGTCGGCCGTGGGACCCACCGGGCCGAAGCCGGTGCCGTCGAAGTCGCTGGTCGCCGGCACCGGCGAGCCGGCCTCGGCCCAGATCGCGCTGCCCGTCCCCATGCCGGGGGTCGGAGCCGGCACGCCGGCGGTGACCCGCACCTGGTGGTCCGGCGTGAAGCTCAGGAACCCGGTCCCGCGGAGGCCGCCGGCGCCCGCCGCGACGAACACCTCGCCCGTGACGCCGTCGTAGCGCAGCACCCGGTCGTTGTCGTAGCTGGCGACGTAGAGCTGGCCGTCGGGTCCGAAGGCCAGGCCGCTGGACCAGTCGAGCTGGGGGTGTGTGAAGTAGGGCGTGAGGCTCGCCCCGTCCCAGCGCATCACGCTGTCGCCCGAGCCAGTGGCGATGTACAGATCGCCCGCGCCGTCGAAGACGATCTGCTCGGGCCTGCCGAGCCCGCTGGCAAGGGTGGTCGGCGTCCCGCCCGCGGCTCCGTCGATCTTCACCAGCCGGCCGTTGTCGTAGCTGGCGACGTAGAGGTCGCCGTCGGGGCCGAACGTCAGCCCGGAGGGACCGTTCAGCTGCCCGCCGCTGGCGAACACGTCCAGGAAGTTCCCGGCCGGGTCGAAGCGCAGGATCTCGTGGCTGCCGTAGCTCGAGACGTAGAGGTTGTCGTCCGGGCCGAACGCCAGGGAATTGGCCAGCCGCAGGCCCCCGCTGCCGGGCGCGACGAACTCGTCGAGGTAGGCGCCGCCGGGATCGAAGCGGACGATCTTGTCGGTGTCGTAGCCGGTGACGTAGAAGTTGCCGTCCGGGCCGACGACCGCGTGGTAGGGCCGGTCGATGTCGTTGCCGGCCGCGTCGAAGGTCTGGACGAAGGCCCCTGTCTCGCCGTCGAAGAGGAACACGTCGTCGGAGTTGTTGCGCCAGTTGCCGACGACGAGGTCGCTGTTGGTCCAGGTGCCGTCGTCGTCCGTGACCGAGACGGTGATGTTGCGCGTGAAGGCGCCCTGGGTGTAGGTATGGGTCGCCGCCGGCAGGTCGCCGACCGTGTCGACCGTGCCGTCGCCCCAGTCGATCGTCCAGCTGATCGTCTCGTCGCCCGGATCGACCGCGGACAGGCTCAGCGTGTAGACGTCGCCGGCCGCCACGCTGGCGGCGCCGCTCACGCTGATCGCGGGCGCGGTGTTGACCACCGTGAGCGTGGTCGTGGTGGTGTCGAACTGCGCGGAGGGATCGACGACGCGCAGGCCGATCGGGTAGCTGCCGTCGTCGTCGATGCCACGGGCCACGAGCGTGGACCACGAGACCAGCGGCGTGGGGCCGAACGGCTCGCCCGGCTCCAGGAAGTTCCCGTCGCCGTCGAGGTCCCAGAAGTAGAGCAGCGGCTGCGACTCCGGGTCGCTCGAAGCCGTGCCGTCGAGCTGGAGGGCGTCGCCCTCCGCGATCCCGTACGGCGCCCCGTTCGAGGCGTCCGCGGTGGGCGGCAGTAGCAGGCCCGTCCAGCTCGAGCGCGCCTCGACGCTGAACGCCACCGAAGCCTGCACGCGGCCGACGCGGACCTCGAGGTCCCAGTCGCCACCGCGTGCCGCCGCGCCCGTCGGGTCGCTGCTGGCGGCGACGTCGGCCCCGGTCCAGTGCGCGAGGCGCCCCACCAGCTCGCGTCCCGCCGCGCTGCCGCCGAGGTTGCAGCCGTACAGCAGCAGGTCCGCGTCCTCACCCAGCGCACGGCCCCAGCCGGCGATCGCCTCGCGTCGTGCCGCGAGGCTCTCCGCGCCCAGCCAGGTGCTGCCCAGCTGGAGCCCCCGGTCGCTGCCGTGCGAGACGACGTGCACGGCGTCGAGCGGGCCGTGCGCCGCGCGGGCGGCGAGCGCCTCGGAGATCTGCGCAACGCCGTCGCGCGCCGGATCGAGCACCACGACCTCGAGGCGACGGTCCGGCCGGCGTTCGCTCTGGAGGTCGGCGATCAGTGCCTCGTGACCCTTCACCCCGGCGTCCACGAGCACCAGCTCGCGGGTCGCGGCGAGCTGCTCGAGGCGATCGGCACCGCCGCTGCGGAGCGCGACCGGCTCCACCAGCTCCACGTGCTCGGCGCCGGCATCGGCCGGAGCGAGGGCGGCGCCCGGCAGATCGGCGGAGAGCAGGATGCGGGGCTCGAGCGGCTCGACGACGGCGCGGCGCCGGCGGGCAGGCCCCGAGCCGCCTCGGGGCTTCGTCACGGACGTCTCCTCTCCCCTTCCGGGGCCCCGCCCGTCCGTCTTGGATATCGGCCGTCCGCGCCCCGGGTCTTGAGCGCCCGGGACGGTTCAAGCGCGCCCTGGGGCAGGCCGAAACCCAACCAGAGGCAACTGGGGGGTCAGCTGGCCGTCTCGTCAGGGAAAAGCGCCGGTCGGAGGGACGGC
>JASJBO010000214.1 GCA_030066475.1 Myxococcota bacterium
TGGAGCCATCGCAGTCCTCCAATTCCCTTCGACCAGCAGGGCCTGGTCGCACCGATTTCCCTATCGACTTCGGCTACTCGTTCTGACGCAGCGCGCCGCCGGCTGCGGCGAGACCGGCCAGCACGAGCAGGGCCGCGGCGCGCAGCAGGACGGCCGACGGCTCGGGTGCGAACACCAGGCCCGACGGTCCGTCCAGGCCGCCGCTGCCGCTCGCGACGAACACCTCCACGAAGGCCCCGGTCGTCCCGTCGTAGCGCAGGACCTCGTCGGTGCCGACGCTGCTCACGTAGAGGTCTCCGCCCGGACCGAACGTGAGTCCGTGGGGCCGCGCGAGCCCGCCGCTGCCGGCCGCCACGAACACGTCGACGAGCGCACCCGTGCTCCCGTCGTAGCGCAGGATGCTGTCGTCCCCGTTGCTCACGTACAGGTTGTCGTCCGGGCCGAAGACGATGCCGAACTGGTTGTCGAGGCCGCCGCCGCCATCGGCGACGAAGGCGCCGATGAAGGCGCCACTCGACCCGCTGTAGCGCAGGATGTCGTCCTCGCCGTCGCTGCGGATGCTGGTGACGTAGAGATCGCCGCGGGGTCCGAAGTCGAGGCCCACGGGCTGGTCGAGTCCGCCGCTGCCCGAGGTCACGAAGTCGTCGATGAACGCACCGGTCGCGCCGTCGAAGCGCAGGACCTCGTTCCTCTGGAACTGGAAGGAGCCCGGGTTGGTGACGTACAGGTCGTCGTCCGGGCCGAAGACCAGGTAGCTGGGGATGCGCAGCCCGCCGCTGTTGCTCGGGACGAACTCGTCCACGAACGCCCTGGAGCCCGCGTCGTAGCGGAGGATCGCGTCGCTGGCCGCGCTCGCCACGTAGAGCCTTCCGTCGGGCCCGACCGTGATGCCGACCGGATTGTCGAGTCCGGCCTGGTTCGTGGGGTCGACCGTGTCCGCGAATGCGCCCGTCTGTCCGTCGTAGCGGAGCACCCGGTCGGTCACCAGACTGCCGACGAAGAGATCCTGCGCGCGCGCGGGCGCGCCGAGCCCGGCCACCAGCGCGGCGGCGGCCAGCAGCGCGAGCCGCGCCGCCGGCCCGAGACGAGGGTTCGAGTCCAGAAGGAGCATGTACACCACCCGCTCTCTGCCCCCGCCTCGCGATTCTCCGAGGCGGAGCGCCGCGTGTCAAGCGGCCTGGGCGGGAGCCGATGCTCGTATGCGGGTGCGATCTCCGGAGCTCTCGCCAGCGCCCCCGGCAGGACTCGAACCTGCGACACCCGGTTTATCCGCCCCGGGCGCCGCGCCGGCCGAGGATCTCTGCGACGCACGCGGACCGAGGCGGCGCGGCCGGGGTGGGCGTTCTACGGGCCAGGGACGACTTCGTACACCGTCACTGGATCGCGGACGCCCTTCACCCGGATCTCGCCCTTGGGTGTGCAGGGGATCTCGTCCTGTACCAGCAGCCACGTGGGGTAGCTGATCAGGATCCTCCCGGGCTCGCAGCTCGCCTGGAGCCGCGCCGCCAGGTTCACGTGCCGCCCGATCGCCGTGTAGTCCATCAGGCCTTCGGAGCCGAAGTTCCCGATGCTCGCGTGACCCGTGTTGATGCCGATCCGGATCTCGAAGACCGCCCCGATCGCGTGACGCCGCCACCGCTCCGGCAGGGTCGCCATGCGCTCCTGCATCTCGATCGCCATGCGCACCGCGCGCAGCGCGTGGTCCTGGTCGGTGGTGGCGGCCGGCGCACCGAAGAAGACCATGATGGCGTCGCCCACGAACTTGTCGATCGTGCCGCCGTACTTCTCGACGATCCGGCTCATCTCCGAGAGGTAGTCGCCCAGGATCGCAGAGAGGTCTTCGGGGTCGAGACGCTCGGAGATCTCGGTGAAGCCCCGGATGTCGGAGAAGAAGAGGGTGAGCTTGCGCCGCTCGTGGCGCTCGATCGCAGCGCTGTCGCCGGCCAGGATCCGCTCGGCTACCTGGGCGGCGACGTAGCGACTGATGAGCTCGTTGGCGTGGGTCACCTGCTCGGTCAGCTGGGCGAGCTGCTCGGACTGGCGCCGGGCGCGCGTCAGGATCACCGCGAAGATGGCGAAGGCCAGCAGCGAGAAGGCCACGGGCCAGGTCGTCGTGGAGATCACCCAGGCGTCGGTCAGGCGGCCGTCCAGCTGTGGCGGCGCCGCGTACAAGGGGGCGTAGTCGATCACGCCGACCCGCTCCGCAACCGTCGTCGCGACGATGAGGACCAGGGACGTCGCCATCCCGCTCACCGCGACGGACAGGTCGAAGAGCAACAGGCAGAAGAAGCCCATCATGATGTAGAGGACCCACATCGGGCTCGTCACGAGGCCGACCAGGTACGCGCTCCAGACGAAGACGAGCCACCAGCTCTGGTTCGCGACGTGGAGATAGACGCGCTTCCCGCGGCCCGTGCGATGCACGAGCAGCCCGACCCCGACCATGGCCGCGGCGAAGATCACGTATCCGATGCCCACGTCGCGCATGTGTGCGAGGGCGGCGCGGCTGATGTAGGGCTCGACCTCGGGGTGGGCAATCAGGTACAGGGCACGGGGGAGGAAGAAGAGGAGAAAGCCCGCCGCCGCGACGAGGATGATAAGGGCCTTGTGGACCTCGTCCCACTCGAGCGGGTTTCCCAACCGCTGCCAGATCCGCGCCGAGGTGCCGGCGCCGGGTGCCGTGAGCCCGCCGCCGCTCATGGCGCGCGCAAGCCGTGCGGCCTGGCGCCATGCACGGAAGCGCGTGAGCCGAAGGCCGCAGGCCAGACCGACCTCATGAGGCGATGAGTTCGCAAGCCGCGTGCCAGCGTTTCGAGCGAATCTGGCGACCCTGATCCCGGATGCATCGAGGTTTGCGTCACCTCGTGTCGGTTCTCTCGCGCAGTCTGGGGCGAAATGCCTCGGCCCTGGGCAACGGGAGCTGAGCCTCGATGCGGGGGCGCACGCGGGGCTGGCACGCGGAGAACGAACGCACTCATCCGTCACCCGAGAGGTCCGGGGCGCCGTGAGCGAGTCCGCTTCCAGGCCCGTCTCTGCGCAAGCAGCAGCGGGTCGTCTTCTGCCGCCTCGTCGTCGAGGCCACTGCCCTGCCGACGGCGTTCGACGAGCCGCATCACGCGCCGCGCCGTGCCGGCCATCACGCGCGCCCCGTCCTCCGTCTCCGGAGGCGGCAGCGGCAGGAGCGGTCCCGGGGAGTGAGCGGGGCCGGCCGCAGGCCAGCGAAGGCCATCAGCTGGGCCCGCGCACCCAGCGACCGGGCGCGGGCGCGCTGCGCCTCCGCAGCGATCCATCCGCGTCGGGGCGCAACGACTCGTTGCTGCCGGAAACCGCCCGCTTCCCGCAACAGCGCCGCAGTGCCGCCGCGGGTCGGTCCGACCCCCTGCGATTCCGGAGGCTTGCGGCCACGCGAAGGGGCGGCACGACGCTTGCTCTCCGCAGAGCGCGCGCCGGCCGAAGCCGGCAACGCGCGCCTACACGAGATGGAGACCCACCATGCAGCGCTCGCACCCGACTGTCACGAGACCGCATCGCGCCTGGCCCGTTCGGCTGGGCGCGGCCCTGCTCACCTGCCTCATCGCCCTCCCCGCCGGCGCTGGCGTCCCTGTGACCCAAGGCACGGCGACCGCCGCGACCGCCGCGACCACGGCGCGGGATGCCGCGACCCGGACCGACGCGCCCGCGGCGGGTGGCTCCTGGAACCGCGGGGGCCGGGCGGCCGAGGGAACCGCCCACGTCGACGACCCGACCCTCGACACCGGCGCCGGCGGCCTGGCGGGGCTGCTCCGGGCCCCGCTCTCGATCACGGTGAACGACGGCCTCTCGGGCCTCGAAGAGGAGGTCATCCCCGCGCTGGTCGGCAGCGACCGCCTCGAGCTCGACGACGTCATGCTGCTCGACGACTGGGTCGTGCCGCCGGGCTGTGCGACGGCCGATGCCTACCTCGACGAGCCGACGCTCGTGGCCCCGATCGACGCGTCGTCGTTCGACGCCCGCTTCGGCAACGACGGGAAGATCCTGACCGACATCGACCTCGACGCCTCGTTCTCGACGACGTTCATCTATCGGGCCTCCGAGGCCGGTGGAGCACTCTGCGACGCCGCCGACGCCATCGAAGACGTGATCGACTTCCTGACGCCCGGTAGCGAGATCCCGGAGACCGCCTACCAGGAGCAGCACTTCGAGGCCGACGACGTGACCGGCGAGATCGACCTCACGCTGGCGCTCGACGGGGACGAGCTCGCCCTCGCCTCGGTCGACAAGCTCGAGGCCTCGATCGGCGCGATCCGGACCTACGGGACCGACACCACCAACCTGCTGGCCCAGATCGGGATGGGCCTCGCCACGGCGACCTGCTCCCTGGGACAGGCGCTGTCGCCGCTGCTGCTGGACGACGCCATCGCCGACCTGCTCGGCCTCGAGGGAGACACGATCACGATCGGGGGCGTCGAGATCGACCTGACCGCGCTCGCCGACGCCGACCCCGTCTACGACATCACCGACTGCGCCAACCTGGTGGTCGAGGCGGTGCTGATCCCGACCGAGTCGAGCCTGATCGCGAACGCGATCGACACGGCGCTGCGCCAGAACCTCGCCTTCGAGCAGTCGCTGGGCGCGGGCCTCGACGTGACGGCCTCGGTCCAGCCGGCGGCGCTGCACTCGAGCCGCGCCGACGACACGATGACCGTGGAGTTCGACTTCGCGGCGGAGGGGAACGGCCCCGAGGACCCCTGTGCGGCGAACCTGCGCTGGTCGGCCGGCCTCGCGGCGTCGGACCCGCCCTCGACCTCTCGCGACTTCGACCTCGAGGTCCCGCACCGGGTCCTGGCCGAGACCCTCTACGAGGTGGGACGCCAGGGGCTCTTCTGCTCCGGCGCCACCCCCGCCCAGCCCTGGATCGTGGAGCCGAACGGCACGCTCACGGTCGAGTCCGGCGAGGTCAGGGTGTGCGGCGAGCGGACGTGCTGGATCGAGCACTGGGGTGAGCTGCTCGTCAGCCTGCCGCTGTCGTTCCAGGGCGACGGCGTCGGAGCGAGCGGCGACGCGACGGGCACCCTGCTCGTCTACCTCGAGCTCTTCCTCGAGGACCGGGTGCTGAAGGCGGACGTCACCGAGGTCGACGTCGTCGACGTGGTCGGCACCCTGACGCTCCCGAGCGGCTTCCCGCTCGACGTCTCGGCCCTCGTCTCGACCTCGCTCAACACCCTCGCCGACACCATCCAGCGGCGGCTGCCGGTCCAGCCGCTGCTGCCGGCGGTGACCCAGCTCTCGGACGAGTTCGCGCTCGAGCTCGCCACGATTGCGATGAACGACACCTACACCAGCCTGGGCATCGACATCATCGAGGCCCCCGAGGTCCTGGAGGCGCCGCAGTGGGAGATGGAAGTGCTCGACCGCGGCCCGACGGAGCCGGACCGGCCGCTCCCCGACGATCCGATCGACGCGCTCGGCCCGCTGGATCAGGAGCTGCCGCTGCCCTAGCTGATGGACTTCGTTCGGCTTCGCCTCACTGCGCGCGCCCTGCGGGCGCTTGCTGGGGGTTTCTGCCGCGCAGACTCCTAGGCGGAAGCGCCGCGGGGCGCCCGGGTCGCTTCGGGACCGGGGCGCCCTGGCGCGGCGCGCACCGAGCGAACCGCGTCCGCAGCTGTCAGCGGGCGAGGCCGAGCCCGAGGAGTACAGGGCGATCGCTGGACGGGTTCTGCTCTAGATACGAACGAGGGGCTGCATCGGCATGCGAACCCTGAACAGCTGGACCTCGAGGGCGACGTCCTCGGTGGCGCGTCCGGCTCCGGTCTCGTCTCCTCCGAACTCGCTCCGTGGTAGCATCGCCCGCGGTGGCTCGGGACGTGCGGCATCCGATGCGAAGGCCTGTGGGAATCGCGGCGCTGCTCATGGCAGGCATGGTGCTGGCCAGCGCCCGCGTCTCGGCCCAGGGCCTCACGCGCTATGAGATCGTCCGCGAGACCAGTGGCTCCGGGCTGGCCCTCGGGAAGTCCGCGACCGCCACGTGCCCCGAGGACACCGAGGTCCTGAGCGGCGGCTTCCGCATCTTCGGCCTCACCGACGAGGGAATCCGGGTGGCTGCCAACCGGCCCACCGACGACGGCACGGGCTGGTTCGCAGAGGTCCGCCAGGACGTCTTCAACGACTGGAGCGTCGAAGTGACCGCGATCTGCGGAGACCTGCCCAACCGGTCGCAGATCGCAGCCCGCGTCGAGGTGGGCGCGGGAGGGAGCGAGACCCTACTCGTGCGGTGTCCGAGCGGCACCGAACCGGTGGGCGTCGGCGCCGATTCCACCCGCTTCGCTCCCTCGAAAGCGGAAGACGTCAACCTCACGGATTGGCGATCCGGGCTCTTCGGCGGGTCCTTGTTCCCCGACGAGGCCACCGCCAGTGGCGCCGGCCGCGGCGCCGGCAACTGGAGGTTCGACGCGTTCGCCATCTGCGGCACGGTGCCAGGGCTGAGAACGGTGAACACGTCGGTCGGCTCTGGCGCGGACACCCAGTCCAACGAAGAGGTCTGTCCACCGGGCCTCGTCGTGTACGGGGGCCACGTGACCCTGGCCCGATCGGATCCGTCGCGATCGTCCGTGCTGGATGCGACGGTCTCGGACGACGGAACCGAGTGGTCGGCCTTCGCCCGCACCTACGTGAGCGATCCCGACTGGAGCTTGAACGCGTATGCCCTGTGCCCCGAGCCGGGCGCGGGAGCGAGCGCTCTGGCAGCACTGGCCGCGCTCGGCGCCACCGCGCGTCACCGGCGTCGCGGCTTCGCCTCGGCAGCACCCGACGTCTAGTCGGTACGAGCCTCGGCCGTGCCGCTGCGACAGCGCCACCGATCGGAGAGGCGAGGGCGCCACGTTTCAGTGCGACCATGCAGGCGGAGCCGGTCGGCCCGCTACCGGCCTCGGAGTCGCGGAGACCAGGACGGCGCGGAGAAATCCAGGCTCCCGGTGGTGGGAGTGACGCGCGACCGCATCGTCCCGTCGGCGTCCATGACCTGGATGTGCCACACCCCGTCCTCCTCGCCGGGTGGCGTCGGCTCGGGGCCCGCGAACACGATCTCTCTGCCGTCCGGTGACCAGAACGGACACCAACCCCGTTGTTCGCGGGAGATGAGCGCCGAGCCGTCGGCGCGCACCACCAGGATTCGCCATCCGTCCGCGGTCTGGCAGCCGATGGCGATGCGCGTGCCGTCGGGGGACCACTGCGGGTGGAGGCACTGCCGCAGGTACTCCTCGACCTGCCTCTGCGGCGCCGACCCGTCGGCCTTCATCACCCAGAGCTCCACCCCCCAGCCCCCCTTGGAGCGGAGGAACGCGATCCGACTGCCGTCGGGCGACCAGGCCGGTGCCGACTCGTGGGTGTCGCTCTTCGTGAGGTTGCGGCGCTCGCTCCCGTCCAGGCCGATGACGAAGATCTCGTGGTTGTCGGCTGGACGGGAGCGGTAGGCGATCCGGCGCCCGTCGGGAGACCAGCTCGGCGCCCGGTCGTGGAAGTCGTTGTCGGTGAGACGGCGCAGAGAGCTGCCGTCGGAACGCACGATCCAGAGGTCATCTCTGCTCTGGAAGGGCGACGAGGGTGGAGCGTCCCGAGCCGAGACGAACGCGATGTGCGAGCCGTCGGGCGACCACGCTGGCTCCCAATCTCTTCCGGAGTGATCGGAGACGTTCTTCTTTCCGGTGCCGTCCGCGTTCATCACGTAGATCTCGGGGTTGCCATCCTCTCCCGACACATACGCGATCTTGCGTCCGTCCGGAGAGAAGCGGGGCCGGTAGTCTTCCATAGGAAGACCGTTCCACCCGTGGCCCTTCACCAGCAGCTTCATGTCCGAGCCGTCGACCCGCGACGTGTAGATCGCGGCGTGGCGCTCCTTCGCGTCTTCCGTGAATGCGAGCCGCGTATCCCTGCGCAGTGCGAAGTGCCCGCCCGGTGTCGGGTATCCCCACTCCTCGAGTGCATCGATGATGCGCTCGCTGCGCAGCGCTCTGCCCTCGGGCGGCTGGTCGGACCGGATCATCCCGATCAACATCCACTTCTCGTCGAACAGGCCACCACCGGAGTCGCCCGGCGCAATCGAGTTCGACTCGAAGTAGATGGAATCCCCCACGAGCTCGGCGGCACGATCGGGCCGCAGGTTGGTGCGCCACGGCCGGCCGGAGGGAAAGCCCGTGTGGAATACCGCGTCGCCGCGTTCGACGCTCGCAGCCGGCGTCCATCTACGGAAGGGAATCGCTCCGGACCCCACGGCCGACTGGTCGACCTCCAGCACCGCGAGATCGAGGTCGGGGTCGAAGTGGGGTCGCAGCCGGGCGGGGAAGCGCGCGTCGCGATTCGCCCTGAGGCGCACGGTGAGGTCTCGCGCGGTCCGCTCTCCGTAGCGAACCACGTGATTCGCGGTCACCGCATAGAGCTTGCCCTCGGCGCTTCCAACCAGGATCCCGGCGCCCGATGTCTCCCCGTCGTCGAGCTTCCCGGAGATCAGCACGATGAGGTGTCGGCTCTCCTCCTCGGCCCCGTCCGCCGCCGACGGCTCGGCCGCGGCGCGAGGGCCGGACGCAAGGGCCAGCAGCAGCGCCAGAACGGCTCGCCAGCGGACGGGGCCGACGCCATTAGCAGGCCAGCGCCAGCTCGGCCCCGACGCCCACCTCGCCGTCGCTCTCATACGCGCACCCCCCACCAGCGCAGGACCCCGAAGACGAGCCCGAAGAGGTAGACGGAGGCTCCCCACAGGAGCCACAGACCGTGCCGCGCCTGGAGCCAGGCGAGGAGCGTGGGCATCAAGCTGCGCCGACCTTCACTCCAGCCGGTCTCGATCCCGCCGACTCGGCCGCGGAAGTGGAGCGCGATCCCCTCCTCGTCCAGGGCCAGTGTCCGGATCTCGCCACGCAGCTCGTCGAAGCGGAGCAGCTCGCCGGGACGCAGCTCGCGTTCGGCCCCATCCAGCGATTCGAAGCGCAGGACCCCGCCGAGGATCGTCGAGACGCGGTCCACCAGGGAGCTCTCGAGTTCGAAGAACTCGTCCACGCGAGACAGACCGAGCTGCGAGACGCTGAGCTGCCGTCCGAAGTCTCCCGCCGCGCCTTCGCCGAGCACGAGCTCCACGTCGAGCGACCCGGCCGCAGCCGCCAGCACGACCGAGCGTGGCGTCGGGAACTCGATCACCTCCGCCGGGGCGGCGGTAGACGCCACCTGCACCGGCCCATGCACCCCGACCCGCAGGGAGGCGTCGGGGTGCCGAAGGGACAATCGATAGGCGAGAGCGGACACGTGCCGCAGACCCACCTCGCTGCCAGCGGGAGCGAGCAGCGCCGCGAGACTGACGGAGCCCAGACGCTCCTCGCGCTCGAGGGCCGACAGCCGAACACCGGAAGCCTGGGATAGAGGGTGGGAGGCGGCCCCGGAGAGCTCCACCCCGGCCAGGCCCGATGCTCCGACCGAGTCGAGCTGGGCGAACCCGGCAAGCGCCTCGTCGCGGGCGAGGACGAACTCGACGCCCGAGGCGCGCAGCGCCAGCTCGATCTCCGTCTGCGGGACGCGAAGGAAGAGCAGGGCGCTCAGCAGGCACAGCGTCACGGCGAACACGGCGACGGCGGGCCAGCGCGGCCGGTGCGACCCCTCGGTCGACCGCGCGAGCTCCAGCAGGCGAGCTTCGCGCTCGAGGGCCTCGACCTCGGCCGCAGTGGCGCCCTCGCCGCTCTTCCGCGATCGCTCGAGGAGCGCCGAGGCCCGACGGCCGATGCTCGCCGCCACCTGGTCGCCGCTTCTGGGGATCGAGCTCTCTTCGTCGGACATGATCGAGACCCGCGTCCACGGCCCCCGGCGGGGTCAGTTCTTCGCGTGATGGAAGAGCAGATCCACGGAATAGGCGCCGCCGGACGGGAGCGACGCGCCCAGCTCGAGCTTGTAGATGCCTTCCGCCTCCGGCTGGGGAACCTCGATGGGCACCCCTGCTCCGACGGGGTAGTAGCCATGGCCAACGGGGCGGCCATCGATGAGCGCGCCTTGCACCCTCCCCTCGCCATCGACTGCCCACATGCTCACGTAGACCTCGCGCAGCTCGCGGCCCGGCACGGCGACGACGCGATACACCCGGGCCTGCGGTGGCAGAGCTCCCTGAGCCACACTCAGCGGAAGGTACACGTTCGCGTCCTCGCCGCCGATGCGCTGCTGAGTCCAAGCCGTGACGCCGAGAGAGCGCCGGTCGATGGCCAGCGCGGCCAGCAGGCGCGGAGACCAGCGGTAGGGGCTCGCCCCGCCAGGCTGGGTGGTATCCATGCGGTAGTGGAGACGCGGCCGAGCGCCCTCGGCGCGCAGCTTCACCGGAGCGTCGTTCCAGGGCGTCCAGGTCAGCCGAAGGTCACCGCCCCCATCGGCGCGGTATTCCTCGAAGGTCCTCGTCAGCGAGATCACGCGCAGGACCTGGCTCCCGACGTCGCGGACGTAGACACCCTCGCAGCGATCTCCCCTTTGGCGATAACCGTAGGCGTCGGACTGCGAGGCCCGAAGATCGGGGTCACAGAACCCTTCCCCTGGCGAAGCGGCTGCCGGCTGGAGCTGGAGAAGCAAGAAGGTGAAGAGCCAGGCCTCCCAGAGGGCGCCCCGAGATGACGCGTAGCGGCGCGGTGCTCTCCGCGCCGCCTGCCGCTTCGGTTGCGTGCGCATCGACTCCCAAGCCTAGTACAGCAACGGCCCCGGACTTCCGGCCTTGGCAGGGCCCGTCTGCTGCGCGCCGGAACGCCGCGGCGGACCACTCCGGGCTCCCTCGCAGAGGCCG
>JASJBO010000215.1 GCA_030066475.1 Myxococcota bacterium
TGGCGCGAGCAGGGCTTCGCGCTGGTGGACGGCGTGCTGCCCGCCGAGCTGCTGGAGCGGGCGATCGCGGACGCGCGTGCGGCCTTCCCCGCGCCCCACGACGCGGCCGCCGCCCGGCAGACCGACTTCGGGAGCGGCGGGCGCATGGCGTTTCCGGCGCAGAGCGACGCGGTCAACGCGCTCACCCTGCACCCGCGGCTGCTGCGCGCGGTGGCGCAGCTGCTCGACGTCGCGCCGGCGGCGCTGCGGCTCACCCAGTCCGACCTGTGGCCCAAGTACGGCCGCCACCAGCGCTCGGGCGACGCGCGCGACAACGACGACCAGCGCATCCACGTCGACTATCCCAACCACACGCTGACGCACCCGCCGCCCTGGGACCGGCCGGAGGCGGTCGAGATGATCCTGTACCTGAGCGACGTGGAGGCCTGCGGCGGCGCCACCCGGCTGGTGCCGCGCCGAGGGCGCGACGATCCCGCCTACCGCTGGCCGATCGTCGAGACGCCGGGCGTGGGCACGCTCGACTGGCTCAACGACCGGGCGAACGCCGAGACATACCTCGAGCGCGAGGCGCCCGACACGGCGTGCTGGCGTGCGGAGCACCTCTATCCGCGCGAGGTCGCCGCGCGCTTCCGGGTCGGCACCCTGCTGCTCTACCGCCACGACACCTGGCACCGCGGCACGCCGCTCGCGCCGGGCACCATGCGCCTGGCGCAGAACCTGACCTTCCGCCGCGCCGACAGCGAGTGGATCAGCACGCTGCACCCGGGCTGGGCGTGGGCGATGTACCGGCGCTCGCGCACCATGGAGCGGCTGATCGCCGGGGCCTCGGTGGAGCAGCGCTGCGTGCTGGGCTTCCCGGCGCCCGGGCACGCGTACTGGAGCCGCGAGACGCTGGCGGCGGTGGCGGCCCGCTTCGGGCCGCTCGGCTTCGACGCCACGCCCTACGCCGACGCGCTCGGCATGGGACCCCTGCAAGCGCCCGCAGGGCGCGCGCAGTGAGGCGAAGCCGAACGAAGTCCATCCGCTAGAGCCTTCGCGGCAGAAGCCCCTCGCAAGCGCCCGAAGGGCGCGCGCAGCGAGCCGCAGGCGAGCGAAGTCCATCAGCTAGTGCGGCACGCCCAGCGCCGCACTCGGCACCTCGCCGCGCGCATAGACCATCGAGCCCTTGCGCAGGTTGACGAAGGCCAGCTCGGGCAGGCTGAACACGACGCCCCGCGCGCCGCGCGCGACGCCCGCGCCGCGATCGAAGGGAAGCTGGAGCAGGCCGAGCGCAGTGCGGCCGATCCCGGCGACCAGGTTGACGACGCCCAGCAGCGGGCGCGTCCACGGCGTCCCGTCGGTGAAGAACACGAAGGTCGAGTCGAGATCGTTGGGCCGGTAGATCGAGGAGGTGAAGGTGTTCGACTCGCGCAGCCCCACCCAGGGCCCGCGGCCCTCGAGCGCGGCGAGCCGGGTCGCGCGGTAGCTGGGGATCTCGACGACCTGCGCGGGCCGGTAGCGACGCTTCACGGCGCGGAAGGCGAGCTTCGGCGCGAAGTCGAGGAGGCCCGCGCCGACGTGGCCACCCAGGCGGCGGCGCGACGCCTCGGGGTCGAACACGGCGTCGATGTTCGCGAAGACCTCGGACACGCAGTTGCGGGCGATCAGCTGGTAGCCGTAGAGCGCGTGGAGCGCGTCCTCGTGCGCGCGCTCGGCGGCGCGCGCCCGGCGGCGGGCGGCTGCGCCACGCGGCCCCGCGGCGAGCGTCACGCGCCCCTCGCCGCGGGGCACGAGCGGGCCGTCCTCGAGCCGCAGCGGGCGGCCTTCGGCCAGGGCTGCCTCGATCTCGAGCGTCCGGTTCGCCCACTCCTCGATGCCGCGGTAGCTCCGCTCGGTCAGGACCGCGCGCGCGGCCAGGGCGGCCCGGCGCTCCTCGAGCACGGTGCGCGCCTCGATGCCGAGCTGCTCGACGTAGACCGCGCGACCCGCGACGACGTCCGGGTCGACGGCGTCGACCTCGCTCGAGAACGCGTCGAGCACGCTCCAGCGGCCGCTGCCCAACGAGGCATCCACCGCCGAGAGCCGGGCCAGGGTGAGCAGGAGTGGGTAGCCCCGATCGGGCCGCTGCGAATCGAGCAGCGCGACGGCACGATCCTCGAGGTGGTCTGCGAAGCGCGCGAGCAGCGCGCGCTCGTGCGCACCGAGCGGCGGGGCACTCGACAGCTCGCGCAGCACCGCCTGCCGCAGCGGTCGGGCCTCGAGGATCGCGTCGAGGCCCTGGCGCCGGGCCGCGCGCTCGACGAGCCGGTCCGAACGCAGATCGGGGTAGCTCGGCCAGCGGTCGGCCGCGAGCGGCGCGCCGTCCCAGCCCGCCAGGTCGGCGCCGGGCGCGCGAGACCCCAGCGCCGCGCGGCGCGCGGCGAGCCCGGCCGCGCCCACCCGCTCGCGCAGGCGGGCCAGCGCCGCGCTGCGCGGCGCGCCGGGGTCGGCGTCGAAGAAGCCGACGCCCCGGGCGGCGAACGTCCCGTCGGCCGCCGGGTCGAGCCAGCGGCGCTCGCGCTGCAGCGCCCGCTGGAAGGCGAACTGCTTGGCCTCGATCAGGTAGCGCTCGTTGAAGTGGTCGCGCAGCCGCGCCGCGGTGTCCTCGGCGACCGCGACGCGCGCGACGTGCACCGGGCGGTTCTCGAAGATGCTGTAGACGTAGCGGAACGTGTCGGCGTCGGTGCGCCCCAGGCGCAGGAAGCCGTCGACGCTGAGGAAGTGGAACACGGGATCGCCGAAGCCGATCGCGAAGTGGCCGCCGCTCGCGGCGCCCTCGCCCGGCTCGACGTAGTAGAAGTCCACCCACGCCGCCTGCGCGCGCAGCGGGAGCGCCAGCAGGAGACACGCCGCAGCGGCCGCCCGGAGCGGGCTCACGGCGCAGACGCGCTCCCGTAGCCCGATCGGATCCAGTCGATCCGGTCCGCCTGCGCCCTGGCCAGCACCTGCTCCAGCGCCGCGCGCCGCTCGGGCGCCGGCTCGCCGCGCTCGAGGCCGCGCCCGATCGCCGCCCAGACTGCCGGGTCCGCGTCCCAGTCGACGACGCCGTGCTCGTCGGCGATGCGCGACACGTCGCGATGGAAGCCCGAGCCGTCACCCGACGAGCGCGCCAGGCTGGCCGCCGCGTCGAGCACGTCGCGGCGCAGCGCGGCGTCGGCAGCGCCCTCCCCGCCGCTGCTGCTCTTGCTGCTCTTGCTGCTCCACTTGAACGGCGAGGAGACGATGTTCGAGGAGCTCTCGGAGCTCGCCTGGCTCGTGCTGCTCTTGAAGCTGCCGCAGCCGCTCGCGAGGGCGACCACGGCGGCGGCAGCGACGAGAGCGGAGAAGCGGTCGGACATGGGTTCCTCCTGGGGATTCGCGGGTCGGGGCGGAGTCTAGTCACTCGGCGTCCTCGGGCGAGTCGCCGCCCTCTCGGCGCGGGGAGCGCTAGGCTTGAGCCGATGCGCCTGCTGCGTCTCTCCGGCCGTCGCCCTCGCAACCTCGGCGTCCGCGACGGTCGTCTCGCGCGCTGCCCGTCGTCGCCCAACTGCGTCTGCAGCGACGCGGAGGACGCCGGCCACCGGGTCGCGCCGCTCGAGCTGTCGATGCCCGCAGCGGAGGCCTGGCCGCTGATCCGCGACGCCGTCGCCGAGCTGCCGCGCACCCGGATCGCGGCCGAGACCGCCGAGTACCTCCATGCCGAGTGCGGCAGCGCCCTGCTCGGCTTCGTCGACGATCTGGAGCTGCACCTGCGCCCGGAGGCCGGGATCGCGGCCGTGCGCTCGGCGTCGCGCCTCGGCTACTCCGACCTCGGCGTCAACCGCCGCCGGGTGGAGGACCTGCGCACGGCGCTCCACGCGCTGGGCGTGGTCCGCTAGGCCTCGGCGTGGGGGCGGCGATCCGCATCCGGCGCGTCTACGAGCCCGCGAAGCGCAGCGACGGCCTTCGCATCCTGGTCGACCGGCTCTGGCCGCGCGGCCTCTCCAAGGCCGATGCCGCGATCGACTACTGGTCGCGCGACGCCGCGCCCTCGAACGAGCTGCGGCGCTGGTACCGGCACGAGCCGTCTCGCTGGCCCGAGTTCAAGCGGCGCTACTTCGCGGAGCTCGACGCGAATCCGGAGGCCGTGGAGCAGCTGCTCGACGCGCTCGGCCGGCGCCGGGCCACCTTCCTGTTCAGCTCGAAGGAGGAGCGCCTGAACAACGCCGCGGCGCTCGAGGAGTACGTGAGCGCGCGACGCTGAGCGGCAGCCGTCAGCGCCGCTGCTTGAAGCTGCCGCGCTTGGAGCCGCCCTCGTGGGTCAGCTCGAGCGCCTTCTCGACGACCGCGCGCGCCGCCTCCTCGACCGTGGCGTAGACCTCGTCCTGCAACAGCACCCGCGCCTTGCGGAAGTCGCCGTCCCGGAACGACTTCGCCACCCGCGGCCGCAGCGAGAAGACGTGCCCCAGGTTGATCGCGAGCGACGAGACGCTGGCCTTCGCGGCGGGCGCCTTCTTCTTCGCGGGGGCCTTCTTCGCCGGCGACGCCTTCTTCGTGGCGGCCTTCTTCCTGGCGGGGGCCTTGCTGGAGCTCGCCTTCCGGGCACCGGTCTTCTTCGCGGCCATGCGGAGATGCTAGCAGGAGGGGCTGCGCGTCGGTCGGCGGCGACCTCGATCCGGCGAGCTACATTCCGCTCCATGCGCGCGCGGAGAACGCTGCTGAACTCGGGTCTTGCGATCGGCCTGCTCCTCGCCGGAGCGCCGGCGGTCGAGGCCCAGGACCTCGCCGGCTCCTGGCGCATCGCACTGCGCGGCTGCGTGCGCGGGGCCATGCAGCTGTCGATCACGGAGCGCAGCCCCACCGAGATCGAGGTCACCGGCTACGGCATCACGCTGGGCCTGGGCGAGTTCTTCGAGGTGCCGCCCCAGACGCTCACCGCCGACCGCCGCAAGGTGCTGGGCACGATCGGGCTCGAGGACGAGAGCGGCGCCGCGATCGCCGCGCTCGACTGGCTGAGCGGCGGCGTGACCGAGGGACGCGGCGCGCTCCAGGGGAGAGGCGCGCTGACGGCCCGCGGCATCACCAAGTGCGTGCGCCTGCGGGGGCGACGCACGAGCGAGCACATGGGTGTGCTGGCGGGCAGGGGCGAGCGCATCCGCTCCCAGGGCGACTACTTCCGCGCGCGCCGCTACAACCTGGTGGTGGCGCCCGACCGGGTGCTCAACGGCTTCCCGGCGTTCGAGTTCCGCGGACTCGGCGACGGGACGATCCGCGGGACGCCGACCCGCCTCGTCACGATCGAGGGCCGCGTGATCGTGGACCACCAGCACCGCGTGTGGGGACGCTTCGAGTCGCGCGACCTGGGCGCGGGCACGCTCAAGGGCCGGCTGCGCCCGCTCGACGAGATCCCGCACGTGCGCATGAAGAGCGACACGCTGCCGCCCTTCAAGATCCGCGGGCCCCTCCCCGAGGCGATCTCTCCGATCATCGCCGTATCGCCGACCGAGATCTTCGACTTCGGTGTGGTCCCGGCCGGGGACACCTCCGAGCCAGCCGAGTTCACCGTGACGAACCTGGGCGTTGGCACGCTCACGGGTACGGCGACCGTCGACGACGACGTCTTCAAGATCAGCGGCGCCGACTACTCCGTGCCCGACGGCGATACGGCCACGGTCGCCGTCACGTTCGAGCCCGAGGAGACCGGCCAGGTCGGCGGCGTCCTCTCGTTCAGCGGCGGCGGCGGCGCCGAGCGCGCGCTCGCGGGCAGGGGCGACGCGGCGCAGCTCACGGTCGACGTGCCGGAGGACGGCGTGCTCGACTTCGGGGAGGTGGAGGTCGGCAGCTCGGCCCAGCTGACCATCACCGTCACCAACTCCGGCGACGCCCCGATCAGCGGGCTCGCCGAGGTCGATCGGGCGACCGAGCGCGCCGGCTTCCTGCTGCTCGACGACGACCCGACCGGTCCCGGCCAGGTGCCGGTTCCCGCGATCCCCTTCGAGCTCGACAAGGAGCAGAGCCTGGACTTCGAGGTGGTTTTCGCGCCGACCGACCTGGAGCTGCTCGCGGGCTCCGTCGAGTTCAACACGGGCGAGCCCGACGAGTTCCGGCTCGAGACCGTGCCGCTCACGGGCACCGGCGTCGAACCCGACGCGACCCCCTGACCGGACTCAGTCGGGGAACGCCACGCCCGTGCCGCCCAGCCCACAGTAGCCGGCCGGATTCTTGGCCAGGTACTGCTGGTGGTAGGGCTCGGCGTAGTAGAACTCGGGCGCGTCGAGGATCTCGGTGGTGATCGGGCCGCCGCCGGCGGCGCGCAGCGCCTCCTGGTAGGCCTCGAGCGAGGCGTGCGCCGCCTCGCGCTGCGCGTCGGACGCCACGTAGATGCCGGAGCGGTACTGGGTGCCGACGTCGTTGCCCTGGCGCATGCCCTGGGTCGGATCGTGCGCCTCCCAGAAGATGCGCAGCAGGTCGGCGAAGCGCGTCTGCTGCGGGTCGAACACCACGAGCACCACCTCGTTGTGGCCGGTGAGTCCGCTGCACACCTCTTCGTAGCTGGGATTCGGCGTGAGCCCGGCCGCGTAGCCGACGGCGGTGGTGTAGACGCCGGGCGCCTCCCAGAACTTGCGCTCGGCGCCCCAGAAGCAGCCCAGCCCGAACACCGCGCGCTCGAGTCCGTCCGGGAAGGGCGGCTCGAGCGGCGTGCCCAGCACGGTGTGCTTCTCGGGCACCGGCATGCGCTCGCTGCGGCCCGGCAGGGCGCGCTCGGGGGTCGGCATCTCGAGCTTCTGGCGGGTGAAGAGCCCCATCCACGGTCCTCCGTCGAGCTTCGAGGATAGCCTGCGCCTCCGCGGGGACTGTGAATTCTACCTGCGCGCAGGTAGAATTCTCTCGTGGCCGAGCCTGCCCGCCCCTCCCGCCCGCCCGCGCCGCGGCGCAGCGCCCGCGCCGAGCGCACCCGTAGCGCGATCCTGGCCGCGGCCGAGGCGGTGTTCGCCGAGAGCGGCTTCGCGGCCACGCGGCTCGAGGACGTGGCCGAGCGCGTCGGCATCCGCCGCGCCTCGATCGTCTACCACTTCCGCGACAAGGCCGAGCTGTACGACGCGGTGCTGGGCGAGGTGTTCGGCGGCCTGCTCGCGCGGCTCGAGCCGTGCCTGCTGGGCCCGGGCTCGCTGGCCGAGCGCGCCGAGGCGTCGGTGTCGGCCTGGATCGACTACGTCGCCGCACGGCCCACGCTGGCGCGGCTGCTGCTGCGCGAGGTGGCCGACGCCGGACCGCAGCGCGAGCCCGCGCTGCTCGCCCACACGGGCGCGTTCTTCGAGCTGGTCGAGCGGGCGCTGGCGCGCGATCCCGCCGACCGGCCGCCAGTCGACCCGGTGCAGCTCGCCAGCACGGTGGCGGGCTCCACCGTGTTCCTCGTGGCCGGGCTGCCGACGCTGCTGCCGGGTCTGCGGCTGGCGCCACCCAGCGGCGAACGGATCGAGGCCCACCGGGTCGAGATGCTCGGACTCACGCGACGACTGCTCGGCGCCGCGGCGCCGGGGGAGGGTGCATGACGCTCGACGCCGATGCGGGCCCCGCGACTGCGACCGGCGAGGACAACGACCCCTTCGAGGTCTTCAACCGCGCCCAGGGGCAGGGAACGGTGCGCGACCCCTACCCCGGCTTCGCGCTGATGCGCCAGGCGGCCCCGGTCCACAAGCTCGACCTGGAGTCGATGCTGGGCCCGGGCAACGTGCCCGAGGGTGTGACGCCCGAGGTCTACCTCTGCCTGACCTACGACAGCGTCGCCGAGGTGCTGCGCGACGGCCAGCGCTTCTCGTCGGCCGGCTACGCGCAGACGATGGGGCCGGTGATGGGACACACCATCCTGGAGATGGACGGCGAGGAGCACATCCGATATCGCGGCCTGATCAGCAAGGCGTTCACGCGGCGCTCGCTCGAGCGCTGGGAGCGCGACCTGGTGCGACCGTGCATTCGCGCCTACATCGACCGCTTCGCCGAGCGGGGGCACGCCGACCTGGTGCGCGAGCTGACCTTCCCGTTCCCGGTCGCGGTGATCGCGGGCATGATGGGCCTGCCCGACGAGGAGCACGAGCGCTTCCACCGCCTGGCGGTCGAGCTGATCAGCGTGAGCATCGACCGCGAGACGGGCCTGCGGGCCTCGCGCGCGCTGGGCCAGCTGTTCGGGGGCGTGCTGGCGGCCCGGCGCGCCGAGCCGCGCGACGACCTGATCAGCGTGCTCGCGCACGCAGAGCTCGACGAGACGCGGCTCAGCGACGAGGAGATCTTCGCGTTCCTGCGCCTGCTGGCGCCGGCGGGCGCCGAGACCACCTACCGCTCGTCGAGCAACCTGCTGTTCGGGCTGCTCTCGAGCCCCGACCAGCTCGACGCGCTGCGCGGCGACCCGGAGCTGGTGGCGCAGGCGATCGAGGAGGGGCTGCGCTGGGAGCCGCCGCTGCTCACGATCATGCGCACCGCGACCGCGGACACCGAGGTCGCGGGCGTCCCGATTCCGAAGGGCGCCAGCGTCAGCGTGAACCTCGGCGCCGCGAACCGCGACCCCGCGCGCTGGCCCGACCCCGACCGCTTCGACCTCCACCGCGAGGCGAAGCCGCACATCGCGTTCGCGCTGGGCCAGCACGTGTGCCTGGGCATGCACCTGGCCCGCATGGAGACGCGCGTGCTGCTCGAGATGCTCTTCGAGCGGCTGCCGGGCCTGCGCCTCGACCCCGCTGCCGAGGACGTGCACATCACGGGCATGGTCTTCCGCTCGCCCCAGGCGCTGCCCGTGGTCTGGGACGCAGCGTGAGCGGCCCCTACCTGCTGGGCCTCGACGCGGGCGGCGGCAGCGGGCGCGCGCTGCTGATCGACGCCGAAGCGCGACCCGTGGCGAGCGCGCGGCGCGCGTGGTCGCACCGGCCGGCACCGGACTCGGGCGGGCTCGGGATCGACCTGGACCTCGAGGCGATCTGGTCGAGCCTCGGGGCGGCGGCGCGCGAGGCGATCGAGCGCGCCGGCGCGCGGCCCGAAGAGGTTGCGGGCGTCGCCGCCTCGGCGATCCGCTTCGGCCTGGTCCTGCTCGACGGCGCGGGGGCGGTGCTCCACGCGGGCGCGAACACCGACGGGCGCGGCACCGGCGTCGCGCTCGAGCTGGCGGTGGCGCGGGGCGCCGCGCTCCACGCGCGCTGCGGGCACTGGCCGGCGCCGGTGCTGGCGGCGCCGCGCCTGCGCTGGCTGGCGAGCACCGGCCTGCCGCCCACCGCGCACGCGCTCTCGGTGAGCGACTGGATGGCCTGGCGCCTGTGCGGCGAGCTGGCGAGCGATCCCACCCAGGCCAGTACGACGGGACTGTTCGACCTCGACACCGCCGACTGGGCGCGCGACCTGGCTGCCGAGCTCGAGGTGCCGCCCGGCTGGCTGCCGCCGCTCGTGCCCGTCGGCGCGCGACTGGGCGCGCTGCGCGACGACGCCGCCGGGCTGCTGGGGCTGCCGCCGGGCACGCCGGTGGCGATGGGCGCCGCCGACTCGCAGTGCGGACTGCTCGCGACCGGCGGTCTGGAGCCGGGTCAGGTCGGCGTGGTCGCCGGCACCACGGCGCCCGTGCAGCTCGTCACCGCGCACCCCCTGCGCGATGCCGAGGGCCGCACCTGGAGCCAGTGCCACGTACTGCCGGGGCGCTGGGTCCTCGAGAGCAACGCGGGCCCGCTGGGACAGACGCTCGAGTGGGTGGCGGACCTGCTGTTTCCCGACGCGGCGCTCCCGGTGCCCCGCCTGCTCGGCGAGGCGGCGCGCACCCGACCCGGGGCCGCTGGCACGACGCTCACGGTGGGGGCGGGCGCGATGGACGCGCGCTCGCTCAGCCTGCCGGTGACGCAGCTCGGGTTCACGCCGCTCCCGACCGCGCTCGACGCGGACCGCAACCAGCTCGTGGCGCGCGCGGCCGTCGAGGGCTGCGCCAGCGCGGTGCGTGCCAACGTCGAGCAGCTCCGCGCCATCGCCGGCGAGGCGGAGCGGGACGTGCTCGCCGTGGGCGGGCTCACGCGCAGCGAGACCTGGCCCGCGCTGCTCGCGGAGATCCTCGGGCGCCCGGTGCAGCTGGGCGCGACGCCCGAGGGCACCGCCCAGGGCGCCGCGCTGTGCGCCGGCGTCGCGGCGGGCGTCTGGAGCGACGTCGCCGAGGCCGGTCGGAGCGCCGCCCGGCATCTCCGCAGCGTCGAGCCCGACGCCGAGCGGAGCGCGGTCTACGCCGACCTGTATCCGCGCTGGCGCGAGCTGGGCGAGGCGCAGGCCGGCGCGCAGCAGCTCGGCTCGATGCTGCTCACGCCGGCCGCGGTGGAGGCGCGCGGCGCGGCGGCCCCCACCGAGACGGGCGAGCTCCGGCCGCGCATCCTGGTGACCGCGGATCTCGACGAGAGCGGACTCGACGCGCTGCGCGCGCTCGGCGAGGTGGAGTACGCCAGCTTCCGCGAGGTGATGCGGCTGCTCACCGGGCCCGCGCTGGTGGAGGCGCTGGCCGGCTTCGACGTCTTCGTCACCGAGGTCGACCTCGTCGGCGCGGCGGCGCTTGCGGCGCTGCCGGACCTGCGTGTGGTGGCGACCTGCCGAAGCGACGCGGTCAACGTCGACGTGGAGGCGTGCAGCGCGTACGGAGTCCCGGTGCTGCACACGCCCGGGCGCAACGCCGCGGCCGTCGCCGACCTGACGGTCGGCTTCGCGCTGATGCT